>JBARRQ010000060.1:0-14955 GCA_049644305.1 Gaiellaceae bacterium
GATCGGCGCCGTGCAGACGCTCGGCGACGAGACCATCAACACGCTCAAAACGAACTGGGACACCGCTCATAAGGCGAACGCGAAGGCGATCGACGACTTCCTGACAGACACGGGCAAGCGGCTTCGCGACGGCAAGATCACGGTCGGTGAGGCCTGGAAGGAAACCGTCGACTTCCTGGTTGAACACGGCTTCACGCCCGAGCAGGCGGCGCAGATGGCCGGTCCGATGCTGCAGGCCAGTAGCGACATCGGCGGGGCGATCGCTGACCTGGTCACGGCAATCAACAACCTGACGAAAGCGCTGGATGCGCTCGAGACCAACACGAAGAAGAAGGGTCGCTGGGCTGGCCTCGAGGAACTCGCGAGTAAAGCTCATCTCTCCGCTGACGCCATCGACCGGCTCAGTCGTTCGGCCGCCAACCTGCCGACGAACCTCACCTTCAGCGGGATCGCGGCAGGCGGCGCAGCAGCCGCGGCGACGCCAGGCGCTACCGGCGCCCTCGGCGGGACGAAGCAGCCAGCAGCGGTTGGCCCTTCGGGGACTCCCGCCCCGGCCCCTGCGCTGCTGCCCGATCCGACGAAGAAAGGCGGGACTCCGAGCGGGCACCACCCGACCCAGCTCCAGCACGGAGGCTTCGTCGCCGGCCTCGACCGCGGCTTCGATTCTGTCCACGCGCTGCTCCGTCCCAAGGAGGTGGTCCTGAACGCCCACCAGCAGAGCTTCTTCGGCGGGCCGGAGTTCTTCAGCCGCTTCTTCGCACACGTCGGCGGTGGCACGGTGCCTCGCTCGATCACACGCTCGGCTCTCCCCTTCGGTGACACGGTGCACGTCACGCATGCTCCGACGGAGATCCATCTCTCGCCCGTGTTCAACCTGAATGGCCCAGGTTGGACTCGCGAGGAGGTCCAGCGCCTCGCGCGCGACGCCGCGCCGGCGATGCGTGACGAGCTGATCCGCCAGTTCGGCCTGGTCGGCTCGCAAGGAATCTTTGGTGGCACGGCGTGATCGGTCTGACGCTCGTTAGCCACTGCCCGAGCTGCTCGAGGCCCATCGCCGGGATCGTGACGCCGTTGCTCCCCGAGGAGGAGCTCGCGCTTGTCGCCGCGACCGAGGACACGATCGAAGGCATCGCCGAACTGTTCGGCGCGCAGATAGCGCTTCGACAGATCCGAATGCTCTGCTTCAGCCGGAGCTCGCTCACGTGTACGTGCGGTGGGGTGGTCAAGCTCGCTGGTGCCTGGGGGATCCGCGATACCTAGCGCACCGCGGATCGACTGGGAGCAGGCGTTCGCCTACTTCGTCGCGCTCGGCCCACGGCGGAGTTTCGCCAAGGTGTCGAGAGAGTTCTCGGTCTCGGGCACGGCCGTCCGCAAGCATGCGCTGAAGGAGCGTTGGATTCGGCGCGCCAAACGGATCGACGCGGCATCACAAGCGCGAGTCGAGCGCGGCATGGTGCGCGCACGCTCCGAGCGGCTCGCCGATCAGATTCAGGTGATTGACGCCTATCGCGTTGGGTTCGCCAGCGCGCTCATGAAAGGAGAGGTTCCGATGCACGGACACGACCTGGCGGCGCTCGCGAAGCTCGAGGCGTTGCTCGAAGGAGAGGCGACGGAGCGCGTCGACCGCGCCGACCTGGATCGCGAGGTGCGGCGCTGGATCGACGTCGCCAGTGAGTTCGTTCCCGAGGACCGCTGGGACGCCTTTCTGAACGCGCTCGAGGCCGACGTCGACGAGTAGGCTGAAGTCGTATCGGGAACGACGGACGAGGCTGTTAGCCCGTGAGGCCGTGGTCGGACGCAAGTCCGATGACAGTCAAGCCGGGGTGGGAAGCGAGCGGTCGTTCCCGATCAGTTCAGCCGGGGATCGGCGCCCGAGCTGTAGCTGCGACCCCCGGCTAGGAGGGCTGGCGCCCATGACGGCGGTGGTTTGCCGGGTGGGCGTGCGTCGCTTGCGTCAGCAGGAAGCCAGCGCTAGAAGTCGCCGATTTCGCGTGGTTCGGGAACGTCGGGCTTGCTCTCTGCCTGAGCGGCGAGCACGCCTCGAGCGTCCCGCAGCGACTTCGTAACCCATTCTTCGGAGTCGTGGGCGTTCACGAAGCCGACGATCACGCGGCACGTCTCTGCAGCGAAGTTCGAGCCCTCCCGGTACCTGTCGATCCAGTCGGCTGCGTGTCCAAGCTCGTCAGCCTCATCGCCTGACCCCTGCTCCGCCTCCTCGCGCATCTTGGCCTGCAGCGTTCGCGCGTCGGCGTCCCCGACGATGGTGCCAATCTCACCGTCTCGCGGGAAGATCGCTCGGAACGTCCCGGCCACGCGGCGACTCTAATACGCATGACCGAGGTGTGCACGCTGCGCTTTGCAGGCATTTTGCAATCCGTCCAGCCTGCTAGTCTTGGGGCCATCATGGACGAGCCGAAGCCGGCGCTCGCCCGCTTCTTCGAGGCCGTCGCCGCGGTCATGGATCTCGACCACGGCCGGCAGACGCTCGAGCTTCACTTCGAGGACGGCCGCTTGCGCCGCTGGTTCACTCGGTTCGGCCAGGCAGGCAGCGACGAGCTCGGGCGCTTCGACGACCGCGCGCAGTGGCTCGTCGACCCGTCCGCTCGGGGTCAGGCGTCGTAGTGGGCGAGCGGGTGCACTCCGCTCAGGAGCTACCGCTTAACACGAGAGACCTGATCGAGCACGTCGCCGAGCGCATGGACGCCGCAGTCGGCCGCTGGCGCCTCGAGTTCGTGCTGGAGGACGGGACGCTGACGCGCTTCTTCCGGCACGAAGGACCCGGGCCTGCTGGCGCTCTCGGGCGGTTCGATCGCGCTGAGAACGGCTGAGCGGCGCGCCTCTACGTTGCGAGCCTCAGACCTTCGACCACCCGCCGCACCGCGCCGAATGGAAGCCGAGATCCGTCGGCGCGATCGTCACGTAGGTCGGACCGCTGCCGTAGTAGTTCGCGATGATCTCACCGAGCGTCCCGCCGAAGCCGCTCAGGCGCTCCCAGTAGCAGCTGTCGGTGGTCGCGGTGCTCTTGTACGTGCCAGCGACGATGTCCGTGCCCACGCGATAGGTGCCGTCCAGGAAGGCGGTCTGCGGAGTCGGCGTGGTGGTCACGGTGACGGTGACCGGGGGAGCGGTGACGGTGTTAGTGACCGTGACCGGTGGCCCGGCGACCGTGACCGGTGGCCCGGCGACCGTCGAGGTAACGGCGTCTGTGACGGTGATGATCCTCGTCTTCGCCGGCCGTGCCTTAGCCGCGCAGACGTGCACCCTCGCAAGCGTGATGCACTGACCCGGCCTCAGAATCACACTCTTCAGGTCGAGGCCGCCTGCCGCTGCCCCGGCAGCGAAGAGACCGAGGAAGAGGACGAGGGCGAGAACAGCGCGAGCGACCTGCCGCATGGCTCTCGACACTACAACCCGGGCCCGAACCGTACAACGGGCCGTTCGGCCTAATCGCGAGCGAACAGGTCCTGTTGCGGAGCTGGCGGATCGCTGGCCGTTCTCCGTGCTGGCACCCGTTCAGGCGCTTCGCGGGCTCCGCAGCGGCCAGGGCAGCCGGGGGTCGCCGGCGGCATCCAGAACCGTCCGCCGCTCGGAGTACGGTCGGGGTTCGTGAAGACCGAGACGTATCGCAGCCACCGTCGCGCGCTTCCACGTCTGCGCGAGCGCCGGCGCGAGCTCGGGCTAAGCGAGCGCGAGTTGGCTGGCGCCGGCGGCATCAGTCCGCAGTTCCTTCGCACCCTTGAGCGTGGCGAGACCCGCTGCAGGCCCGAGGTTGCATCGCGCCTCGCTGATCGTCTCGACCTCGACGTCGACGAGCTCTTCGAAGGTCGCGACGAGCCTCGCAGCGTCGGAGTGAACGAGGCGAGCCGGCGAACTGGAATCCACCGGAAGACAATCCGAAAAGCGATCCAGCGCGGCGAGCTCCAGGTCGAGGACGTACCGAAGGAGCACATGGACGAGTACGTCATCCCGCTCGAGGAGCTCGACCGGTGGCGGGGCGCTTGGGAGGCGCGGCGCAGCGCGCTTCGCGACGAGCTGCTCGCAGGCTCGGGTGGATGCGGCAGTCCGAGTTGCAGCGAGCCCGAGTGCGACATTCCGCACGGCGGGTGTCACCGCAAGGGCTGCGAGCGGCCAGCCGCGATCGCCAAGCAGACGACGCGTCGGCAGAGAGGCGTCAAGGGGGAGCCAACTCGCTTCTGCGAGACACGATGCGCCGTCCTGTGGGTGCTAGAGAACGTCGAACACCCGGTCAAACGCCTCAGTCGATCATTCGCAGCGTGGCGCGTCAGCAATGACCTGGTCACCCTGGAGGACACTGCGAAGCAGCTCGACCGGTCTCGTGCGGCGACTCGGCAGCTCGCCCTGACTCTCGGCGTGGGACGGAGGTTCGAAGGGTTCCATTGGGACGGCGCTTGGGCGTTCAGTGCTGGCGACATCGACATCCTGGCCGCGCATATCGCGGGCTCGGTCCGAAGCGAGCTGCACCGAGATCCACAGCGGCGGGCTCGCTGGTACGAGGCACGATTCGCTAGCACGAAGCTATGGGGCCGGCTCGGCGGCCCAAAGGTCAAGTACAGCGAGGAGCAGGAACGGGATGCCCGCGAACTGCTCACGCACGGCTACAGCATTCGCGAGCTCGTGGCCTACACGCAGATGGCCCGAAGCTGGCCGCATCCGCCGTTGTCGAAGCGGCAGGTTGAGCGGATTCGGAAGCTGTCACCTAACCCCCTCTAGAGCCGTCACCTAACCGTTTCGCTACACCTCCGTCGGGTCCATCCTCGGAGGCATGAACGAGCTCGCGGGTCAAACCGCGCCCGGGACGCTAGACAGCCGCTGGCGACGCTGGCGCAACGCCCCTGACGACCTAGCCGTGCGTCTGAGGCACCGGCTCCGCCAGCCGGGGGTCGCATGAGCGTAGCTCTGTCAAACACCGACGCACCCGACCTGACCGTCTACCGGTTCCAGAAGAACCGGCGCGAGATCGTCAAGGCGACTCTGGGCGAATTCGGAGGTCGGCAGGTTGTCAGCCTACGCGTGTGGGCCGTCAGCCACGACGGTGAGTGCCCGACGCCGAAGGGCCTGACCCTCCGTCTCGAGCAGCTCCCGGAGCTGATGGCGGCCGTCGCCGCGCTCGTCGATGCGACAGAGGCGGACGTCGCGGCATGAGCGACCTGACGCGTTTTGAAGCGGCTGCGCGAGCACGGGGAAAAACCCCCTCTCTTTACTCTTCCCTTTTTCAAGAAGAGGTAGGTAGGAAGGGAGACAGTCAGCAGTCGGTTAGTGAGGTTCAGGTTCAGGTAGACAGCTTGCCGTCCCCCCGGGAAAACGGCGAGACATTCTCGGTTGAAAATCAGGTAGGCAGGGCGCCGCTCCCGGCTGATTTCAAGGCGCTCGTTCGGCCGCTCGAAGACCTGCACCCAGCGTGGCGGCTCCGGAACCCCGGACGCCAGTGGTGCCTTGACGTCTACGAACGCGACGAAGGAGTCTTCGCGGCTCTCGTCGCCTACGCGATCGAAGGCTGGAACGACGGCACCTCCGACCGGCCGCTCGGCCTGCTCTGCATGCTCTGCAAGGAGCAGCTTGAGGAGTGGGGGCTGCCGACGTGAGCGCGGTCCGCGAAACCGGCGCACAAATAGACTGCTCGCAGGTCGAGGCCGCGTGACGCCCGAACTCCTCGAGCAGCTCGTTGCGGGGTTCGCGGACGCGATCGCCGAGCGAGTCAAGGCCGAGCTCGACGGCGCGCAGCGGCCGACCCAGCAAGCCGAGCCGTGGCAGCTCGTCGACGTCGAGGAGGCCGGACGCCGTCTCGGTCGCTCGGCTCGCTGGATCCGCGAGCGGGCGAAGCGGGGCGAGCTCCGCCAGGTGCGGCTTGACGGTGGCGCGCTCGCCTTCGACGTTGAGGAGCTGCGGGCATTTGCTCGGGCCCGGAGCATCCCGCCGATCGAGGAAGAGGTCGAGACGCCGGCGCGGCTGAAGGCGGTCGGCGAGGAGTGGTGGAAGTCCTGAGGCGTCTAGTCCGGGCCGCGCTCGCAGACGACTTCGATCTCGTCCGTCTCCTCGTTCGGAACGAGGCTCTTCACTACCCAGCACTCGCTGTCCTCGCCGTCTCGTACATCGAGCCGCTGGCCCTCGTAAGGCGGCGCGTCCGCCGCGTTGTAGCTGCCTGCTCGCCGTTCCCCGTTCGGCTCGACGAGCGTGAGTCGGAAGGTCGTCATGGGCGAGGTATACCGCGCTGCTCGCTGGCTCGCTGCTGGCGGAGCTCCGGCGAGCACGGTGACGCTCTGCAATCGGCCCTTGGGCGCCGGCCTCTCAGGCCGGGGGTCAGACTGCGGGCTTCGGTGGCCTGCCGGTCCGGATCGGCAGCGTTGCCTTCGCCCATTGCTTCACGTCGGCTCGTCGCCAGACGGGGCCAGATGCGAGGCGATCGACAGGCTTCGGGAAGTCTTTGCGCGCGGCGTAGTTCAGTGCGGTCCGCTTTGAGACGCCGCAGAGCTCGGCGACCTCGGACAACCCGGCGAGTTCGGGACTCACGAGTGACGACCCTAGCAGGCGCGTCTGACGGAAAGGCTTCAACATCGGCGTTGAGTTCGTCTGGAGGAAACGTTACTATAGTGACGCAACGTTTCCTAGCCCAAAGGAGGGCAGCATGACCAGCACGACCGTAATCGCCGACGCAGCGCAGATCGACAAGGTCCGCGAGGACCTGGCGATGGCTGCCGAGGTCGCGAAGGCAGGCGTCGCACAGGCGATGGGGATCGTCTCGGGTGAAGTGCCAACTAACCAGGCGCCGACGCTGACACAGATCGGGAGCTTGTCCATGCTCGCGACCGATCTCGAAGCGGAATCGAAATCGCTGTCCTACGCGTCCATCCGGCTCCGGGAGGCGCTCGTCAGGCTCGATGAGATGCGTCGCCACGAGGAGCAGCCCTGTCGAGGGTGCGGGAAGATGTTCCCGTTCGACCCGGAGGCGGACTTCTGTCCGTCCTGCTCGGCTGAGAACGCCGGCGAGAAGTTCAATGGCTAGGCGGAGCAACATCCGCAAACGCGGCAACAGATGGGTCGCCTACATCCGGATCGAGGGCGTCCAGCGACAACGCTCGTTCCGGACGCGCGACGAGGCCGATTTGTGGCTCGCGCGTGTGAGGCAGAAGAAGATCGAGGGCCAGGTGAGCGAGTTCGACCGCGACGCGATCGCCAAGCGGCGGATGCGGCTCAGCGAGTTCGCCACCGAGAAGTGGCTGCCGTTCGCGAAGGGACAAGTGCGGACGCGGACCTACGAGTCGTACGAATGCCAGGTTCGCTGCCACCTGACGCCGACGCTCGGCGACTACCAGCTCGGGGCACTCACCCCGGAGGTGCTCGACGAGTTCTTCGCGGACTGGTCAGCGGGCGGCCCGATGTTCAAGGAGCGACTCGAGCTCGCTCGCAGGCTCGAGGTCGAGCGTTGGCAGCGTGAGCAGCAGGCTTCACGCGCGGCCGAGCTGCAGCTGGCGGCGCTAGAGGGACGCCACCCGCGGATCGTCGACGCGCCGAGGCGTTCCGTTCGCCTGGGGACGAGTGCCGGGACCCTCCAAAACTGCCTGACGGCCCTCCGGGCGATGCTCGGCTGCGCCGTCCGCTGGGGCTACATCCCGGCGAATCCTGCGCAGGGGCTCAGGCTGCCGCGAGGCGAGCATCGGGAGATGCAGCCGCTCACTCGCGAGCAGGTCGAGCTGCTACTCGAGGCGATGTCGGGAGCGCCCCGCGTCGCCGTACTGACGGCGGTGAGCACGGGCGTCCGCCGGGGCGAGCTCTTCGCCCTGCGCTGGGGCGACTTCGACGCCGAGCGGCGCCGACTCTGGATTCGGCGCAGTCTCGATCGGCACGGTGAGTTCCACGAGCCGAAGACGCGGCGTTCGGTGCGCGCAATCGCCTGCCGGCCGACGCTCGTGCGGGCCCTGCTCGAACATCGAGTCGGCTCATTCTTCTCGGGCGCCGACGAGCTGATCTTCCCGAATGCAAACGGCGTCCCGATCGACGCCGGCAACTTCGTCCGCCGGGAGTTCCGGCCGGCGCTACGACGCGCCAGCGTGCCGCTCGTGCGTTTCCACGACCTGAGGCACACCTTCGCCTCTCTCCTGATCGCCGAGGGCGTCGCCCCGAAGCTGATCAGCGAGCAGCTCGGGCACGCCTCGATTGCGATCACGATGGACCGCTACGGGCACCTGTTCGACCAGTCCTACGCCGACGCGAGCGACGCGATCGAGCGGGCGTTCGAGCTACCGGATGCAGAAGAAGCGGTCGCGGCTGCCAGCGGACCGCCAGCATCGACCGCCGCGGGGGTGCCGCCGCGTGCCGCCTCAGCGCAGCCCGCGCCGGTCATTCCGCTTGAAATGCGCATCAGCGCGGCAGGGCGCGGCACCGGCTAACAGTCCGAGCGGCTTTGGGAGCAGGAGGCCGGCGGTTCGAATCCGCCCGTCCCGACTAGTTGAGGTCGGCCTCCTGAGCGGAGTAGCGCACTAGCCCGTTGCCAGACCTGACTACGGGTGACAGCGCCAACTCCTCAGTAGTGCCCATTCGTGCCCGGTCGGCGATCAACGGGTGCCGGGGACCCCGCGATACGGGAGTCCCCGGCGTCCCCGGCGATGATCTTCCTTAGCTTGCGGTGACGGCCCAGGTGCCGTCGACGTAAAACCGGCCGGCGCCAGCCGAATGGAAGAACAACTCCGTCCCGTACTTCGTCACGGGCGTAGCGAAGAATCCCCCATCGGTGCCAGGGTTGTGATTGTTGGTGATCGTCAGCTCGTACAAGCAGAGATGTCCGGGCGCAGCGGCCGGTGCAGCCTCCGTTCCCGGGCACTCGGGCGTGGAGGATCCGCCCACACCAATGACATGCGCAGTGGGCGCCGATGGAAGCGTGAAGACGAACGAGATTGATTCACCCTCGATCTCGTCTGCGCCGCCTGCGACCGTGTCGATGTTAAACGTCCCACGAAGCGTCTTGCCCGAGACAAGTGGATCCGGGAAAGGACCCGGCGCACCAGTGTCTCCCTTGTCGCCCTTGGCTCCTGGGTCGCCCTTGGGTCCTGTGTCGCCCTTGGCTCCTTTGGGACCTCGCAGCTTCGAGGCTTGCTTCTTGATCAACGCAGTGTCCGCTGCCGCGTCGGCGTGCGTGGACGGTTTCGGCGGCCTCTTCTTGAGTGTTGCCGCGGGTGAGTTGTTGAAATGTGTCGCCGCGTAGCCGCTGCCGCCAAGAGCGATGAACAACGCGATCAGCGCCACGACCATCGCCGGCGACAGACGCCGGCTGAAGAAATAATTCACGGTTCCTCCCTTCGCAGTGACAACTGTGTGCTGATCCACCCACCGTGTAGGGGTGGTGACCGAGCCTAGACCGAATGCGCCTGAGCCCAGAGGATGAGTGACGGGTGCAGACGCGCTCTCTCCCTTTGGGAGCAGGAGGCCGGCGGTTCGAATCCGCCCGTCCCGACTAGAGCCGTACGCTCGGCGTCGAGACGACGCCGAGGCGTGCGAGCAGGCCCTTCGCCTCCTTCGCCTCGGCCGACCCGTCCTCGCCGCGGAGCTGCAGTAGCCGGCCCATCGCCTCCAGCGTGAGGGCCAGCTCGTAGGTCTCGTCTGCTCCGCGCGCGACCTCCAGGCTCTGGCGCAGCGCTCCCTCCGCGGCTTCGATGTCGCCCTTTTGCATCAGCGCGTAACCGCGGATCCGGTGGACGAGCGCGTGCTGGAGCGAGCCGCCGCCGGTCTCCTCGATCGCAGTCAGCGTCTCACCAGCCTGGCGAAGCGCCTCGACCGGATCGCCCGAGAGGACGGCTAGCTCCGCGAGGCGCGTCTTCGCCTCCAACACCAGGCTGCCGGCGCGGATCTCGTGGAACGCAGCCAGAGCCTGGCGGAGCATCTTGAGGGACTCGTCGAAGCGCCCCTCGCGGGCCGCCGCTCGCCCGAGGTTGGACAGCGCGAGCGTGGCGAGCATTCGGTGGCCGGACGTCTCGAACACGTCGCGCGCCTCTTCGAAGAGCTCTGTGGCCGTCGTCAGGTAGCCCTGGTCGGACTTGATCTCGCCGATGTTGCTCGTGATCGTCGCGGCACCCACGACGTCCCCGATTCGCTCGCGCGCCGCCTTGCTCGTGTCGTACAGGTCGAGTGCCTCCTGCCAGCGCCCCTCGTAGTAGGCGTCGACGCCGAGGTTGTTCAGGGCGTTCGCCTGCCCGAGCAGATCGCCGAGCTCCTCGTAGATTGGTAGCGCAAGCCCCCGGAACACCGCCCGCTCGGGGCTCCTGATCGAGATGTACGCGAGGTGCATCAGGTAGTACGCGTGTGCGATCGCCGGCAGGTCCAACGTCTCGTTCGCCTCTTGGACGACGCGCTTGCACCACTCCGCTCCGTCCGCGAACTCGCCCTGCCGGACCCGGACGCCTGCGTAGGCGAGGGACAGCTCGAAGCGCATCCGCCGCTGCTCGTGGGGCTCGAGCGACTCGAGCGAGCGAAGGCCGCGGTTGTACCAGCGGAGAGCCTCGGAGTACCGGCTGAAGCGCTCGCGGATGATTCCCTCCTTCAGCAGCAGCCTCGGATGCTGTTGGAGCTTGCGGGCCTTCGAGTACGCCTCGCCGGCGTCCGCGTACAGGCCTGCCAGCTCGGTGACGTCGCCGAGGGACTCCCACACGCGCGCGAGCTCCTCAGGCGGGAGGCCGAGCTTCGGAGCCACATCGAGCGCGCGTCGATAGAAAGAGGCCGCCTCAATGTTCGCGTACTTCTCCTGCGCGCGCTCGCCGGCGAGCAGGGAGTACCTGTATGTCTTCTCGTGATCGCCCGCGTGGAAGAAGTGGAGTGAGAGAAGCTCGGCGTACTCGCCGCGGCCCTCGAGCTCGAGCCGCTCGTACGCTTGGCCCACCTTCGCGTGCAGCTCGCCTCGCCGCTTGTAGGACAGCCCCTCGTAGGCGGCGTCGCGGAAGAGCGCGTGGCGGAAGCGGAACGCACCGGCCGTGTAGGGGTCGCGCTCGATGAACTCGCCGAGTCGGTCCCAGGCCTCGGAGTCCGCAGACGCGGCCGGGTCCTCCGCGAGCACGTTCGTGACTAGGTCAGCGCTGAAAGTCGCCCCGAGGACGGCCGCATAACGGAGTAGGGCCCGGTCGCCGGCAGCCAGCTTGTCGATCCTCGTCGCGACCACGGCCTCGACGCTCTCCGGCAGCGCTTCCCGCTCGGGAGCACGAGACGAAACAGCGAGCTCCTGCAGGAAGAGCGGGTTGCCGCCGGCGCGGTCCGTGATCGCCGAGACCTCATGCTGGAGCATCCCCGCTCCCGAGGAAGCTCCGATCAGTTCCCTTGCCTCTTCCGGCGAGAGGGGCTGCAGGTGGATCGTCATCGCCGGGATCGGCGGGACGCCCTCCGCCGCCGAGAAGCCGCCCTCCACCGGCCGCCGCGTGACGCAGATGAGCCATGGCTTGCCCGCCACCTGGCTCCCGAGGTGGCGCAGAAGCTCCGACGAGGCCTCGTCCATCCAATGCGCGTCTTCGACGATGAGGAGGGTCGGCTCTGTCAGGAGCTTTGAGAGCAGCGACTCGATCACCCCGTGCAGACGCGCGCGCCGGAAGGCGGGCTGGAGCTCCTCGACCTCCTGCGTCGGCTCAACGCCGAGGTCGAGCAGGAGAGCGACGAGTGGGAGCCACGGGGCAAGCTCTGGGTCCAGATCCTCGACGCGCTCGCGCAGCTTGTCGGCGGCGGCGCCGTTGGCAGGCAGCTCGAGCAGCGAGCGAAGGACGCTCCGGAAGGCGAAGTACGCCGTCGAGGCCTCGTACTGCTCGCAGGAGGCGGTCAGCGCGCGGAGATCGGGAGCCCGCGCCTGCAGCTCCTCCACGAGGCGCGACTTGCCGAGCCCGGGCTCTCCGATCAGCTCGACGATGTTGCCGAATCCCATGCGCACCGGGCCGAGCGCGGCGGAGACGATCGTCAGCTCTCGCTCGCGGCCGACGAACGGAACGGGCGGAAGCCCCTGCTCGACTCCCGCCTCGGGAGCTGCGGCGATCCCGTGGACCTCCAGCGCCGCAACCGGCTCTTCGATGCCCTTGAGGCGGAACGGCTCGAGCTGGATCGTCTCGAACGTGCTCCGGCAGCGCTCGAGGTAGTCGGCCGTAGTCAGCACCTGGCCGGCCTCGGCCTTCGCCATCAGCCGTGCGGCGAGCGCGGCGGTGGTGCCCAGGATCGTGTAGGTGCGCCGGAAGCGTGCGCCGACCTCGCCGGCGAAGACTCGTCCGCGGCTGACTCCGACCCGCAGGGGCAAGCGGTGCGTCCCTGCGGCGATGCCGAGGACGGCGCGCAGGAGCCGCTCTTCGTCTTCGCCCGCCGTCTGCGGAGCGCCCGCGACGAGGATCATCTTCGCCCCGTCCCGGTCGATGTCCGTCTCGAGGAAGGTCACGCCGTGCTGGTCTGCGATGAGCTGGGCGGAGATCACGATCTCCTCGAGCGCCTCGGCGATCTCCTCCGCGCCCCGTTCGGCGAGGAGCGAGTCAACTCCGCCGACATGGACGAAGCCGACGGCCGCCTGCCTGTGCTCCGGCTCGCTGCGGCCGCCCTCGAGGTGCCGACGCACGGGGGCCGCGACGCACGCGCCGAGGTCGACGCCGTCCAGCGGCGGCAACGGCTCGATCTCTGCGACCGCGCCCGGCGCCGCCTTCAGCAGACGCCCGCCCGCCTTCGACTCGCCGAACAATCGCGCAGGGAGAGTCGCCGCGGTCTCCTCGCTGACGAGGATCTCGCCGGCCTCGGCGCTCGCTTCCATCTCCACCGTCCGGGTCACGCCTGGGCCCGCCAGCAGGAGCTCCCGATGGGACTCGCCGACGAGTAAGAAGTCGTACGCGTCGCTGTGCACGCCGACATGCATCTTCAGGGTCATCGGCCCGACCGAGGTCTGGGGCCGGCCGAGCTCCCGCAGTGCCTTGCGCATGCCGTGAGCCGCGTCGCAGGCGCGCGCCGCGTGGTCGCTGCCGGAGAAGAAGAGCAGGAGCGCGTCGCCGCCGAACTTGAGCAGCCCCCCGCCGGATCCGTAGGCGACGTCCAGGAGCCGCGCGAAGACCAGGTTCATCACGTCGGTGACCTCCTCGGCGCCCAGCTTCCCCTTCTGAGCAAGGCGCTCCGACATGGCCGTGAAGCCCGAGATGTCGACGAACGCAAGCGTTCCCTCGAGCAGGCGGCGCCGTGCCTCCGGTACCACGCGAAGCCATTCGACGACCACGCGTGGCACGTACGGCGTCAGGTCGACGGCGGCCTCGGCGGTCTCAGGAACCGCCGTCAACAGCCCTCCCTCGCCCCAAGTGATCTCCCCTCTCCTTCCCCGGTGAGCCGTGGAAAACATTGTCGCATGGTTGACAAACAAGTAGAAAACAGTAGATTGCGCGCGCGGCTTCGACCGGGGCCGTGCTTGGGGAGAGGGCAGGATGGCGTCAACTGCGGCCAATCTAGGCGTTCGGAGAACCGCGGTTCAGCGCGCTCTTCGGCTTGTGATCGGCGGCTTCGCGGCCGCCGCGATCGTTGCGGGTACTGCCGGAGCAGACGGCTTTCTCGAGCCGAACAACAACGTCGTGCTGAGCCTGGGCGTGGGGAGCGTGAGCACCATCCACCCGACGCTCCACCTCGACGCTGCGCCGGCGAAGGCGGACATCATCCTCGCTTTCGACACGACAGGGAGTATGGGCGCCGCCATCTCCGACGCCAAGAACGACGCGAACGCGATCGTCACCGACATCAAGTCGAGCATCCCCGGCGCGAAGTTCGCGATCGTCGATTTCAAGGACTATCCGACGAGCCCATACGGGGGCACGGGCGACTACCCGTGGCGTGTAGACCAGAACTTCACCGACAACAGCGGACTGGGCCCCTGCGCCGGCCCCGAATTCCCGGCGACTCCGATCCAGTGCGCGCTCAACGGACTGAGCGCGGGGGGCGGGAGCGACGAGCCGGAGGCGTACAACCGCGCCTTCTACGAGGCGTACAACGACACCGCCCATCTGACCTTCACGAGCGGCGCCCCCCGATTCATGGTGGTGCTCGGCGACTCGCTGCCGCACGACGCGACGCTGCACACGGATTTCCCGAGCTGCCCGGACACGCCCCCGACCGACCCGGGGCCCGACGGCGTGCAGGGCACTGCTGACGATCTCAGGACGGCCTCGACGCTCGCCGCGCTGAAGGCCCACAACACGAACGTCTCCTTCGTCACGTACAACCCCCGCGCCTGGCAAGGAGGGCCTTACCAGGTCGCCGACTGCCAGGCGTCGATCGCGGCGTACACGGGCGGCAACGCCGTCACGCACGCGGCCGGCACCGCCTCGCTCGAGTCGCAGATCGTCAACCTGATCAACCAGGCCGCGTCGCACATCGACGGCGTCACGTTCACGCCGACGGCCGTCAGCGCTCCTGCGGGCGTCACCAACTTCGACCCGTCGACGTGGGTGAGCTACAACCCGCCGCAGCCGTACGGGCCGATCAGCGCGCCGGCCGACATCACCTTCGACCAGACGATCACCGTTCCGCAGGACACGGCGCTCGGCCAGTACAAGTTCGACGTCCATGCGCTCGCCGACGGCAACGAGCGCGCTGTCCAGCACATCACGGTGAACGTGACGCGGAGCGGGGTCAGCGCCTTGGCGATGAGCGCCGACGAGCCCTCCGTGCCGGCAGGAATCGCCGCGGTGCCCGTCAACTCCATCCCCGGGTCCCGGCTTTCGGCACTGACCCCGGACGTCGGCTCCGCGGCCGCGGGCTCGATCGCGGCCGGCTCGATCGCCTCCGGCTCGATCGCATCCGGCTCGATCGCCGCCGGCTCGATCGCGGCGGGATCGATCGCATCCGGCTCGATCGCCGCCGGCTCGATCGCGGCAGGCTCGATCGGACTCGGCGTTGCGGCGTCCGGCTCGATCGCGGCGGGATCAATTCCCAGTGGAGGACAGGCCCTGAAGAGCGTGCTCC
>JBARRQ010000061.1:0-40876 GCA_049644305.1 Gaiellaceae bacterium
GAGAGGAGGAGCTTTGTCGTGCCCCGGCCCTTTCGCGCGCACCAGCTGGTCTCCTCCCCTTGGTGCCTGCACATACGTCGAAGCTCGCCCGGCGTGCGAATGATTCGCCAGACCATGTAAAGGCCCAGGACGCCATTGGTGTTTCTTCTCCAGGCGGGCACTGGTACGAAACTCGCGGTCACCGCGAGGTGCGGTCTGGCCGCACCGACTGCGAAGGAGCGCCGCCGAACCGCTGAGCAGGAGTGCGGCGGGCGACGCTTGCGGATGCCGATGCGCGCGTCCGGCAACAAGGCCGGCGCTCTTGCGCGTCAGGCGTCCGATCTAGTGTCCGTCGAACCAGCTGCCGGGGCCGCCAAGAAAGTGCATGGGGCCTCGGAGCGCGGCCTCGAGGAAGAACGCCAGTGTGGACAGCGAAACGACGAGAGAGATGAGGCGTGCTTTTGTCATGTCACCTCCTTCATCGGCTTAGAAGCGGACATCCTGTAGGGCTTCCGCGGCTTTGCGATACAGCCGTGCGGCAGTCGTGTCGTCGCCGCGGCGGCCGGCCAGGTCGCCTTGCGCCATCCACGCCGCGGCGCGGTGGCTGATCGATTCGAGTTGATCTGCACTCGCCTCGGCACCGAGCAGCGTTTCGTGCGCTTCGTCGAGGCGTCCCTGCTCCATCAACGCGCGGCCGAGCACGAGCTGGGTCGGCGCGATGTCGAGAAGGAAATCTTCGCGGCCTTCGAGGAGATCCAGCGCGTGCCGCGCCTCCTCCTCGGCCGTCTCCACCTGACCGGTCATCAGGTGCACGTGCGCGAGCGACGAGACGACGTTGGCCGCCTCGGCCTCGCTGCCCTTGTCGAGGAGCACGCGGTAGGCGCTCTTCAGGTCCTCGACCGCCTTCTCCGGCTTGCCGAGCTGGAAGTTGAGCCCGCCGAGGTTGTTGAGGAGCCGGCCGACGTTGCGCTCGTCGTTTAGCTGCTCGTAGTAGGCCTTGGCCCGCTCGGCATAGCTACGGGCGAGGACCCAATGTCCCATCCGCTCCGAGACGAGAGACGCCTGGAAGTAGACATTCGCCATCGTGCGGTGGTCGTCCAGACCCTGCGCCAGCTCGAGAGCGCGCTCGACGTCCTCGCGCGCCGCCTCGAGATCGCGCTGGCGGCGGTAGCAGCGCGACCGCCAACCGAGAATCTCCGAGCGCAGCAGGTCGCACGGCAGCCCCGAGCCTTCGGCGAGCTTCAACCCCTCGCTGAACAGGGAAACGGCGGACGCAATGCTCGACAGGTGGTATCGGCAGACGCCCATCTGGAACAGCACTTGTGCCCGATCGACCTCCGAGAACCCGGCGCCGTCGGTGATCGTGCGGCAGCGCTCGAGGTGCTGCAGCGCCGCCCTGACCTCCCCTCGCTCCAGCCGCGCCCACCCTTCGGCTGAGAGCGCGCGATACTCGAGCTCGGGGGCGCCGGTAGCGAGGACGGCGGTCCGGGAGTTCTCGAGCTCCTCGATTGCCTCGTCGTACTGGTGTGCGTTCGTGAGCGCCTCCGCCCGTGCGAGCATCGCCTCGACGCGACTCCGCTCGTCTGCGGAGACACCACGCTCGAGGAAGCCGGCGTCGACGCCGAGCCTTGCCGCCAGCCACTCGATCGTCTCGCGCGTGGGACGGGTTTTGCCGCGCTCGATCTGACTGACGTACTCCTTCGAGAAGCGCTCGCCGGCGAGGTCGCTCTGAGTCAAGCCCCCGGCGACGCGAAGCTGTCGAAGGCGCTCGCCCAGGCGGGCGCCGGCCGGATTGACGGCGGTCCTTGTCTGGGCGTTTATGGAGACTCGGGGCATAGGCGTCTGATGAAGTGAAACGCATACTTGATTTCGGCGCAAGTGTCTCCTTGGAGGATCCCTCAAAAAGGTCATGTCTGTGCCGGAAAGCGAGTGAATCAGCCAACCGAAAAATCACTTGACTGAGGTACTTGACTGATTCGAAGACCAGGTCTATAGTCAGTCCACCTTGCACCTAGCCGGACGCCAGGCTTACGGATGCAAGGGGCGCGCCAGAGAGACGGCGACTAGGGCCCGGGGGTGTGGCTGGGCCGCAGAGCCAAGGCCTCCGGGTCGTCGCCTCTCAAGTAGGCGGGCACAACTCTCATAAAGCCCCCCGAGCCGCAGCGGGGGGCTTTTTTTTGCGCGGGGGAACCCCCTGGTTCCCCCGCGAGCCCCCTCCTTGCGCGCGGTCGCGCGCTTCAAGCGTTTCAGGAGCCGGCGGCTGGAGCTGCCGTGCAAGCGTTCTTGGCGTTTGTGAGCCTCTCGGCGGGCTGAGCCCGCCTTCGGCGGCGATCTCAGCTTTCCAACAGGGTTCTCAGACTTTTTGCGCGGGGGAACCCATGGTCCCCCGGATGCCCGCCCTGCGCGCGCTCGCGGGACTCAAGCGTTTCAGGAGCCGGCAACTGGAGCTGCCGTGCACGCGTTCTTGGCGTTGTGAGCCTCTCGGCGGGCTGAGCCCGCCTTCGGCGGCGGATCTCAGCTTTCCAACGGCGTCCTCAGTCTGGTTTGCCGGTCATCCAGCGGCGGCGGCTGGCGATGATCTCGTTGAATTCATCGCCTACAAGACCGCCGAGGCGGTGGTCGATGGTGCTGAGGAAGCCGAGGGAGACGAAGATCCAGGCTTCGGCGTCCGCGTCGCGGTCCGGGACGATGCCTCCGGCTTCCTGGGCGCGGCGGATGACGGCCGCGACGAACTCGTGCACCTCGCGCACCTGCTCTCTCAGCGCTCGACGGATTTCGGGGTCGTCCGCGGCCTCGGTCAGCGCCTGGATCCAGAGGTCGACGAGGACGATTCGCGCGGCGGCCCGCGCCTCGATGTAGGCCTTGCCCATCGCCTTGAGCCAGTTCGAGGGATCTTGCTCTCGCTCGATGGCCTTCTCCCAGAGCGTCTGGACGCGCTCCCAGACTGCGTCGAGGCACGCGAGGTAGAGCTCGCGCTTGGACGCGAAGTGGCGGTAGAGGACGGGCTCGGTCACGCCGGTCTCGCGCGCGATCTGCGCCGTCGTCGAGCCGCGGTAGCTTCCCTTCGCGAAGACCCGGCAGGCAGTCTCGACTACGGCGGTCTTTCGCTGCTGCGCCGTCAGGCGGGGCCGCGTCTCCTTCACGCCGGGACCTCCTCGGGAACGCGGCTGAGCTCTTCCTCGTGCTCGGGCTTACGGAGCGTCACGACGGCGATCACCGCGGCGCTGAAGGCGATGCCGGAGGCGACTATGAGCGCACGCTGGAACCCGTCGACGAACTGCGGCACCGCGAGCGGGCTGGTCGGCGGGACGTGGACGAACGCCGCCACGATGGCGCCGATGATCGCGATCCCGAGTGAGCCGCCGACCTGGCGCATGCTGTTCAGCACCGCGGAGCCCACGCCGGCCTTGTCGACGGGAACGGCGTGCATCGCCGTAGCAGTCGTCGGCGCCATCGACATCGCCATTCCCGCGCCGCCGATCAGGAGACCCGGGAAGATGTTCCAGAAGTTCGAGTACTGGTCGAGCTGGGCGAAGATGACGAGTGACCCGGCAACGAGCGTCATGCCCGATGCGATCAGCCAGCGCGGGCCGAACCGGTCGGTGAGACGGCCGGCGATCGGAGCGAGGATGACGATACAGAGGGTCATCGGCAAGAACGTCGCGCCCGCCTGGGTCGGCGAGTAATGCAGCACGTTCTGCACGTACAGCGAGACGTAGAAGAAGACACCGAACATCGCCAGGGCAACGAGGAGCATCACGGCGTTGGCGCCGGCAAACGTCGGGTTGCGGAAGAGCGAGAGATCGAGCATGGGGATGCGCTGGCGGAGCTCGAGCCAGACGAAGGCGACCAGGCCGGCGACCGCGAGCGCGAACAGCGCCAGGATTCGGGCCGACGTCCAGCCGTACTTGTTCGCCTCGATCAACGCATACGTGAGGGCGAAGAGACCCAGCGCCGAGGAGGTCAGACCGGGGAGGTCGAGGCGCTGCTCGGCGGACGTGTCGCGGGACTCCCTGATCACGACGCGGGCGACCACGATCGCGAGGATGCCAACCGGGATGTTGATGAAGAAGATCCAGCTCCAGCCGATGTGCTGGGTGATGACGCCTCCGAGGAGCGGGCCGATCGCGAGCGCGAGGGCGGAGACGCCCGCCCAGATCCCGATCGCCATTCCACGCTGGCGCGGCGGAAACGTGGCGGAGATGATCGACAGCGTCGAGGGGTTCATCAGGGCCGCCCCGACGCCCTGGACTACGCGTGCGCCGATCAGGAAGCCGGCGGTGGGTGCGAGGCCACAGGCAAGGGATGCGCCGGTGAAGATCGCGAGGCCGACCATGAAGATCAGCCGTCTGCCGAGGAGGTCTGCGAGCTTGCCGCCGGTGAGCATGAGCACGGCGAAGGTGAGCGCGTAGCCGTTCACGACCCACTCGAGCTCGGAGATGCCGATGTGCAGATTGCGCTGAATAGAGGGCAGCGCGACGTTCACGATCGTGTTGTCCAGCATGATCATGAAGAGGCCGAAGGCGACCGCCCACAGCGTCCACCACTTCCGGTTCTCCTCGGCGAAGATCCTCGCGCGCACATCCCCTCCTGACTTGAAGTTAGCCCGCACTAGGTTAGCGGGCACTAGCCTAAGGGGTCAAGTTACGCTTGCCGGCGTGGAGGTGATCTGGCGGCCGAGCGACGAGGTGCGGGAGCGCTCGAACGCGATGCGGCTCGCCCGCCGACTCGGCTTCGACGACTACTGGGAGCTCGTCCGCTTCTCCGCCGAGGAGCCTGAGCGGTTCTGGCCGGAAGCGATCGCGGACATGGGACTCGAGTTCTCGCGCCCGTGGGACTCTGTCGTCGACCTCTCAGCAGGGCCCGAGTGGGCGACCTGGTTCGTCGGCGGCAAGCTCAACCTGGCCTGGAACTGCGTCCATCGCTGGGCCCAGACGGAGCGTGCCGACGCCGCGGCCGCCGTTTGGCAGAGCGAGGACGGCGTCCGGCGGGCCTTGACCTACGCCGAGCTCTCCGACGCCGTTACGCGGCTGGCCGAGGCGCTCTCGGCGCTGGGCGTGGAGGCCGGAGACCGGGTCGCGCTCTTCCTGCCGATGTCGCCTGAGGTCGCGATCGCGTCGCATGCCTGCGCGCATCTGGGGGCGGTCCAGGTGCCAATCTTCTCGGGATTCGCGGCTCCCGCGGTGGCGGCGAGGCTGCAGCACTCCGAGGCGAAGGTGGTCGTAACGGCTGACGGCTCGCTGCGCAGAGGTCGCGAGGCGCCCATGAAGGAGCTCGTCGACGAGGCGCTGCGCGAGTCGCCGTCGGTCGAGCACGTTGTCGTCTGGCGGCGGCTCGGGAAAGAGGACGTGCCGATGCGTGCCGGCCGGGACGTCTACTGGGAGGACGCGGTGGCCGATTCACGCGGCGAGCTCGAGCCGCTCGAGGTCGACTCCGAGCATCCCTACCTGCTGACGTACACGTCGGGCACGACCGGCCCGCCCAAGGGCGTCCTCCACGTCCAGGGCGGCTTCCTCGTCTCGATCACGCGCGAGGTCGCCTACCAGGCGGACGCGCAGCCGGACGACGTGATCCATTTCGTCACGGACATGGGCTGGATCATGGGCCCGTGGGAGGTGGTTGGCGGGATGGCCCTCGGGTGCACAGTCGTGTACGCGGAGGGCGCTCCTGACTGGCCGGCGGCGGACCGGCTCTGGGGGCTCGTCGAGCGCGAGCGAGTGTCGATCCTCGGATTGTCTCCGACGCTGGTGCGGGCGCTGATCCCGCACGGCGCCGAGCTCGTTGAGCGGCACGATCTCTCGACGCTGCGCGTGCTGGTGACGACCGGCGAGCCTTGGAACCCAGAGCCGTATCGCTGGCTCTTCGAGCGCGTCGGCGGGGGACGCTGCCCGATCATCAACTGCTCAGGCGGGACGGAGGTGGGCGCCTGTTTCCTCTCGCCGACTCCTGCGGTTCCGATCAAAGCGTGCTCTCTCGGCGGGCCCGCCCTCGGAATGGCGATGGACGTCGTCGACGCCGAAGGACGGCCGGTCCGCGGCGAGGTCGGCGAGCTCGTCTGCCGACGGCCGTTCCCGGGGATGACGCGCGGATTCTGGCGCGATCCCGAGCGATATCTCGATACGTACTGGCGGCGGCTGCCGGGCGTGTGGGTTCACGGCGACTGGGCGCTCGTCGACGACGACGGCTACTGGTTCCTGCACGGTCGGTCCGACGACACGCTGAACATCGCGGGCAAGCGTCTCGGTCCTGCGGAGTTGGAATCGGCCGTCATCGCGCATCCGGCGGTGGCCGAGGCAGCCGCAGTCGGCGTTCCGCACGATGTGAAGGGCGAGGTCGCCTGGGTGTTCTGCGCGTTGGTTCCGGGGGTCGAGCCTTCCGACGAGCTGGCGGACGAGTTACGTGCGCTCGCGGGGGAGCAGCTCGGGAAGGCCTTTGCCCCGGAGCGGGTGCTGTTCGTCTCCGCGCTGCCGAAGACGCGCAGCGCCAAGATCGTCAGGCGCGCCGTCCGGGCGAAGGCGATAGGCGACGATCCCGGCGACCTCTCGTCGCTCGAGAACCCCGAGACGCTCGAGGAGATCGCCCAGGCCGCCCGGCCCTAGAGACGTCTCGTACCGAGCTCTAGCGGCGCTTGTATACGCCGATCAACTGCGCGCGTGCGAGGACATGGGCATGGCTGATGGCGCTTGCGAACCGGCCCTTCGAGGCTCCGGGCCGAAGGTCGAGCGGCTTGGCGAGCACGTAGAGGACGAAGATGTAGTGATGCGGCGTCCCTTTCGGTGGGCACGGCGCGCCGTAACCGATCCGTCCGAAGTCGTTCCGGCCTTGTTTCGGCGGCCTCTGACCGCTCGGCAGTCCGGGCGAGCGAATCGAGATGCCCCAGGCCAGCCAATGCGTGAAGCCGGCCGCGTCGGGGTCGTAGAGCCGCAGCGCGAGCGAGCGGGCGCGCGGCGGTAGTCCCTTCCAGCTCAGCGGGGGTGAGATTCCCCTGCCGTCGCATGTGTACACGCGCGGGATCGAGCCGCCCGCCCGAAAGGCGGGGCTCGTCAGACTTGGGGGCGGCCCAGCCCCGGCGAAGTCCGCGGAAGCGAGCGCGATCGCGCCCGCCACAGCGGCGACGAACAGCTTCGGTCGCTGAGCGAGACACTCGATCGCCCGATGCTACGTGCTCCCGCCTCTATCCTCCCGCGTGTGCCGACTGACGATCTCAACGGGCTGGTCGCGCTCGTCACGGGAGGCGGGCGCGGAATCGGAGCCGGCATCGCCCGCGAGCTGGCCTCCGCCGGCGCGCGGGTAGCAGTAGCGGCGAGAACGCACGAGCAAGTCGAGGAGGTCGCAGCCGAGGTCGGCGGCCTCGCGCTCGAGGTGGACGTCACCGACCGTGCAGCCGTCGAGCGGATGGTGGCCGATGCCGAGCGGGAGCTCGGCCCGATCGGCCTGCTGGCCGCGAACGCCGGAATTGGCGGGCCCGACGGGACACTCTGGGAGGGCGACCCCGACGAGTGGTGGCGCGTCTACGAGGTCAACGTCCTGGGCGTCTACCTCAGCTGCCGGGCCGTGATTCCGGGGATGCTCGAGCGCGGCGGCGGCCGCATCGTCATCACCGGAAGCGGAGCCGGCTATCTCCCCGGCGCGGCCAGCACGGCGTATCCGCCCAGCAAGGCAGCCGCCAACCGACTCGCGGAGACGCTGGCGCGCTCGCTCGAAGGCACCGGCGTCCACGTCTTCCTGATCAGCCCTGGGCTCGTGAAGACCGAGATGACGAACGGCTTTTTCGCGGACGACGCACCATGGACCCCGCCGGAGCTCGCCCCGCGCCTTGTGCGCGTTCTCGCGTCGGGGCGCGCGGACGCCCTCGCCGGCCGCTACATCCACGCGGAGCACGACGACATCGAGGACCTGATCCGCCGCGCCGAGGAGATCAAGCGCGAGGACCTGAACGCGATCCGCCTTCGGCGTTGATTGGTTTTCGACTGGTAGTCTAAAACTCGACACATGAGGCTCGCGCTAGCCCAGATCAACACCACCGTCGGCGATCTCGACGGCAACCGCCAGCGCATCGCCGGCAGGATCAAGGAGGCAAAGGGGGCGGGCGCCGATCTCGTCCTCCTCCCCGAGCTCGCCGTAACGGGCTACCCGCCGGAGGACCTGCTTCTTCGCCCAGGCTTCATTCGCGCGGCCGACGAATCGCTTCGGGACCTCGCCGGCGGTGTCAAGGGCATCGTCGCCCTGATCGGGTTCCCCCACTTCGACCGCGACCTCTACAACGCCTGCGCGATCTGCGCGGACGGCGAGGTCAAGGCGATCTACCGCAAGCGCTTCCTCCCCAACTACGGCGTCTTCGACGAGGATCGGTACTTCGCGCCTGCTCGAGACCTGTTCCTGCTGCAGCTCGGCGACACGCTCATCGGCCCGACGATCTGCGAGGACATGTGGCAGCCCGGGCCGCCTGCGACCGATCTCGGGCTGGCAGGCGCCCAGCTGTTGACCAACATCTCGGCCTCCCCGTTCCACCTCTGCCGCGACCGCGAGCGCGAGGAGATGTTCGCGACGCGCGCTCGCGACAACGCCTGCTTCGTCGCCTTCTGCAACGCCGTGGGCGGGCAGGACGAGCTGATCTTCGACGGCAACTCGCTGGTCCTCGACGAGGAGGGCCAGGTTCTCGCCAGGGGGCCCGGCTTCGAGGAGGCGCTGGTCGTCGTCGACGTCGAGCCGGGGGAGGCGGTCGGCCGGCGCTTGCGCGACATCCGGCGTCGGGCACTCGCACGAGAGCGAGGCGTGCTCCCCGAGGCGACCGTGGTTCCCGTCGGCGACCCGCGGACACAGGCGGCGCCTCTGAAGACGTCGCTGGCGCCGAAGCTCGACGAGCTTGAGCAGATGCGGCTCGCGCTCGAGCTGGGGTTGCGCGATTACGTGGCCAAGAACGGCTTCGGCGAGGTTGTGATCGGCGTTTCCGGCGGAATCGACTCTGCGGTGACCGCCGCGCTCGCGGTCGAGGCGCTCGGCGCCGAGCACGTGCACTGCGTCTCGATGCCGTCACGCTTTTCCTCGCAAGAGACGCGACGTGATGCGCGCCTGCTCGCCGAGGGCCTCGGTACCGATTTTCGGGAGCTGCCGATCGACGAAATCGTGAGCGCCGCCGAGGCGGTCCTCATCGAGAGCTTCGCCGGGCGAGAGCCCGATCTCGCGGAGGAGAACCTGCAGGCCCGGATTCGAGGAGTGCTCCTCATGGCGCTCTCGAACAAGTTCGGCTGGCTCGTCGTCGCCACAGGCAACAAGTCGGAGCTCTCCGTCGGCTACTCCACCCTCTACGGGGACATGGCCGGCGGCTTTGCCCTGCTGAAGGATGTCTTCAAGACCGACGTTTTCCGTCTCGCCAAGCACCTGAATGAGCGGGTCCGCCGCGAGGTGATCCCTGCGTCGATCGTCGAGCGAGCGCCGAGCGCGGAGCTGCGCGAGAACCAGCTCGACGAGGACTCTTTGCCCCCGTATCACGAGCTCGACCAAGTCCTCGAGGCGTACGTGGAAGAGGACCGCTCACGCGAGGAGCTCTCGAACGACGGCTTCGACCCGGACCTCGTCGAGCGGTCGGTGGCGATGATCGACCGCGCCGAGTACAAGCGCCGCCAGTCCCCGCCGGGCGTCCGCCTCACTCCGAAAGCCTTCGGCCGGGATCGCCGCACGCCGATCACGAACCGCTGGCGTGGATAGCGTGCGCGTACAGCGCATCTCGTGGCTTGGGACGCGAACCGATCGGTTCGACGAGACAACCGGGTTCTTCCGCGACGTGCTCGGGCTGGAGCTCGTCCAGGAGCAGCCGGATTTCGCCATGCTCCGGCTGCCCGGGGCCGACCATGACTACGTCGAGGTGTTCGGCTCGGGAGATCCGGAGACGGCCTTCATGGCGACCGGGCCGGTCGCCGGCCTGCTCGTGGACGACGTGATCGGAGCTCGCGCGGAGCTCGAGGCCGCAGGAGTCGAGCTCATCGGCGATATCGAGTGGTCGCAGAGGATCGAGGGTTACGGCTGGTTCCACTTCCGTGGTCCGGACGGCAACCTCTACGGCGTCATGCAGGGCTCGCGGGCCAAAGCCGAGCCCTAGAGACAGCTGTGCAGCGCGCGAAACCAGCGGAGTCGAACTTCATAGGACACTGCTGCGTTCGCCGGCGACGTCGAAGGTAGAACGAAGAGTCGGGTCTCGGCGAGGCGCCGCTCCTGGGCGCCGAGGGCGGGTCGCTCGCCGAACGAGCCGCGGTAGGCCTCCTTCCCGACGAAGGCGATTACGCGCGGTCTCAGATCGGCCGCGAGACGCTCGAGACGTTCCGCCGCACCCGCGAAATCGGCTCGGCGCAGGTCGCCCGAGCCGCGCGTGGTCCGAAAAGCGGCGTTGGTCAGCCCGATGCCGAAGCGCAGCGTCTCGTGCTGCTCGTCCGGTCGCAGCACGCGAGGCGTGAAGCCCGCGTCCGAGAGCAGCCGCCAGAAGTCGTTGCGCGGATTGGCGAAGTGCGCTCCCGCCGCGGCCGAGACGAAGCCGGGATTGATCCCGCAGAAGACCACCCGGAGGCCCGGCGCGAGGACATCCGGAACGGCGCTAGGGCGAGCAGCGCGGCCGGAGCTTCGCCCTCGGCGCGCAGGCCCGCCGCTCACCGAGAGGTCTCGGCCGCCGCCGTCCCCGTGCCGGCGCCTGCCGGATCCGAGTCTTGCCCCAACGAGCGCAGCTTCTCATGCAGCCAGCTCGGCCTCGCGCGCATCCAGCCGCAACTCGAACAGCCGCCGCAGCTCCTCACCCGTGAGTCGCGCCACGTGGCGGGGGCGGCGCGGCTCGAGATCCACGATCCGCACGGTCGGATCCCACGCGCCGTAGCAACGGAGGTAGCACTCCTCCTCGCTGAGCGCCCGCAACCGTCGCACGCCCGCAGCCTACGAGCGTCCCCGGACGTCATCTCGCGCGGGGGCTACTCGTACTGGAGCGCCTCGAGGATGTTCAGCCGCGCCGCCCGCCGCGCGGGGAGCATCGCCGCCAGGATCCCCACGACGATCGCGGCCAGCACGAAGTAGACGATCTGCAGCAACGGGAAGGCGAAAACAATTCCCTGACTCGAGAGCGCGTGCGTCACGAGCACGGCGAGGAACGTTCCGACGGCAATCCCCAGGGCGGCGCCCATCAGGGCGGTGACGATGCTCTCGTAGCGGATCATCATGCGCACCTGGCTCCGGGTCATCCCGACGGCTCGGAGCATCCCGATCTCACGCGTTCGCTCGAACACCGTCAGGACGAGCGTGTTGATGATCCCGACGAGGCTGACGATCACCGACAGCGCGAGCAGCGCGTAGAGGAGATTGAGGATCTTGGTGAAGGGCCTCAGGAAGTTGTGCTTGAACTGGTCACGCGTCTGTACCTTCGCGTCCGCGAACGCCGCAACGTCGCTCTGGAGCTTCTTCGTGTTCGCATCGCTGACGCCGCCGGGCGTGTTGACCAGGACCATCTCGTCCTTCGGCCGAGGTGTTTCCTTGTCGAAAAGCGCGTTCGAGATCGTCGCCTGGCCGAAAGGCGAGCCGCCGTTGGGCGCCTTGAAGATCCCGCGCAGAGTCAAGTCGACTCGCTTGCCGCTCGGAAACTCGAGATTCACCACGTGGCCTACTCGCAGGTGGTGTTTCTTGGCGAACTTGTCGTCCGTGAAGAAGCCGGTCGTTCCGAGGAGGCGCGGGACGTTCGGGCCTCCCGCCTTCCAGTCGATCCGGATTCCCGCCGCCACGTTCGGCGCAACGCCCGTCAGGTTGTGGTCTCCCCCAAGGAAGCGGGCTGAGCCGGCGCGAATGGCCGTCACGTCGCGGAGGCCCGGCTTCCCTATGAGGGACCGGCCCGCGGCGACGTCGATCGGCGTGAACGTGTTCGTCGCCGTCACCGCGTAGTCGGCGATGAACAGCTGGTTGACCGCGCTCTCGAACGACTTGCGGACACCCTGCCCGAAGATCGCCACGAAGGTGACGAGGGCCAGCCCGATCATCAGCGCCGATGCGGTCGAAGCGGTCCGCGACGGATTCCGGGTCGCGTTGTCACGGGCGAGGATGCCCGGAGCTCCGCCAACCGTCCTCGCGGGTGCACCGAGCACTGCAGCCAGCGGCCGGACAACTCTCGCCGCATTCATGGAGACGCCGAAGAAGAGCAGCAACACCCCGACGCCGATCATGAGGAGCCGGGGGCCGGTGGCGATGCCCTTGCCGAGGGTTCCGAGCGCAACGAGCGCGACCGCCGCGGTGAGGATCCCGAGCGCCGTCACGGGCCCGTACTTCGCGAAGCGCGAGACCGGGAGCACCGATCCCTCCCGAACCGCCGCGATCGGCGGAACCCGAGTGGCCCGTCTCGCCGGCCGGATGCTGGCGACGAGCGTGATCACGGTTCCGACCACGAGCGCGACGATGACCGTCCGGGTCGCGAACACCGTCTGGCCCTGCGGGAGGTCGATGCCGAACAAGACGAAGAGCTTGTTCAGGAGCTTTGCCAGGCCGAGCCCGAGGAACAGGCCGACCGCCGACCCGAACAGGCCGATCACCAGGGCCTCGACCACCACCGACCAGAGCACCTGGCGACGGGAAGCGCCGAGCGTGCGCAGCGTGGCGAACTCGCGCATCCGCTGGGCGATCGTGATCGAGAGCGTGTTCGCGATCACGAACGCGCCCACGAAGAGCGAGATCCCTCCGAACGCGAGCAGGACGTACTTGAGGAACGAGACGAAGCCAAACTGCTTCTTGTCCTCTTTGACCTGTGCGCCGGTGTCACGGACGGTCGCAGTCGGCGGGAGCAGGGGCCTGATCTCCGAGATCAGCTTGGCCTTGCTGACGCCGCTCTTCGACTGGACGCGGATGACGTCGAGCTGGCCCGTCTTGCCGAAGATGCGCTGAGCGGTGGGGAGATCGAACAGCGCGAACGTCGCGCCGCCGATGGAGCCAATGCCCTTCAACTTCGCGATCCCGGCTACATGAAGCCGGCGCTGAGGCCCTACGGTCTGGATCCTGATCTGATCGCCGACCGAGAAGTGCTTCTTGGCGGCCGTCGCGTTGTCGATCACGACCTGATCGGAGCCGTGCGGCCACGAGCCCGCGGTCAGCGTCGTCTGGTTGAACTGCTGCTCTCGAGGGTTGACCGAGAAGCCCAGCGACGGCGCGCCGCCGGTGTCGATCACCTTCCCATCCTTGCCGATGAGCTTGGTGCTGGTGCTCTGGACGGAGCCGTCCGCGACGGCGACGTCCGGCAGCGCCTTGACCTTCGTCAGCACAGAGGCCGGGAAGGTGGGGGTCTCGACGCCGTTGCCGTTCGTGTTCTTGAAGGCGGCGTGGCCGCTGATCACGACGTCCGTGTTCTTGTACGAGTTGGTCACGATCGTGTTGAAGCCGTTGTTGATCGTGTCTGTGAGGACGTACGTGCCGCTGATCATCGCGACGCCGAGGACGATCGCGAGCGCCGTCAGCAACGCCCGGAACTTTCGCCCCGCCAGGCCCTTCAGAGCAACGGTCAGCATCAGGCCGGCGTGAGCTCTTGCATCGCGACGATCACGTCGTGCTCGGTCGCTCGGCCGAGGTCCTTCACGATCAAGCCGTCGGCGAGGAAGAGGATGCGGTCGGCGATTGCGGCCGCCCGAGCTTCGTGCGTGACCATCACGGTCGTCTGGCCGAAGGAATCGACGGAGTCGCGCATCAGCTCCAGGATCTCGCCACCCGTCTTCGAGTCGAGATTTCCAGTCGGCTCGTCGGCGAACACGACGGTCGGGCGCGAGATGAGGGCGCGCGCGATCGCGACTCGCTGCTGCTGGCCGCCGGAGAGCTCGGCCGGCCTGTGTGACGTGCGGTCGGCGAGGCCGACTTTCTTCAGGAGCTCGTCGCGCCAGGCGCGGTCCGGCTTCTCGCCCGCGATCGTCAGCGGCAGGACGATGTTCTCCTGGGCGGTGAGCATCGGAAGCAGGTTGAAGAACTGGAAGACGAAGCCGATGTGCTTCCGCCGCAGCTTCGTGATCTCGGTGTCACTCAGGTCACCGAGCTCGGTGCCGGCGACCCAGACCGAGCCGGACGTCGGGCGGTCGAGCGCCGCGAGGATGTGCATCAGCGTCGACTTGCCGGATCCCGAAGGCCCCATGACGGCCGTCAACTGCTGCTGAGCGACGTCGAGAGTGATGCCGCGGAGGGCGTCGACGGCTGTGTCCCCCTCGCCGTAGCGGCGTGTGACATCGCGCGCCGCGACCACGGCGCTCGGGCGGCCGTCGGCGACGTCGACTGTAGGTACGGCGGCGGCTTCCATGCTCTCCCCTCTCTCAGATCCGGACCCGTCTGCCAGCATAACGCCCAAATGCGAACACTCATACTCGACACCGCGGCGGTTCGGCGCCGTTTCTCCGCCCTCGACCGTCCGCTCGCGTTCTTCGACGGGCCGGGCGGCACGCAGGTGCCCGACGAGGTGATAGAGGCGATCGCCTCCTACCTGCGGGACTCGAACGCGAACGTCGGGGGACCGTTCGAGACGAGCCGGCGCAGCGATTTGCTCGTGGACGAGGCCAGGCGAGCCGCGGCGCGCTTCCTCCGTTGCGGAGCAGAGGAGGTGGCCTTCGGGGCGAACATGACGACGCTCAACTTCGCGCTCTCGCGGGCTGCCGGGCGAGAGCTCGAGGCCGGCGACGAGATCGTCGTCACGAAGCTCGACCATGACGGCAACGTCGCGCCCTGGCTCGAGCTCGCGCAGGACCTGAACCTGCGGGTTCGGTTTGCCGAGATCAAGGACGACACGACGCTCGACCTCGGGCAGCTCGAGTCGCTGCTCTCGGAGCGGACGCGGGTCGTCGCGTTCCCGTGGGCCTCGAACGCCGTCGGAACGCTGGTCGACGTGGCTCGAGTCGCCGAGCTGGCACACGAGGTGGGCGCGCTTGCCTGGGTCGACGCCGTCCACTACGCGCCGCACGGGCCGATCGACGTCGGCGCGGCCGGCGTCGACGTGCTGCTCTGCTCTCCGTACAAGTTCTTCGGTCCGCACCTCGGGCTCGCATTCGGGCGGGCCGAGCTGCTCGAGCGCTGGCGGCCTTACAAGGTCCGACCTGCGCCGGAGCGCCCGCTCGGGCACCGCTTCGAGACGGGCACGTTGCCGCACGAGCTGCTCGCCGGGTTTGTCGCGGCCGTCGGGTACCTCGAGTCGGTCGGCTTCGAGGCGATCGTCCCGTATGAACGAGAGCTTGGCGAGCGCTTCCTCGCCGGACTGCCGGAGTCGTGTGTCCTCCACGGCCTGCGGACGATGGACGCTCGCGTACCGACCTTTTGCGTCACCCTCGGCGATCTGACCCCGGTCATGGCCGCCGAGCGGCTGGCCGAGCGAGGCTTCGCCGTCTGGCACGGCAACTACTACGCGGTCGAGGTGATGGAGCGCCTCGGGATTCCCCAGGGCGGTCTCCGCGTGGGAATCGTCCACTACAACACCGCCGACGAGGTCGACCGGTTGCTGGCGGAGCTCGCGGCTCTTTGAAGCTGCTGGTTCTCGGCGGAACCAAGTTTCTCGGTCGTGCGGCCGTCGAGGCGGCTTTTGAGCGTGGGCACGAGGTGACACTCTTCAACCGCGGCCAGACCAACCCAGAGCTCTTCTCGGAGGCGGAGAAGCTCCGAGGAGACCGCGACGGAGACCTCACCGCTCTGGAAGGGCGAGCGTGGGATGCCGTGATCGATCCTTCCGGCTTCGTGCCGCGCGTCGTGCGCGCCTCGGCGGAACTGCTGCGCGGCTCGGTCGGCCACTACGTGTTCGTCTCCTCGATCTCGGTCTACCGCGAGCCATATCGCGCCGGCTTCGACGAGTCGGCACCGGTGTTCGAGGAGGAGCCCGAGAGCGAGCAGGTCGAAGAGCATTACTCGGAGCTGAAGGCAGCCTGCGAGCGCGTCCTCGCCGAGGTGCTGCCCGGCTCCCATGCGAGCGTCCGGGCCGGACTGATCGTCGGGCGGTACGACCCGACCGGCCGCTTCACGTACTGGCCGCTACGCGTCGCGCTCGGAGGGGACGTCTTGGCACCGGGGTCGCCGGACCGGCTGGTGCAGTGCGTGGACGTGCGCGACCTCGGGCGCTGGCTGGTCGAGCTTGCGGAGACGCAGACGGCCGGGACGTTCAACGCGGTGCGGCCTGCAGAACCGTTCGGCGAGCTGCTCGACGTTTGCCGCGAGGTCTCCGCGAGTGACGCGACCTTCGTCTGGGTCGACGAGCCGTTTCTTCGCGAGCAGGGAGTCGCGCCGTGGTCGGACCTTCCCCTGTGGCTCGCGGACGACGAGGCGGCCTTTCTGCAGGCGGACGGCTCGAGCGCGGCAGCGGCGGGGCTTCGGCTCCGAGAGATCGACGAGACCGTGGCCGACACGCTGGCGTGGGCGACGGAGACGGGGCAGCAGCTGGTGACGGCGGCGCCGCGCGCGGGGACTGCGGGTATGGCGCCGGAGCGCGAGGCAGAGTTGCTCGCGGCCTGGCGCGGCCGATAGTTCACACGACTCACTTTCGGCACGAATGGGTCACCCACGCGTGCGCGTTGCGGCAATAGAGTTGTTCACGGGGGAACATCACCGGGGGGTCCCCCGGGGGTTTGACCGGATCAGTCGTAGGCGGCGCGGGCCCTTGCCCAGCGCTCGTCGTCCGTGCGGATCCTGTCGGGGTCGACGCCTCTCGCCTCGGCGAGGTCGAGCGTGAGCAGCTGGAAGCGGACGATGTCGACTACCGGATGCGTCGTCGGGACGAGCGTCGTCTCGCAGCCGAGCTCGCGGAGCGCGCGAGTCGCGCCGGCCGCCCGCTCCGCTGCCCGGCCCTCGCCTTCGAGGACGAACGCGCGAACCGACTCGTCGATCGCGGCCAGGTGGCCGTGCAACAGCTGCTCGGTGTGATGTGCCTCGGCGGCCACGAACGCGCCCTCGCGAAGCTTCAGCGCCGCCTCTTGCGCGGTCGGCCAGTCGCGCCCGGCACCTGCGATCACGAAGCGATCGTGCCCGCGGACGGGCTCGCGCTTGGCCAGCGCTTCCTCCACGGCCGGCGGAAGCCAGCTCACATCGTCGCCTCGTAACGCCGCGAGCGCCGTGACCGCGCACGTGTAGCTCGCCGTATGACACCAGCTCCGCTCGACCTCCGGCGTCGCGACGACGATTTCGTCCGCAAGCTCCCCGAGAGGGCTCTCGGGCTTGCCGGTAACGAGCCAGACCGGACCATCGAACGCGCGCGCGGCTTCCAGGCTGAGCGGCGTCTCGCCCTCGTGGCTGACCACGACGAGCACCGTTGCCTCGCGCGGGCGCAGGACGAGCTCGAGCGCCTGTTCCGCCCAGCCGGCCGTCTGCGCCGCGTGAAACGACGTTCCGCAACCGGTGTGGAGAGCCCCGCCTTCCGGCAGCCGGCGGTCGGTCGGGACCGCCTTAAGCCACTCCGGTTGCACGAAGATCGCCCGCCTCGTCTCGTCACCGGCCACGTGCGAAGCATCTCGCATTCACGGCGCGACACGAGGCGGCGGCGTTAGCATCGCCGCAGTGTTTCGCCACCGTGAGCCGGTCCGCTTCCGCGACGTCGACGCAATGGGTCACGTCAACAATGCGGTCTTTCTGTCCTACATTGAGTCGGCCCGCATCGCGTTCCTGCTCGATCTCGGTCTCGCCACGGGCCTGGAAGACATGTCAATCATCGTCGCGCGCATCGAGATCGACTTTCGCGCTCCGGTCCGTTTCGGAGCCGAGATCGAGATCGAGGTCGAGACCAGCCGCTTCGGCGACAAGAGCTTCGATCTCGACTATGTGCTGCGTGTGGACGGCCAGGTGGTTGCGGAGGCCAAGAGCGTTCTCGTCGGCTACGACTACGAGCGCAGGCAGACGATCTCCATCCCTTCCGAGTGGCGCGAGAGGCTCGCGGCGTGAGCGTGTTCGAGCTGCAGCGGCTCGACAACGGCCTGCGGGTGCTGACCGCGGACATGCCGCAGGTGCAGTCGGTCACCTGCATGATCATGCTCGCCGCCGGCTCGCGCTACGAGACCGCTGACACGAACGGCATCGCGCACTTCGCCGAGCACATGTTCTTCAAGGGCACCGAGCGGCGGCCTACGGCGCGCGACATCGGCATGGAGGTCGACTCTCTCGGCGGCGAATTCAACGCCTTCACGAGCAAGGAGTACACCGGCTTCTACGTCAAGTGCGCCGCCGACTACCGTGACAGGGCGCTCGACGTGCTCGTCGACATGATCCGCCGCTCCAAGTTCGAGCCCACCGAGATCGAGCGCGAGAAGGGCGTGATCGTCGAGGAGATGAACATGTACTACGACACTCCTCGCGATTTCATCGGGGGCGTCTTCGAGCGGCTCCTCTACGGCGACCAGCCCCTCGGCTGGGACATCATCGGCAAGAAGGAGACGGTCAGAGCCGCTACTCGCGAGAGCTTCCTCGACTACATCGGCCGCTGGTACAAGCCGGAGAGGATGGTCGTCGGCGTGGGCGGCCGGATCGAGGACGGCTACCTCGAGACGATCGAGCGCCTGCTCGGGGAGCTCGAGCCCGAGCCGACCGGCAACCCGCCGCCGACGGCCGGGAACGGGACCGAGCCCCAGGTGACCATCCACCGCAAGGACTCGGACCAAGCGCATCTCATTCTCGGCGTCCGCGGCTACCCGATGGTTCATCCTGACCGCTGGGCGCTGCAGCTCCTGACGACGGTCCTCGGCACCGGGATGTCGTCTCGGCTCTTCACCGAGGTGCGCGAGCGGCGCGGGCTCGCGTACTACGTGTTCGCCCACAACCAGAGCTACACCGACGCGGGCTCGCTCTACTCGCAGGCGGGCGTGGACATCGCCCGCAGCGAGCAGGCGGTCGAGACGATCGCCCGGGAATTCCGCCGGATCGCGGAGGAAGAAGTCCCGGCAGACGAGCTCGAGAAAGCCCGCGCGCTGGCCAAGGGCCGCTTCGTCCTCCGGCTCGAGAACCCGCAGGGGCTGATCATGTACGGCCTCGGGCGGGAGGTGCTCGGCGATAACACACTCGAGCCAGAGGACGTGCTCGCCGGCCTCGACGCCGTCACAGCGGTGGACGTCCAGCGCGTCGCGCAGGACGTAATCGGCTCGAAGGGCATGAAGCTCGCCCTGATCGGCCCGCTCGAAGGCGAAGAGCGCTTCGAGGCCCTCCTGCAGTAACGAACGAGGCGGCCCCGCCACGTCTGCCACTCGCCGCGGGCGAGATGCACAGTCGGCTCCGCGGCCACGGGAGCTAGTCCTCCTGGCTCCCTTCCGTCGAGGCGCGCTCCTTGATCTCCTCCACCACCGCCGGGTCCGCGAGGGTCGTCGTGTCGCCGAGCGTGCGCTTCTCGGCGACGTCTCGCAGGAGGCGGCGCATGATCTTCCCGCTGCGGGTCTTCGGGAGCTCGGGCGTGAAGACGATGTTCGCCGGCTTCGCGATCGGGCCGATCTTGGCGGCCACGTGAGCCCGCAGCTCCTCGAGCATCTCGAGCGAGCCCTCATCGCCGCCTTTCAGTGTCACGTAGGCGACGATCGCCTGCCCGGTGCGCTCGTCCTTGCGGCCGCAGACGGCCGCTTCGGCCACGCGCTCGTGGTCGACGAGGGCGCTCTCGACCTCGATCGTCGAGATCCGGTGACCGGAGACGTTCATCACGTCGTCCACGCGGCCGAGGAGCCAGAAGTCACCGTCCTCGTCGATCCGCGCGCCGTCGCCGGCGAAGTACGCGCCGGGATACCGCGACCAGTACGTCTCGCGGTAACGCGCTTCGTCCTTGTAGATCCCGCGCAGCATCGCCGGCCACGGCCGCCGCAGGACGAGGTAGCCGCCGCCACCCGGTCCGACCTCGTTGCCCTGGTCGTCGTAGACGGCCGCGTCGATTCCGGGAAAAGGCTTGGTCGCGGAGCCCGGCTTTAGCGTGGTCACGCCCGGCAAGGCCGTGATCAGGACCATTCCCGTCTCCGTCTGCCACCAGGTGTCGACGACCGGCGTGCGGTCTCCTCCGACGTGCTCGCGGTACCAGACCCATGCCTCCGGGTTGATCGGCTCGCCGACGGTTCCGAGCAGCCGCAGCGAGGAGAGATCGTGCTTCGCCGCGTAGTCGGGCCCCCACTTCATGTGCGTCCGGATCGCCGTGGGCGCCGTGTAGAGGATGTCGACCTTGTAGCGCTCGATGATCGCCCACCAGCGGTCCTTGTCGGGGAAGTTCGGCACGCCCTCGTAGATCACGCCGGTCGTGGCGTTGCAAAGCGGCCCGTAGACGATGTAGCTGTGGCCGGTGACCCAGCCGATGTCGGCCGCGCACCAGTAGACCGAGTCGGGCTTGACGTCGAAGATGTAGTGGTGCGTCGTGGAGACGCCGACGAGGTAGCCCGCGGTCGTGTGGACGATCCCTTTCGGCTTGGCGGTGGTGCCGCTCGTGTAGAGCAGGTACAGCAGGTCTTCCGAGTCCATCGGCTCACACGGACACGTCTCGGGATCTGACTTCTCGTCCGAGACGAGCTCGTGCCACCAGTGATCCCGTCCCTCGTCCATCCCTACCTCGCCGCCCGTTCTCCGGAACACGACGACATCCCGTATGCGGGGCGTCGTCGCGAGCGCTTCGTCGGCGTTGCGCTTCAGCGGCACCTTCGCACCGTTGCGCAGGCCTTCGTCCTGCGTGACCAGGAGCTCGCACTCCATGTCGTTCAGCCGGTCGGCGAGCGAGTCGGCGGAGAAGCCTCCGAAGACGACGGTGTGCGGGGCGCCCAGGCGGGCGCACGCGAGCATCGCGACCGGGAGCTCCGGGACCATCCCCATGTAGATCCCGACCGGCGTCCCCTTCTTCACACCGAGCTTATTCAGGGCGTTGGCGAAGCGGACGACCTCTCGCTGGAGGTCTGCAAACGTGATCGTTCGCCGTTCGTCCTCGGGCTCACCTTCCCAGTAGTAGGCGACCTTGTCCCCGAGGCCGCCCTCGACGTGCCGGTCGACGCAGTTATAGGTGACGTTCAGCTTCCCGCCGAGGTACCACCTCGCGTACGGGAGCTCCCACTCGTAGAGGCGGGAGAAGTCCTGAAACCACGAGACCCGCTCCCGGCCTTCCGTCTCCCAGAGCTCCTCGAAGCTTCGCTCGTAGATGTCGGGCCGGGCGTTCCCCTGGGCGGCGAAGTCCGGCGGCGGCGGATAGCGACGTTCCTCGAGGAGGATCGTCTCGATCGTCTGTGCCACTAGGGCGCCAGGTCGTACGGGTAATCCGTGAGCGTCTCGGCGCCGTCCTCGGTCACGCGCACAAGGTCCTCGAGCCGGCAGCCTCCGTAGCCGTGGCGGTAGAGGCCCGGCTCGACAGCGATCACGTCTCCGGCAACGAGGTCGCCTGGCCCGCGGCCGAGCGTGGGCTGCTCGTGAACCTCGAGCCCCACTCCGTGCCCGAGCGAGTGGTAGAAGCCGTCTTTGAGAACCTCTCCCGGCTGCTTGTTCAGAAGGGTCGGGTAGCCGGCCTTGTCGAAGACCTCGCAGGCGATGCGGTTGAGGTCGCGCCCTTCGATGCCTGGCTTCACGGCGTCGACCGAACGCTGCAGCGCCTCGTGGCAGAGCCGGTGGTACTCGCGCAGCTCGTCCGTTGGCTCGCCGACCACGAACGTCCGGGTCATGTCCGCGTAGCAACCGGACTCCCGGTCGCGCGGGAACAGGTCGAGGCAGATCGGCTCGCCCGGAGCGATCGGCCCGGATCCCATGTCGTGGCCCACCGCCGTCTGCGCGCCATGCGAGACGATGAACTCGTCGGCGAAGACGCCGCTCTCGCTGAACGCCTGCTCGACGGCCAGCTTCAGCCGCTCACACGTGAGCGGCTCGCCGTCGACCAGGAGGTTCCCGTTGTCCGGTTTCGCGGCGCGCAGCAACTCCCGAGCGGCCGTCATGCCGGCTTCGGCCCCCCGCTGGGCACGCCGGATCCCGGAAAGCTCCGCCTTGTTCTTGACCCGCCGCCGCGCGAAGAAGAGCTCGCGGTCGGACCCGACCTCGATGCCGTTCTTGCGCAAGTGGTCCGCGAGCTCCACGGGGAAGGTCGGTGGCACGGCAGCCTGATCGATCCCGAAGCTCTGCACGGCGCGCTTGACGATCTCGAGCTCGATGTCGTCACGCTTGAGCCCCTGCTCGTAGAGCTCGTCCAGGCCGAACTCCTCGGGCGTGGCCAACTCCAGCTCCGGAGCGACCGGCGCGATCCGGTCGAGCTCGAACGAGCTGACGACGACGTGCCGCTTTCCGCCCCGCTCCGCGTAGAGGAACGGATCGGGGATGGCAACGGGCACCTCGTGCCGCATCTCGGGTGAGCGAATCGAGTCCGCGTAGACCAGGACGTCTGCCATCGCCGGGGTGATGCTACATAGACTGCTCGAACGTGGACGATGTGCTCGAGCGGGCGCAGGCACTGATCGCCGGCTACGACGAGGAGCTGGCCCGCGAGCTTCCCGAGCAGACGGAGATCTTCGACGCCCACGTTCACCTCGGGCACGACATCGACGGGTTCAGCGGTGTCTACGAGGACCTCGAGCGGGTCAACGACCGGTACGGGGTCTCTCGCTGCTTCATGTTCTGCATGGACGAGCAGGACCGTCACCCGGCGTTCCGGGCCGCGAACGACCGGACGCTCGAGTACGCGAAGCGGTCCGGCGGCCGCCTGATCCCATTCGCACGCCTCGATCTCGCCGAGGGCCCGATCGAGGAGGCAACGCGCTGCCTCGACGCCGGGGCACGCGGAATCAAGCTGCATCCTCGAGCCCAGCGCTTCCTGCTCAACGACGAGCGCCTCGCACCGGTCTTCGCGCTCGCCGCCGAGCGGCGCGTGCCCATCCTGATCCACGGCGGCCGCGGGCTGCCGCCGATCGCCGACAACCTGGCGCGGCTCGTCGAGAGCTACCCCGCGGCGCAGCTGATCATCGCCCACGCCGGTATCGCCGACCTCGCGGAGCTGGCCGGCCGCTTCGGCGGGAAGGCCGGCGTCTTCTTCGACACGTCGGTCTGGAGCCCGATCGACTTGCTCAGCCTTTTCCACCTCGTTTCGCCCGAGCAGGTCGTCTACGCCTCGGATTACCCCTACGGGCAGCAGCCGAGCTCGCTCCTGATCGCGACACGGACGGCAAAGCTGGCCGGCTTCGACGAGGCGCAACTTCGCGGGATGCTCTGGATCAACGCGAGCCGGATCGCGGACGGCGACCCCCCGCTCGCGCCCACACCCCCACGCGGCGATGCCACCTTCTCGCAGCCGATGGCTTTCGCCCGCATCCACCAGTACCTCTCGATGGCGACTCCGCTCCTCTGGACCCGCCAGCCCGACACGATCGGGGTCATCGGACTGGCCCTCAACGCCTGCGCCGACCGCGACGGGCACGTCGAGGAGCGCGAACGCATCCGTCAGCTTCTGGAGGCCGCTCGAGATCTCTGGCGAACGATTCCCGAGCTCGACGACGAGGCGGAAGAGCGCATCGTCAGCAGGACGACCTTTCGGCTCGTGCACCTGGCGGACATCCTGGCGGTGACCTCAGGTGCGTAGGCCAACAGCTACCTTGCGCGAGCGGCGCCGTGCTTGAGCTCCGTGTCAACGGCGACCTGTACCGCGTCGATCCTGCGGTCGGGCAGACGCTGGCGGAGACGCTGCGCGGCGACCTCGGGCTGACCGGCACGAAGGTCGCCTGCGGCGAGGGCCATTGCGGCGCCTGCACCGTGCAGCTCGACGGCGTGCCGGTTCTGTCCTGCATCACGCTCGTGCACACCGTCGGCGGGCGTGAGGTGACCACGATCGAGGGCCTTCGCGACCACCCGCTCATCGATGCGTTCGTGCGCGCGGACGCGCTCCAGTGCGGCTTCTGCACGCCGGGCCAGATCGTCTCGGCTGCCGCGCTCGTGGAGGCCGAGCCACAGCCAACGCCCGAGCACGTGCGACACGCGATGTCGGGGAACCTCTGCCGCTGCGGCGCTTACCCGAGGATCGAGGAGGCGGTGCTCGCGTGGCGAGGCTGATTCGAACCGAGAAGGAAGTCGAGGGCGAGTACACCGAGCAGTGGGTCGTCGTCGACGAGGATGAGGCGATTGACCAGTGGCCGGCAGGCCCTCTCGAGGTTGTCGGTCGACCGGCCCGCCGCCTGGACGGCTACGAGCGGGCCCGCGGGGAGGCCGTCTTCACCGCCGACCTCGCGCTGCCGGGCATGCTGCATGCCGCCGTGCTGCGCAGCCCTTACGCGCGCGCGCGCGTGAACACGCTCAACCTGACGAGGGCTCGGGAGGCCGCCGGCGTTCGCGGCGTGGTCGGCCCGGAGGACTGTGACGCCCTCTCATTCGAGCCGAGCTTCCACGGCGCCCCCGTCGCAGCGGTCGCCGCTGACAGCTTCCGCGAGGCGCAGGCTGCCCTCGAGCTGATCGACATCGAATGGGAAGAGCTCGAGCCGCTGCTCGATCCCGAGGAGGCGGTTCGGCGGAAGTCGCTCCTCGACGACCCGCGCCGCTACGAGCGCGGGGACGTGGACAGCGCCTTCGCCGAAGCGGATGCGGTCGTCGAGGCCGAGTACCGCACCCAGACCGTGCTCCACAACGCGCTCGAGACCCACCAGTCGGTGTGTCGCTGGGAAGGCGACACGCTCGAGATCTACATCTCGACCCAGTTCATCTGGGGTGTCCGTGACTCGGTGGCCGGGAAGCTCGGGCTACCGCCCGACCGCGTGCGCGTCGTCTGCAACTTCATGGGCGGCGGCTTCGGCGCCAAGAACAGCCCCGGCGACTACACGTATATCGGCATCGCGCTCGCGCGACAGACGGGCCGGCCGGTTCGCTGCGCTCTCACCCGCCGCGAAGAGAACCTCGCCACGGGCAACCGCAATGCGACCATCCAGCGCCTGCGAGCCGGCGCGCGCGCAGACGGCACGCTCGTCGCGCTCGAGGGTGAGTTCGTCAACGCCGTCGGCTGGGACGGCTTCGCCGGTCCGACCTACGGGCCGATGGAGATGCTCTACGCGTGCGAGAACGTCCGCACGGTCACGTACGGCGCGAAGCTGAACCTGCCGCCGAACGCGGCCTTCCGCGCGCCGGGCTTCGTCGAAGGGACGTTCGGGCTCGAGTGCCTGCTCGACGAGCTGGGCGCCCGGCTGGAGCTCGACCCGCTGGAGCTGCGGAGCCGCAACCACGCGGACAACGACCTCGTCGACGGCCGGCCGTTCTCGTCGAAGAAGCTGCTCGAGTGTTATCGCCGTGCGGAGCCCCACTGGGCGCGCCGCGATCAGGTGCGGGCACGCTCGGAAGGGCCGTGGCGCCGCGGGGCCGGGTTGGCGAGCCAGATCTGGTACGGAGGCGGCGGGCCGCCGTCCTACGCGTGGGTGCGTCTCGGCTCGGACGGGCGCGCGACGGTCGTCACGGCGATGCAGGACATCGGCACGGGCACGCGCACCGCGATGGCGCAGATCGCGGCCGAGGAACTCGGCCTCCCGTTGGAGCGCATACGTGTGGAGCTCGGCGACTCGGCCCGCGGCCCGTACGCCTCGATCTCGGCAGGCTCTTCGACGACGCCTTCGATGGGCCCGGCTGTGCGAGCCGCCGCGGCGGACGCGGCGCGCCAGATCCTGGAGATCGCAGCGCAGCGCTACCACCTCGAGGAGCGCGTGCTCTCACTGCAGCACGGCCAGGTCGTCTCGGCCGACGGCGGTTCCTGGCCGCTCGAGGAGGTGACGGGCCTGCTGGACGACGCGCAGATCCTCGGCAAGGGCGCGCGCGGGCCGAACCCGGCCGGGATGCGCGTGCTCACGTTCGGGATCCAGGTCGCGGAGGTCGCGGTGGATGTCGAGACCGGCGAGGTGCAAGTCGAGCGGATCGCCGCGATCCATGACGTCGGACGCGTGATCAACCCACTGGGCGCGCGCAGCCAGGTCGAGGGCGGGGTCGTGCAGGGCGTCGGTCACACGCTTTCCGAGGAGCGGCTTGTCGACCCGAAGAGCGGGACGGTGCTCACGCAGACTCTCGACGCCTACAAGCTGCCGACGATGGCCGACGTGCCCGAGATCGTCGTCGAGCTGCTCGACATCCCGGACGAGCACCTGACGAACCTGGGCTCGAAAGGGCTCGGCGAGCCGCCGATCGTGCCGACCGCGGCGGCAATCGTCAACGCGATCCGTGACGCGACCGGGGCGGACGTCCGCTCGCTGCCGGTTTCGCGCGACGAGATGCTTCGCGCCCTTCGAGAGGCGCGGGAACGGAAGCCGGTTGAAGCTGCTCCGGCCTGAGTCGGTGGACGCAGCCGCGGCCGCGCTCGGGAACGGCTCCGTAGCGCTCGCCGGCGGAACCGACCTCGTGCCGCTGCTTCGCGACCGGCTGGTCGAGGCGGAGACACTTGTCGACCTCCAGGCGGCGGTCCCGCGCGGGATCGACGGGGCTCGCATCGGCGCGGGGACAACCTTGGCCGAGCTCGAAGCCGATCCGGAGATTCCGCAGGCGCTCCGGGAGGCCTGCGCGCTCGCGGCCTCGCCGCAGCTCCGCTCGATGGGGACGATCGGCGGCAACCTCCTCCAGGCGACCCGCTGCTGGTACTGGCGACTCGGCTTTTCCTGCTTCCTGCACGGAGGCGAGCGCTGCCACGCGCGTGAGGGAGCGCACCGCGAGCACGCGATCTTCGGCAACGAGCGCTGCGCGTCCGCTCATCCGTCGGACCCGGCGGCGGCGTTGCTCGCTCTGGACACGCGAATCCGCACCGACCGGCGCGAGCTGCCTCTCGCCGAGCTCTACCGGTTGCCCACCGAGGACGACCGGAACGTGACCGCCCTGGAGCCGGGCGAGCTGATCCTCGAGCTGGAGGTTTCGCGCCCCGAGGCAAGCGTCTACCTCAAGGCAATGGACCGCCAAAGGTGGGCATTTCCGCTCATCGGCGTCGCAGCCGCACGCTTCGCCGACGGCGTGCGTCTCGTGCTCGCCGGCGCGGCGCCGGTCCCTTGGCGCCTCGACTCGCCGGACGACCTCGACAACGCGACACCGTTGCCTGGGACCGCCTACAAGGTCGAGCTGGCCCGCGCGCTCGTCCGCCGCGCCCTCGACGCCGTCGGCCGTTGACGGTGTGGGCGGTGGTGCTCGCAGCCGGCGCGTCGACCCGGTTCGGCTCCCCGAAGCAGCAGGTGCTGCTCGAGCCGGTCCTGGAACGCGTCCGCCGCAGCGCGGTCGACGATGTCGTCGTCGTTCTCGGGGCACATGACGTCGAGACCTCCGCCCGCTCGGTTCACTGCCCGGACTGGAAGCGCGGCCCCGGCGCGTCCCTCCGCTGTGGCCTACGCGCCCTCCCGCCTGATGCCGAGGCCGCCGTCGTCGTTCTCGGCGACGGGCCTCGCCTCGCGCCAGAGGCGGTGGACCGCGTGATCACGCGCTGGAGAGGCGAGCCGGCGAATGTCGTCGCGGCGACCTACGCGGGCGTGCGCCTCCACCCGGTCCTCGTCGCGCGACCGGCCTGGCAGGAGATCCCGGACGAGGGAGCGAAGGGACTCGACGCCGTCCTCGTGCCCTGCGACGATTTGGAGCCTCCAGGTGACGTTGATTCCCGTGATCAGATCCCCGAGAGCCTGAAGCCGTGGAGCTCGCAAGGCCACTAGACCCCCCCGCAGAGCAGAGCTCGGTGCTCGGCGCGCTGCGGCTCCATCGCAAGCTCACGGTCGAGGAGGCTGCGAAGCGGGCGTCACTGTGGCCCGACCAGGTCGAGTGGCTCGAGGAGGGCCGCCTCTACCGCTTCCAGAACAGCGAAACGGCCGTGCTGGCCATGCTTCGCTATGCAACCTCACTCGGAGTCGACCACCGCGAGGCCTGCCGCCTCTCCGGACTGCCGGTGGAGCCGCCGCCACAGCGGCCCTTCGCACGCTGGATTGCAGCGGGCGGGGCGGCAGCCCTCGTCGCCGTGCTGATCACGGCGCTCGTGGTTGCCTTCGGTCCCGGCGGGTCGCCATCACGAGAGAGCGCCGCGACGCTCGTCCCGCCGTGGCGAATCGCCGTGGACGTCCTCAACGGTGGCGGCGACCGAAACTACACCGGCCAGATCGCGAGCCGGGTCGCGTCGTTCGGCTATCGGATCGGGCGTGTCACCAAAGCGAACCGGTTCGACTACCGGCAGACCGCGGTCTACTTCGAGCCCGGCGGCGAGGCGCTTGCCCGCCGGCTCGCCTCTCAGCTCGGCTGCGGCGTCACAAGCCCCCTCCCCGGAGGCAGCAACCCGCGCCGTCTCGTCGTGATCGCCGGCCCGCCGAGCGCCGCCTGCTAGGGGCTCAGACGAGCGGCGTCCGCAGCGCCGAGAGCTTCGCCTTCAGCTCCGGCCGCATCGGCTCGACCACGGCCTGGCGGACGAACTGCCGCAGCTCCACCTCGAAGCGGTAGCGCTTCCGGCAGTAGCTGCAGTCATCGAGGTGCCGCTCCGCCTCGGCCCGCTCCTCGTTGCTCAGGACGCGGTCGAGGAAGGGCTGCATCAGCTCCTCGCACTTGTCGCATGGATCGATTCCGGGGCCGAACGCCATCAAACGCCACTCCCGACCGCTTTTTCGGCGAGCTCCTGTTTCAGGATACGCCGCCCCCGGTGCAGGCGCGACATGACCGTGCCGATCGGGATCTCGAGAATCTGCGCCGCGTCCGCGTAGCTGAAGTCGCCGATGTCGACGAGGACGATCACGTCGCGGAAGTCGTGCGGGACGGCCGAGAGAGCGGCAACGGCGTCGTCCTGCGAGAGCCGCTGGTCGACCCGGTCCTCGGCCGAGTCGCCCGACTCCTCGAGCTGGTTGTAGAGGAAGTAGTCCCCTTCCTCGAGCGGCTGGGTGTCGGGGGTGCGTTGCCGGCGACGACCGCGGTCGATGTTCAGATTCGTGAGGATCCGGAGCAGCCAGGCGCGCATGTTGGTCCCCGGCTGAAACGATCTCCAGGACCGGAACGCCCGCGCATAGGTCTCCTGCATCAAGTCCTCCGCTTCTTCCCGGGTGGACACGAGCCTCCTTGCGACTCGGTAGACCTGGTCGGCCAGCGCCAGCGCCTCCTCCTCGAAGCGGACGCGATCACGGGCCTCCTCGGCCAGCTTCCTCGCGTCGGCTTGGGGTGTCGTCTCGCTCATCGCGGCCACCCTAGCAACCTGCTGTTTCTCGTTCTGAAACGACCACGGGGGCGGTCGCATTCCCGTTCAGCGCCGCGACAGGCCCGGGCGAGCCCCTAGACGCCGGTCTGCTCGAGCGGTCGGAAACCCGCACGCGCGAGTGTCGCGACGATCGCTTCACGATCGGTCCGCTCGTCGTCCCACGCGAGCTGCACCTGGCCCATGAGGTTCGCGCTTGCCTGCTCGAGGCCTTCGTGCCCGCGAAGCACGCCTGCAAGCCGGCCGACGCACCGCTCACAGCGGATCCCGCTCACCTGAAGGGTCTCCGAGCGGACGGCCATCACGGCGATCCTAGCGTCCGAGCGGCGACGTCCGCGCAGACCGCCTCGAGCCCGTCGGCCCGGCCCACTTCGAGCTGCCGGTCCCCTTCGCAGCGACTCGGATCGATTGCGGCGAGCAGCTCATCCGTGCCGAGCTCGCGGGCGGACGGGCCGATGAGCTCGATGAGCTCCGCTGCGAGCTCGGAGGCGGGCGCGAGCCGCTCCCCGTCGGGATGGACCAGCTCGGCGCGCGGCCCGAAGCGGAGGGCGGCCCACCGGTTCTGGGCGTAGTCCCCGCGCTCGGCGGGCTTCGGCGGCGGTCCCTCGAGCACGGTCTTGCAGAGGGCCTGCAGCAGCGCTGCGAATGCAGCCGTCAGCTCGAGCGCAGTCGGCTGGTCCGGCGCGCGGATCTCGAGTGTCCCGAAGCGCGGGTGGGGCCGGATGTCCCACCAGAAGCGGGTGTAGCCGTCGGCCAGGCCGAGGCGGACGAAGCGCTCGACGAGCGACTCCCACTCGGCGTACGAGGAAAAGACCGGCGGCGCAGCGGCCCGCGGGAGCTGTGCGAGGACCTCGGCGCGTGTCGAGGCCAGCCCCGTCTCCTCGCCGCCGAGAAACGGAGAGTTTGCCGAGAGCGCGAGCACGACCGGCAACCACGGCATGACCCCCTCGAGCGCGAGCATGCACTCGTCCGGCCCGGGCATGCCGACGTGGACGTGGAGCCCGCAGACCGCCTGCCGCCGCGCGGAGATCCCGGCGTACTCGACGAACTCGCGGTACCGCGGGTCAGGGGCGATCTGCTGCGCGGTCGGGATGCTGAAAGCGTGCGTTCCGGCCGCCGCGATCACGAGCCCTTCCTCGCGGGCCGCTTCTGCGGCGCCCGTGCGCAGCTCTCTCAGCGCCGCCAGCGCATCGGCCGGCGAGTCGCATACATCGGTTGCGAGCTCGACCATCGACGCCAGCAGCTCCATCTTCATGACACCGGGCAGCGAGCGGCCCTCCGCCCAGCCGACCAGCGTCTCGACGCCGGGCGTGAGTGCGAGCGTCTCGGCGTCGAGGATCATCACCTCCTCCTCGACGCCCAATGACCACGGGCTGCTCTCTCCGAAGTGCTGCTCGATCAAAGCCGCGTAACGCTACCGGCGAATGCACGACACGCCTGTCGTTCGACGGTCAGCCGCGCGTCCAGCCGCGGAAAGCCTCGAGCAACTCGCGCTCGCCCTCCGGTGTGAGCACGTCCTCCGGCAGTTGCCCGACCGCCCGGATCGTCTGGCGCATCTGGTCGAGGTAGATCTTGCAGCCGGCGCAGCGCTCGATGTGCTCCTCGAAGCGGGCGCGCTCCGCCGTGGAAAGTGCCCCTTCGAGGTAGTCGGTGACGAGCTCGACGAGCTCGCGGCAGCTGAGCTGTTCAACCTGGGTGTCGTTCACGTGCCGGCCTCTTGCAGATATGCCTCCAGCGCCCGCCTCACCTTCGAGCGGGCACGATGGAGCAGTACCCGCTGATTGGTCTCGCTGATCTCGAGAGCGTTACGGACCTCCTCGCTGCTCCAGCCTTCGATGTCGCGGAGCGAGATGACCGCCCGCTGCGCAGCCGGCAGCGCCTCGATTGCCTCCCCCAGCCGCTTGCGGGTCTCCGCGGCCAGGAGCGCGTCCTCCGGCCACGCCTCCGGCTTGACCGCCCAGTGCCCCGGCCAGCGCGGGTGCCCGGGATCCAGAAAGCGGTCGGCGTCGACCGCCGCCTCGGGCACCCGGCCGGGATCCTGAAGGGCCGAGAACGGCAACGTGCGCCCGTCCCGCTTCGCCCGTGTCTTCGCGATGTTGGTCAGGATCCGGAAGATCCAGGTCCGAAGCGAGGAGCGGCCCTCGAACCGATCGAGACCGTTGAGAACGCCGAGCCACGTCTCCTGAGCGACCTCCTCGGCCGCTGCCTGTGTCGAGACGTAGATCCGGGCAACGCGGATCAGAGAGCGCTGGTACTCCTCCACCAGCCTGCGGAACGCGTCCTCGTCCCCGGAACGAAGCGCCTCGAGCAGCTCGGCGTCGGCTGCCTCGACCTGCGCCACGCCTCCGACTGTAACGGAGGCCTCCAACGCGAGACAATCGACCACGAGAGGAGGGCGTGGCATGAGCGAACGGTTCGACCTGATCGTGCTCGGTGCCGGATCGGCGGCAAGGGACGCCGCCGTCAGGGCCGCGCGAGAGCACGGAGCTCGCGTGGCGATCGTGGAGCGGGAGCGCTGGGGCGGGAGCTGCCCGAGCGTCGCCTGCAAGCCGACGAAGGCCTACCTGGTCGCCGCCGAGCTCACACACGACGTGAATGCGCTGGCGGATTCGATCGGGATCGAGGTCGGCGCGGCGAGGGCGAACCTCGCGCGGATCCGGGCCTGGAAGGAGTCGCTCAAGAAGCCTCAGCCGAAGTGGATCGAGGAGCTCGAGGCCGCTGGGCTTACGACCTTCCAGGGCGAGGCCCGTCTCGTTGACGCGAACACCGTCCAGGTGGGCGAGACGGAGCTGGAAGCGGAGCGCATCCTGATCGCGACGGGCTCGCGCACGGCCGTGCCGCCGATCGACGGCATCGACGACGTCGGCTGGATCGACCACGTCTCAGCGCTCGAGCTGACCGAGCTGCCGGATTCGCTGCTCGTCGTCGGCGCGGGCGGCGTGGGGCTCGAGTTCGGCCAGATCTTCTCGCGCTTCGGCTCGCGGGTGACGATCGTGGATGCCCTCGAGCGGATCTCGCCGAGCTCCGACAAAGAGGCGTCGGCGACGCTTGCCGCGGCGCTCGAGGACGAGGGGATCGAGATAGCGACCTCGGTCTTCGTCAAGACCGTGCGCCGCGAAGGCCGGGAGATCGTCGCCACGATCGCCCCGCGCGGCGGCGAAGAGCCGTACGAGGTACGCGCCGAGCAGATCCTGCTCGCTTCAGGCCGAGCGCCCAACGTCGAGGGACTGAGCCTCGAGAACGTGGGCGTGGAGACGGCGAAGTCCGGGATCCCCGTCGACGAGCGGATGCGCACATCCGTCCCCGGCATCTGGGCGGCGGGCGACGTGACCGCCGTCGCGCAGCTCACGCCGGTCGCCCAGTACCAAGGGAGGATCGCCGTCGCCGACATGTTCGGGCAGAACGGGCCCACCGCCGACTACTCGTTTCTGCCGACGTCGATCTTCACCGACCCCGAGCTTGCCGGCACCGGGCTGACGGAAGAGCAGGCGCGGGAGCAGGGCCACGAGGTCGAGTCCGTCCGGAACGAATACGTGACGCGCTTCGCATTCATCGCGGCGAAGCACGGGCTCTTCAAGGTCGTCTTCGACCGCTCGACCCGCTGCGTGCTCGGCATCCATGTCGTCTCTCGTAACGGCGGTGACGTCGTCCAGGGCTTCTCACTCGCGCTCAGGCTCGGCGCCACGGTCGACGACCTCGCCCGCATGCACCACATCTATCCCACCTTCGGCGAGGGCGTGAAGGCCGCGGCCGAGCGCGCCCTTGCGACAGCTCAGACCGAGGCCGTCTGAAGACCGCCGGGCGCGAAGACTAAGGAAGGAGGCCCGGGCAGGCGGCGGGCCTCCTTCCCTTGTTCCCGGCGCGCCGCGCTGGCGAGCGGCTTGCGCCGGGGACCAGGCCCCAAGGGGGTGGGGCCATTTTGGACGGTCAGCCTCAGGAAGATGGCTGCCGTCCGAGCTTCACGTGCAAGGTCGTGAGCGTGTCTCCGCGCCAGGTCTCGAGGGCGACCTTGTCGCCGGGCTGCTTGCTCGAGATCACGTCGCGGAGCTGGTCGAGCGAGTAGAGACGGACACCGTCGGCGCCCACGACGAGGTCGCCGCCGAGTGGGTAGGTCTCGCCGGAGACGGTCACCTGCTGCGTGCCCGCGCGCAGGCCGGCCTTTGCGGCCGAGCTGCCGGGCTGCACGCTGACGATCAGCAGGCCGTGCGAGGCGCGGAGCCGGAAGAGCCGGGCAACCGCCCGCGTAACCGCCTGTGCCCTGATGCCGAGGAACGCGTGCTCGGCGCGGCCCGTCTTGATGATCTGACCGGCCACGGTCCTGACGGTGTTGATCGGAACCGCGAAACCGACCCCGACGTTGCCTCCGTTTCCACTCTGGATCTGCGAGTTGACCCCGATCACCTCGCCTCGCGAGCTCAGCAGCGGCCCGCCGGAGCTGCCGTGGTTCAGGGCGGCGTCGGTCTGGATCACATGATCGATCGAGTAGGCGTTGGGAGCCTGGATCACGCGCTGGAGCGCGCTGACGATCCCGGCCGTGACCGTTCGCTCGAGCCCGAAGGGATTCCCGATCGCGACGACCGCGTCCCCGACGTGGACCGCATCCGAGTTCCCGAGCGGGAGCGGAGTCAGCGCACGCGAGTGGGCACCGACCTGGAGCACGGCCACGTCTGTCGATGGATCCGCGCCGACGATCCGCGCCTTCATGCTCTCGTCGTTCGAGAAGCTGACGTCGACGGACCGGGAGCCCTCGATCACGTGGTAGTTCGTGACGATGTGGCCGGCCTTGTCGATCACGAACCCGGAGCCGAGCGCCTCTTGGCGCTGCGTCTGCGGGAAGGAAAAGCCGAAGAGCGGGTCGACCGAACGCGTCGGGACGACCTGCGTCGCGGTCACCTGGACAACGCCCGGCGCGGCACGGCGATAGATCTGGTTCACGGAGAGCGACTTGGCCGCTGCGAACGAGGCCGGTGCCGCCTCGAAAGGCTGGAGCTCGCGGACGGTCGTCGTCGCGGACGAGAAGCCGCCGAGCAAGGCCGCGCCGCCGAGTGCCAGCCCGGCCCCGAGAGCGGCAGCGGCGACAAACCCGCCGGCGAAGAACACACGCGCGCGTCCTGCCACTGGCTCGTTATAGCCAGCTGCTTGTTCAGGACCGGTTACGGCGTATTAAGGCCCCGTTAAGGCCGTCGGCGAGGGACCGCGTCCGCCCGGCCGCCTCGGCGGTTCCCGGCCGGCTGATCCAACCGAACGAGCGATTTCCCGGGGCTCCCGGAGCTGCCGATACCCGCTTCGATGGCGTCTCCCGTGTATCGCGGAGCGTTCGGCAAGCCGCAGGCCGAGCGGCTCCTTTGGCGTGCCGGTTTCGGCCCTCGGCCCGGTGAGGCCGAGCGGCTCGCGAAGCTCGGGCTCGACGGCGCCGTCCACTCGCTGACCCATCCGGGCCGCGAGCAGCTCAGGGGGCCCAAGCCGCACGACGACAACGGCCACAGGCTCGCTCCGTACGACGCGTGGGGCCACGACCAGCTCTGGTGGCTCGATCGGATGGTGCGGACGAGCCGACCGCTCGTCGAGCGGATGACCCTCGTCTGGCACGACTGGTTCGCCACCTCGCGGGAGGGCGTCGACTCGGCCCGGCTGATGATCCGGCAGAACAACCTCTTCCGAAAGCACGGGCTCGGGTCGTTCGCCACGCTCCTCGGCGAGGTCACCCGCGACCCGGCGATGCTCATCTGGCTCTCCGGCACCGACAACACGCGCGACGCGCCGAACGAGAACTACGCGCGCGAGCTGATGGAGCTGTTCACGCTCGGCGCGGACCGAGGTGCCTACACCGAGCGCGACGTACGCCAGCAGGCGCGCGCCCTCACGGGCTGGCGCAACAGCTGGAGCGACACCCTCGGGCCCGTCCGCTTCCGCTACGACCCGAGCCGGCACGACACGGGCGTCAAGACGATCTTCGGCAAGCGCGGCCGCTTCGACTGGCGCGACTCCTGCCGCCTCTGCGTCCACCACCGTCTGCACCCGTCGTTCTTCGTCACGAAGCTCTGGAGCTACTTCGTCCCCGTGCCGCCGTCACGGGGGACGAAGCAGGCGCTCGAGCGGCTCTACGCCGAGCGTGACTACGAGATCCGGCCCGTCGTCGAGGCCGTCCTGCGCCACCCGGCGCTCTACGAAGGCCCGCGGATGGTGAAGTCTCCGGCCGTCTACGTGGCCGGGCTGCTGCGCGCGCTCGAGCGCGGGATCGACACCGAGTCCTGGACCTGGCTGATGAGCCTCGCCGGGCAGCAGCTCTTCTACCCGCCGAACGTTTCGGGCTGGGACGACACGCGCTGGCTCGACACCGCCACCTATCGGGCCCGCTGGATGATCGCGGGTGAGGCGATCAGGCCGCACGTCCTGAAGAGCGACAAGGCGAAGCTCCCGGACGATGCCTCGAAGCTGCTCCGCCGAGCCCACGGATTCCTCGGCGAGCCTGCCGTAACTGCGCGGACCCATGCCGAGCTGCGGCGCTTCGCCCGCCGGGCGCTCGGCGACGCGAATGCGCGCTGGAAGAAGGACCAGTACCCGGGCCTGATCGAGAACGCGCTCCGGCAGCTGCTCGCCACGTCCCCCGACCTCCAGACCTGCTGATGGCCCGCTGCCACCATTGCGACGAGTTTTCGCGTGCCGCCTTCGTCCGTAGAAGCGCGGCCGAAGCCGGCCGCGGGTTGCCCGCGATTGACCCCGGGATGCCGTTGCCCGCCGGGACGGGCCTCGACCGGCGGTCGTTCATCACGCGCACCTTCGGGCTCGCGCTCTCCGTCTACGGGGCAGGCAAGCTGGGTCTCTTCGAGGAAGGGATCGCACGGGCGGCTTCCGGCCCTGCGCAGCCTGTTCTCGTCTCGGTCTTCCTCCCCGGCGGCGCCGACGCGCTCTCCGTGCTGTACCCGGCGCTCGACCCGGCGTACGCCAAGCTTCGCCCGAAGCTCGCGCTCGATCCGGCGGCAGGGCCCGAGTTCTCCGAGGACACGCGCCTTCACTGGCACCCCTCGCTCCAGCCGCTGGCCTCGCTTCACGGCGAGGGCAAGGTCTCGGTGTTGCCCGCCGTCGGGTACACGCATCCCGACCAGTCGCACTTCACCTCCCGCCACTTCTGGGAGGTCGGCGCCACCGATGCGCGCCTGGCGAGCGGCTGGATGGGCCGCTACCTGGATCACGCCGGGAGCCGCGACAACCCACTGCAGGGGCTCTCGCTCGACTACCAGCTGCAGCCGGCACTCGCCTCCACGAAGGTGCCGGTCGCCTCGCTGGCGGCGCCCGACGAGTACACCTTCTGGGCCCCTGGGGTCTGGGGCGAGGTCGAGGGGCGGATGCTGGAGACGCTGGCGCCCCTCGGCGCCTCCCGGTCGGACCCGTTCCTGAACCAGGCTGCGAATGCGGCGGCCCAGTCCGACCGGCTGCGCCGGCAGCTCGCTCCGTTCGCCGCCGCAAGCAACAACGGCTTCGGCAGTCCCGTCCCGTATCCCCAGGTCGACGACTCGTTCCCACGCCAGCTTGCCGGCCTCGCGGCGATGCTCGCAGCGAACCTTCCGCTCCGCTGCGTCGCGATCACCGCGCCCGGTGAGTACGACACGCACTCCGACCAGCCGAAGGCGCTCGCCGACGGGCTGGACTTGACCGCCCGCACCCTGCTCGCCTTCCAGCGCGACCTCGAGGCCCGCGGGCTCGCCGACCGCGTGCTGATGCTCGTCTGGTCCGAGTTCGGCCGCCGCGCTGAGGAGAACGGCAGCAGCGGCACCGACCACGGCGCAGCGGGGACCGGGTTCCTGATCGGGACACGAGCCCGCGGCCAGATGATCGGCGAGTTCCCAGGCGTGACGAACCTCGATGACGAAGGCAACCTTCGCGCGACCTCCGACTTCCGCGCCGTCTACTGCTCGCTCCTGGAGCAGTGGCTCGCAGAAGACGCGGCGGCAGTCATCCCCGGCGCCTCCTCGTTCGGGCGAATCCCGCTGCTCAAGTGATCAAGGCGCTTGCTCTTGCCGCCTTCGGCGCCGCGGCGCTCGCGTGGCAGCACACGCCTGCTCCGGCGCGGCTCGGCGTCTCGGCCAAGGAGTACCACCTCGTCCTGTCGCGCGCCTCGGTGAAGGCAGGCCAAGTCGTGATCGAGCTGGACAACACAGGCGAGGACGTCCATGACCTGCTTCTGCGGCGCATCGGCGGCACCAAGACCTACTCACTTCCGACGACGACGCCCGGCGAGCGCGTGCAGCTGCAGGCCTTCCTGCGCCCGGGCCGCTACCGCCTCTGGTGCTCGATCGCCGACCATGCGCAGCTGGGGATGCGGGCCGTGTTGCGCGTCCGGCGCTGAGACCACAGCGGCGCTACGATCGGCGGGTGGAGCGAGCCGTGCACGACCGCGGATTGTGGCCGAGCGATGCGCCGATCGACCGCAGCGAGCACGAGCTCTCCGACTGGGAGCTGCTGACGGATGCGCTCGTGGGCGTCCTTGGCCGTCACGGCGTGATGAATGTCGACGAGCTGCGGCGGGGCATCGAGAGCATGCCGCCAGACGAGTACGAGCGCGCGTCGTACTACGAGCGCTGGCTCTACTCGGTCGAGGCCATCCTCACGGAGAAGGGCGTGCTCGCTCCCGGCGAGCTTGACGCACGGCTCGCCAGGTGATGTTTCGCGCCGGCCAGCGAGTGCGTGTCGCGGCCCGGCCGCACGAGGGTCACCACCGCACCCCCGGCTATGTGAAGGGCAAGACCGGCCGCGTCGAGCGTGTCCATGCCTCATTCGCGAACCCGGAGACGCGGGCCTACGGCAAGGATGGGCTCCCGAAGCAGCAGCTCTACTCGATCGGCCTGGCGCAGCACGACGTCTGGCCCGACGCCCGCGGCGGGCCTGACGATCGGATCTACGTCGACATCTATGAGCACTGGCTGGAGCAAGCGGAATGAGCGAGCACGACCACGACCACCCGCACGCGCCGATCACAAACGGAGACGAGCCGCCAGCGGCGGCGCGTGCTCGGGCGCTGGAGGAGCTCCTCGTCGAGAAAGACGTGATCAGCCGCGAGGACGTGCGCAAGGGAGTCGACTGGCTCGTGTCTCGCTCGCCTGCGGACGGCGCGCGCCTCGTCGCACGCGCCTGGGTCGATGCGGCCTTCAAGCAGCGCCTGCTCGAGGACGCACGCGCCGCGGCGCTCGAGCTCGGGCTCGACCCGGGGCCGTCGCCGGTCGTCCTCGCCGTCGAGAACACGGAAAGCGTCCACCACATGGTCGTCTGCACGCTCTGCTCCTGCTACCCACGCGCGCTGCTCGGTCCGACGCCGGACTGGTACAAGAGCCTCCCCTACCGCTCGCGCGCCGTGTCCGACCCGCGCGGGGTGCTCACTGAGTTCGGGGTCGGGCTCGACCAGAGCGTCGAGCTGCGCGTGCTCGATTCGACCGCAGACATCCGTTACCTCGTGATCCCGCGCCGCCCGGCCGGCAGCGAAGGGCTGACCGAGGAGGAGCTGGCCGCGCTGGTGACGCGGGACTCGATGATCGGCGTCGCCCAGCCGGCTGCACAGACTCCGGCACGCGCCTAGCGCCGACCACTGGCACCGACCGGCTAGGCTGGCCGCTCCGGGGTGCCGCCGCAGAGCGGCTGAGATCAGACCCGACGAACCTGATCCGGGTAATGCCGGCGGAGGGAGCGGATGGAAGAGCGAACGCCCAGCTGGGGAATCACGCCGGTGCCGAAGCGGCTGCAGGTGCTCGGGCTCTTCGACACGACGCTCCTCTGGGGCAACCTCTCGGTCAGCCTGCTGGTGATCGTCGCCGCGGCCGGTCTGGTGCCGATGCTCTCGTTCAAGCAGGCGCTGCTGGCGATCCTGATCGGGGCCGTCGCGGGCAACATCCTGTTGGGGCTCGCGGGAGCGATCGGTGCGGACGCGCGCGTTCCCGGGATGGTGCTGCTACGGGCACCACTCGGGCGGCGCGGCTCGTATGCGCCGACGCTCCTCAACGTCGCGCAGAACCTCGGCTGGTCGACGTTCGAGCTGATCATCATCTCGACGGCGGCCGCGGCTCTCTCGCAGCGGGTGTTCGGCTTCGAGGCGCGCTGGCTCTGGGCGCTCGTGTTCGGCGCCGTCTCCGTGGCGCTCGGCCTGCTGGGCCCGATCGGGTTCGTGCGCCGCTACCTCCGCAAGTTCGCGGCCTGGGCCGTGGCGGCTTCGATCGTCTACCTCACGTGGTGGGCACTCGACAAGGCGAGCTTCCACCATCTCTGGCATACGCGCGGGACCGGCGGCGTCTCGCTCGGCCAGGGGATCGACCTCGTGATCGGGAACATCATTTCCTGGACCCCGCTCGCCGCCGACTACACGCGTTTCTCGCGCGACCGGCGAACCGGCTTCTTCGGTGCCGGCGTCGGGTACTTCGTCCCGACGCTCTGGTGCTTCGGGCTCGGCGCCGTGCTTGTGCTCGAGCGCAATCTCAGCCAGCCGGCACAGATTCCGGCGGCGGTCGCAAGCGGGAGCGCGCTCGCGGTCGTCGCGCTGCTGATGCTGACCGTGGACGAGAGCGACGAGGCCTTCGCCGACATCTACTCGACCGCCGTCTCGATCCAGAACGTCTTTCCGTGGCTCTCGCAGCGGCTGCTGATCGTCCTGGTCGGCGCCGCCGCGACCGGAGGAGCGATTGCCGTCGACCTCGGGAACTACCTCACATTCCTCTATCTGCTGGGGTCGGTCTTCGTGCCCCTGTTCGCGGTGTTGCTCGCGGACTGGCTGACCCGCGGCGCGCACTACGAGCCGGCCGACGTGTTCGACGGGCCCACGGTCCGGCCGGAACTGCTGCTCGCGTGGTTCGCCGGGTTCGTCCTCTACCAGTGGCTCTCGCCCGTTGGCCCGCACTGGTGGACGGCGGCCGTGAACAACCTGCATCCGGGGCACGCGCGCTGGACGGCCTCGCTGCCGAGCTTCGCCGCCGCGTTCGGGCTTGCGCTTCTGGCTACCTGGATGCGGGCGCGGATAGATTCGCGGCGTGCCGCCGCTCGCCGTGATCGGGAACCTCTCGCTCGACCTCGTTGACGGCGGGCCACCCCGCATCGGGGGCGCTCCGTTCTGGGCTGCGCGGGCGTTGCGGGCGCTCCATGCACCGGCGCTGGTGGTGGCGAAATGCGCCGATTCCGACCGGAGCCTGCTCGCGCCGCCGCTCGTCTCGCTCGGCCTACCGGTCGTCTGGCGGCTGGGAGCCGTAACCGCCGCGTTCTCGTTCCACTACGACGGTGACCGGCGCGAGATGACGGTCGAGGCGATCGGCGACCCGTGGACGCCGGAGGACGTGCAAGGACTGGACGCAACGAGCTGGGTTCATGTCGGCGCTCTCGCGCGCTCGGACTTTCCTGCCGAGACGCTGTCCGAGCTCGCGCGAGAACGACGCGTCTCGCTCGACGGACAGGGTCTCGTTCGCCCAGCGCGGACTGGGGCGCTGGAGCTTGACGCCGACTACGACCCGAACGTCCTTCCCCACGTCCACGTGCTCAAGCTCGCGGAGGAGGAGGCGCGGGCGCTCGTCGGCGAGCCCGACGAAGCGGCTCTCCGCTCGCTGGACGTGCCGGAGGTCCTCGTCACGCTGGGCTCCGGCGGCTCGCTCGTGCTCGCTGGACGCAGGCTGGCGCACGTAGCCGCCAGGCCGGTGAAGGGCCCGGTCGACGCGACCGGCTCGGGCGACGCATTCGCCGCCGCGTACCTCGTCGCGCGAGGCGCCGGCCACGCGCCTGCAGCAGCTGCCCGCCAGGCGAGCTCACTCGTGGCGGGCCTCCTCGGCCGCCGGGGCCCGTGAGAGCGCT
>JBARRQ010000062.1:0-42648 GCA_049644305.1 Gaiellaceae bacterium
CGCAAGATCGCCGTCGACAAGCGCAGGCCGGACGGCCGCGGCACCGAGGAGATCCGCCCGATCTCGTGCGAAGTCTCCGTCAGCCCCCGCACGCACGGCTCCGCACTGTTCACCCGCGGCCAGACTCAGATCCTGACGCTGCTCACTCTCGGTACCGCCAAGGAAGGGCAGCGCATCGACGATCTGTCGCTCGAGTCCGAGCGCCGGTACATGCACCACTACAACTTCCCGCCGTACTCGGTCGGGGAGACCGGGTTCATGCGCGGCCCGAAGCGGCGCGACATCGGTCACGGCGCACTCGCGCAGCGAGCGCTCGAGCCGATGATCCCGAGCCTGGAGGAGTTTCCCTACACGATCCGCCTCGTTTCCGAAACCCTGGAGTCGAACGGGTCGTCCTCGATGGGCTCGGTGTGCGGCTCGACGCTCGCGCTCCAAGACGCCGGTGTCCCGATCAAGGCGCCGGTCGGCGGGATCGCGATGGGCCTCGTCAAGGAAGGTGAGGACTACGCCATCCTGACGGACATCCAGGGCGCCGAGGACCACCTCGGCGACATGGACTTCAAGGTCGCCGGCTCACGCCACGGCATTACCGCGCTCCAGATGGACATCAAGATCACCGGAGTCACGCAGGAGATCATGCGGAGCGCGCTCGAGCAGGCGAAGCGGGCGCGCGAGTTCATCCTCGACAAGATGGCCGAGGTCATCCCTGAGAGCCGCGAGCACCTCGCGTCGCACGCGCCGCGCATCTCGACGGTCAAGATCGACCCGGAGAAGATCGGGATGGTGATCGGCAAGGGCGGCGAGACGATCCGCGCGCTCGAGGCCGAGCACGAGGTCCAGATCGACATCGAGGAGGACGGGACGATCCTCATCTACGCGACCGAGGGCGCGAAGGCAGACGCGGCGATCGCCGCGATCGAGTCGCTGACGAAGGAGCCCGAGGTCGGCGACACCTACACCGGCAAGGTCGTCAAGACGACGCAGTTCGGCGCGTTCGTCGAGCTGAAGAGGGGCACCGACGGCCTGCTCCACGTCTCCAACGTCGGCCCCGGCCGGGTCGGCCACATCGAGGACGTAATCGGGCGAGGCGACGTGCTCGACGTCGTCGTCCAGGAAGTGGACAAGGAGCGGGGCCGGATCGGCCTGAAGCTGATCGCCAAGCACGAGAACGGCTCCCTCGTCCCACCCGAGGAGCTGATCGAGCGGGCGAAGAACGCGCCGCCGCGCGAGCGGGAGGAGCGTCCGCCTCGTCGTGACGGCGAGCGTGGGCGTGGCCGAGGCGGCGGCCGAGGCCGAGGCGGCCGCGACCGCTAGCGGCCAGCGCTTGACACACGACGTCGTCGTCACCCTTGCGGTGCTGGGGGTCGCAGGCCAGGTGCTTGCGGCCCTCCTGCTGCTGGTCGGCATCGTGTGGCTGGCGGGGGTGCGAGGGCCGGGGGACGCTCTCCGCCGAACGCTCGAGGGCTACGAGCTCTGGGTGGTGTTCTTGGTCGCCGCCGTGGCGACCGGCGGCAGCCTCTTCTTCTCGGAGATCGCGCACTTTACGCCCTGCGAGCTCTGCTGGTTCCAGCGGATCTGCATGTACCCCCTTTCGATCACGGCGCTGCTGGCCGCATTCGCGAACGATCGCCGCGCCGCTCGCTACCTGCTGCCGCTGCCAGTCGCAGGCGCCGGGGTCTCCGTCTACCACCTGCTCGTCGAGAACCACGTCGTTGGCCAGGCCCAGGCGTGCCTGATCTCCGCTCCGGGCGGCTGCGCAGTCAAATGGATCAATGAGTTCGGCTACGTGACGATTCCGACGCTGGCGCTGACCGGGTTCGCTCTGGCGTTCGCCTTCATGCTCCTCGCGGCCGCACCGGCAGCTACCGTGCGAGAGCCATGACAAGCGGAAAGAAGGCAAGGCGCCAGCGCCGCACCCCTGCTCCGCCGCCGGTGCGCAGCACGGTCGGCCGCCAGGCTTCGCCGAAGGTCATTGCGGCTACCACCGCTGTCATTGGGGTCGCCGCGGTGGCAGTTGCGCTCGCCTTTGTGCTCACGGGCGGCTCCTCTTCGTCCTTGACGAAGGTGAGCAAGCTGCCCGACGCAGCCGCCGTCCTTCAGCTCTTCCGGGGCATTCCGCAGCACGGCAACGTGCTCGGCTCGCCGAATGCTCCCGTCACGCTGGTCGAGTACATCGACCTGCAGTGCCCGACCTGCCGTGCCTTCGAGACCGGCGTGATGCCGACGATCGTTCCCCGCTACGTGCGCACCGGAAAGGTGAAGGTGGTCGCCCGGCCGATCGCGTTCATCGGTTCCGATTCCGAGGTAGGCCGGCGAGCGGCTCTCGCGGCCGCCGCGCAGAACCGCTTCTTCGAGTTCACGGATCTCCTCTACTTCAACCAGGGCACAGAGAACTCCGGCTGGCTCAACGACTCGATGATCCGCTCGGCCTACGTGAGCATCCCGGGGTTCAACTCCGCGACAGCCCTGCGTGAGCAGAGCTCGTCGTCCGTGACGACGCAGGAAGCGCGATTCGACAATCAGGCAAACGCCGATCAGGTCCGCGGCACGCCGACCGTTCTCGTCGGAAAGACCGGCGGACAGCTCGCCCTCGTGTCGAACCCGGCCGTCATCCCGCTCAGCGCGGTCATCGATCGCGCCCTTCGTCAGTAGCGGTCGAGCTCGCGCAGCCGCTCGTCGCTGATCCCGAAGTGGTGGGCAATCTCGTGCAGCACCACGCGCCTGACCTGGTCGCGCAGGAGCGCGGGATCGCCGCCGTAGAGTCGCTCGAGCGGCCCGCGGTAGATCGAGATCTTGTCGGGCGCGACCGCCCCGTACCCGCTCGTGCGGCGGGTGAGCGGAATCCCCTGGTAGAGCCCGAGAAGCGGCTGCCCCGGGGGTGGCTCGTCCTCGATCACGATCGCGACGTTCGACATCGCGGTCCGCAGATCGGCTGGAAGACCGTCGAGCGCGGCTTGCACACAGTCCTCGAACTCGACTTCCGGCTCGAAAACGTCCACGGCTCTGAGCCTAGCTAGCGCCGCAAGTACGATCCGTCCGTGCAGCGGTACGTCCTGACCGAGCTCGATTCCGGCGAGCGCGTCATCTCGGAGCGGCTCGCGCATGTGCGCTCCGTCGCGATCGGCTTCTGGATCGGGGCTGGCTCCCGCGACGAGACCGATGCCAAGGCCGGCGTCTCGCACTTTCTCGAGCACCTGCTCTTCAAGGGCACGGCGTCGTACACGGCGCAGGAGATCGCGGAGATCTTCGACACGCTCGGAGGTGAGCTCAACGCGGCGACCTCGCGCGAGCACACCGTCGTCTACGCGCGCGTCCCGGACGACCGGCTCGACACGGCCCTCGACGTGATGGGGGAGATGGTCTTCGCCCCGTCCTTCGCGGAGCTCGACGCGGAGCGAGAGGTCGTGCTCGAGGAGATCGCGATGTACGAGGACCAGCCCCAGGAGCTAGTGCACGACCTGATCTCCGAGGCGACGTTCGGCAGCCACCCACTCGGCCGCCCTGTGATCGGCCACGCCGAGGTGATCTCGAGCGTCAGCCGCCGGACACTTTCGGCCTACCACCGCTCGATGTACGTGCCGGGAAACGTGGTCGTCGCGGCAGCGGGGAATCTCAAGCACGAGGAGGTCCAGCGCCTGCTCCTGAAGGCCCAGCGCAAGGCGGCGACTCCCGCGCGCAAGGGCCCGCGCGTCCGGCCTGCGCTCGTGAAGCCTCCCGCGCCCACCGTCCGCTTCCAGCGCAAGGACACCGAGCAGTACCACGTCTGCATCGCCGCGCCGGGGATCTCGCGCTCGGACAAGCGGCGCTTCGCAGCCTCGCTGCTCGACGGGATCCTCGGCGGCTCGGCCTCGTCGCGCCTCTTCCAGGAGATCCGGGAGAAGCGCGGGATGGCGTACGCCGTCTACAGCTTTGCCTCGCAGTACACGGACACAGGCCAGCTCGGCGTTTACATCGGCACCCGAGAGGACAACCTGGCCCCCTGTCTCGAGATCGCCAGTGAGCAGATCGCCGAGATCGCTGGGGGCAACATCAGGCCGGAGGAGCTCGCGCGCGCGAAGGAGAACCTGAAGGGCCGGATCATGCTCTCGATGGAGTCGACCTCGAACCGGATGAGCAGGCTCGGCAAGTCGCTGATCACCGACACGGAGCTGCTCTCGATCGAGCGGATCATGGCCGAGGTCGACGCGGTCGAGCCCGACGCGCTGGCGGAGCTCGCTGACGTGCTGCTGGCGCCCGAGAAGCTCTCTGCGGCCGGGATCGGGCCGACGGAGGAGCGCTTCCTCTCGGCCGTCGAGCGCGTGAACCCGGGGCTCGCCAAAGCAGCGTGAAGGTCGCGCTCTTCGGGGCGGGGGGCAAGGTCGGATCTGTCCTGGCGCCCGCGCTCGAGGCGGCCGGTCATGAGCTCGTCGAGCTGCGCGAGGCCGAAGCGATGGTCGACTTCACGGCACCGGAGGTCGCCGAGGGGAACGTCCGGGCCGCGCTCGAAGCGGGCGTTCCGTGTGTGGTCGGCACGACGGGCTGGGATCCGGCCCCAGCGGGGGCGCTGGCGGCCGAGCGCGGCCTGCAGCTCTTCGTCGCGCCCAACTTCGCGATCGGCGCGGTGCTGATGATGCGTCTGGCCGTCGAAGCGGGACGATTCCTACCGCGCGCGGAGATCGTCGAGCTGCACAACGAGGCGAAGAAGGATGCCCCCTCGGGGACGGCCAAGGCCACCGCCCAGCTGCTTCAGGGCGAGACGCCGATCCATTCGGTGCGCCTGCCCGGCCTCGTCGCACATCAGGAGGTCCTCTTCGGCGGCGACGGCCAGCTCCTGACGATCCGCCACGACGCGTACTCGCGCGAAGCGTACGTGCCTGGAGTCTTGCTCGCGCTGCAGAAGCTCCACGAGCTTCCGCCCGGGCTGACCATGGGGCTCGACGCGCTTTTGTAGACCAGCGCTCGGGCGGCGAAAGTGGCCGGGGGTACAATCGAGGGCGTGCTCGGCGAGGTCCTGACCGCGACCGTGACACCGTTCGATTCCGCCGGTGCGGTCGACTACGAGCGCTACCGCGAGCTCTGCGTCTTCCTCGTCGACAACGGCTCCGACGGCGTCGTCGTGTCGGGCACGACCGGCGAGGCGCCGACGTTGTCGGACGAGGAGCGCCTCGAGCTGCTGCGGGCGGCAGTGGACGCCGTCGGCGACCGGGCGACGGTGATCGCCGGCACCGGGACATATTCGACGGCGCACTCGGTGCACCTGACCCAGCAGGCGCACGAGGCCGGAGCGGACGGCTTCCTCGTGGTGACGCCGTACTACAACAAGCCCCCGCCGCGCGCCATCGTCGAGCACTTCAAGGCCGTGGCTTCCGCAAGCGACCGGCCCGTGATCGTCTACAACATCCCGGCGCGGGTCGTCATCAACATCGAGCCGACGACCATGGCCGAGCTCGCCGAGATCCCGAACGTGACGGCCGTCAAGCAGGCGAACGCAGATCTCGGTCAGGCGCAGCGCATCGTCGAGCTCGGTCTCCGCCTCTACGCGGGCGACGACAACCTCATCCACCCGTTTCTCGAGGTAGGCGGCACCGGCGGCGTCTGCGTCCACACGCACGTCGTCGGTCCGCAGGTGAAGGAGATGGTCCGTCGCTTCCGCGCAGGCGACCTCGATGGGGCGCGGCAGATCCACGAAGACCTCACACCCGCGTATGAGCTGCTCTCGGTCGTAACGGGCCCGATTCAGATCAAGGCCGCGCTGAACCTCCTCGGCCACGACGTCGGCGGTCTGCGACTACCGCTCGTCGAGGCGAACGAAGAGGAGACCGCGCGGATCCGCAGCTGCCTCGAGCGGCTGAAGCTGCTCGAGCCCTCGCGCGTTTGATCTAGGACGCGGCCGACATCGCCGGCCGCTCGGCGTGCTCTGAGGGCCGGTCTGCGAGCGCGAGGCCGATCGAGTCGAGCGATCGCGCGAGCGCGGCGCGAACGTGTCTCGGAAGCAGTCGCGGGGCGCGCAGGACGACGAAGCCGACGAGCGCGCTGTTCTCCCGCCTGAGCGGCAGCGCCACATAGACCGCGTCTCCGCCTTGCCCGAGCTCGTGCGCGGGGGCGGCCAGGACATCCTCGCGCGACTCGGCCTCGCGGACGAGCCAGCTCATGAGCGCGCGCTCCGGAGGTGCCTCGCCCCGCGAGCCTTCGAGCGCGCCCCCGAGGCCGTCCTCCTCCCAGGAGACGAGTCCCGTCCAGTCGCCGTGTGCGGCCTGCTCGAGCACGGCGGCGAGGCGCTCGAAGACCTGCGTGCGCGTCTCGGCCGCGAGCGTGGCAGAGATCGCCGAGCGCAGGCGAGCGGTCCTCAGGCGCACCCACGCGCGCAGGAGGAGCCCGCCGCATGCGAGGCCGCCTCCGGCGGCGACGAGCCAGTGGAGCCCGAGGCCGACGCCTGCGAGCGCCGAGACGAGACCCGCGAGCGCGGCGAGCTCCGGCCGTTCCTTCAGATCGCGTCTTCCAGGAACGGCGGGCAGCCTGTAGCGGGCCGCCGCGCCTCGTAGCTCCTCCCGCTCGTCCGGGGTCAACGTCGAATACGGGTCCCGACCTCGCTGGAGGGCGACGAACGCCTTCGCGACCGCCGGGTGGAACTGCGAGCCGACGTTCCGCTCGATCTCTGCGAGTGCCTCGTTCGTCGTGAGGCCGGGCCGGTACGGCCGGTCGGAGAGCATGGCGTCGTAACTGTCGGCGACGATCAGGAAGTGCGAAGCGAGAGGGAGCTCCTCCGGCGGCACGCCGTAGTACCCACGCCCGTCGAAGCGCTCGTGGTGTAGTTCGACCGCGCGAGCCTCGGAGGCCGAGAGCTCGAAGCGCCGCAGCAGCCTTGCGGAGAGCCTGGGTGCCCGCCACATCGCGCCCCACTGGTCCGGCGTCAGCTTGCCGGGCTTGCGCAACGCGGAAGCGTCGACCGCCACTTTGCCGAGGTCGTGCAACCGGGCGGCCCAGCGGAGCCGGTCGATGTCCGAGTAGGGGAGACCCAGCGCGCGGGCGAGCTCGTCGACGTAACGAGCGACGCGGACCGAGTGCCTGTAGGTCGACGGGTCGCGCTCGTCGACGATGTTCGCGAAAGTCTCGAGGGCATGCAGGGTCTCCTGGCGGGAACGCCGCACGCGCGCGTGAGCCCGGTTGACGGCGAGCGCGAGCGGGATCACCGCAACCGCGTTCCACGGATGATGGAGAGCGAAGAGCGCGAGGATCCCGCCCAGGCCGGCCTCGGCTGCCGCCGCCGCGAAGTCGGGCTCGAGCGTCTCGCCCCCGCCCACGAGCTCCAGGAAGCCGCGGGAGACGAGGAGGTAGACGAGGGCGAGGGCTGCCAGAGGGCCGATGTCATCCGGGAGGGCCAGGCGGCCGGCGGCGCCTCCGGCCAGCACGAAGACGTACCCCGCCGCGAGGGCGGCGAGGGCGAACGCGGATGCCTGGAAGGCGGCCAGGCGCCACGAGCCGCGTACGAGCCGCGCCACGAGAGCCGCAGAGCCGGCGACGAGCGCTCCACGCAGCGGGCCGAGCACGATCACGGCTGCGAGGTCGACGCCGGAGGCAACCCGGAAAACACCCGGCCCGAGAGGCTCTCGCACACGCGCTCGCTCCGGTTCCTCCAGAAGCTCGGCTGCGAGGGCGGCGGCGCCGAGCAACGTCAGAGCCGTAAGCGGCCTGTGCAGCGCGGCATGGGCTCCGGCGCCGACGCCGGCAACGCCGGCTGCAATTGTGAGATAGGCGAGCAGGGGAAACCGCACCGAACGTGTATCGGAAGGCGCGGCCCCAAGGGTTAGACGAGGGGCGAAGCTAGACTTCGCCGATGCCCGGAACCACCCGGATCATCCCGCTTGGCGGCCTCGGCGAGGTCGGCAAGAACATGACCGTCTACGAGGCCGGCGGCGAGGCGGTCGTGGTAGACGCAGGGCTGGCGTTCCCGCGCGACGAGCATCTCGGCGTCGACCTGATCCTGCCCGACTTCACGTACCTCACCGAGCGCGAGCGTCCTATCAGGGCCGTGCTGCTAACGCACGGGCACGAGGACCACGTGGGCGCCTTGCCGTACCTCTTGCGCCAGGCTCGGGTCCAGGAGGTCTGGGCTACGCGCCTCACCCTGGGGCTGATCAAATCCAAGCTCGACGAGCACGGCCTGCTGCGGGCGGCGGAGCTGAAAGAAGCCGATCCAGAGGGTGGAGCCGTCGAGCTCGGCCCGTTCACCGTCGAGTTCGTCCGCGTCGCGCATTCGATCCCCGACTCGGTGGCGATCATGCTCGACACCCCTGGCGGCCGGATCCTTCACACCGGCGACTACAAGATCGACCACACGCCCGTCGACGGCCTGCGCACCGACGTCGGGCGGCTTGCGGAGATCGGGAACCGCGGGGTCGACCTCCTCCTCGGCGACTCGACCAACGCCGAGCGCCCCGGCGTCACCGGCTCGGAGCGCCTCGTAGGAGAGGCGTTCCGGCAGATCATCCCGACCCTGCGGGGCCGCATCCTCGTCGCGTCGTTCGCGTCGAACGTGCACCGGATGCAGCAGGCGAGCGACGTGGCGATCGACGTCGGCCGCAAGGTCTGCGTCGTCGGGCGCTCGATGCGCAAGAACGTCAACATCGCCCGCAACCTCGGCTACATGGACGTGCCCGACGAGGCCCTCATCCGGCCGAACGAGCTGGACGAGTATGAGCGCGGCGAGGTCCTGATCCTCTGCACAGGCAGCCAGGGCGAGCCGCTTTCGGCGCTCGTGCGGATCGCCTACGGCGACCACCCCGCCATACGGGTCGAGGCCGGTGACACGGTCATCATCTCGGCGAAGCCGGTGCCGGGGAACGAGCTACGCGTGCACGACGCGATCAACCAGCTCGCGCGGAACGGCGCCGAGGTGCTGCACCAGGAGATCGCGCCGGTTCACGTCTCGGGCCACGGCAACGCGGAGGAGTTGCGCACGATGCTCGGCCTCGTCCGGCCGCGCTCGGTGATGCCTGTGCACGGTGAGTTTCGGATGTTGGCCGCGCACGCTCGGCTCGCGCGGGAAGGCGGCTTGCCGGAGGAGCGGATCATCCTCGCCGAGAACGGCTCCGTGGTCGAGTTGACAGACGGCGTTCCGCGGCTTGTCGACCACGTCGAGGCGGGGGTCACGTTCGTGGACGGACTGGGCGTCGGAGACGTCCGGGACGTCGCGTTGCGCGACCGCCGGCACCTCTCCGAGGACGGCGTCCTGATCGTGGTCGCGACCCTGGCGGGCTCCAACGGCGCTATCGCGGGCCAACCCGAGCTGATCGCACGCGGCTTCGCGGAGCCCGGCGCGCAGCTGCTCGAGGAGATGCGCGTCGAGGCGGAACGCGTCCTGGCCGAGCTGCTCGCGGAGGACGTCACCGAGATCAAGCTCCTCCAGGAGCACCTCCACGACGGGCTCGGCCAACTGATCTACGACCGTACGGGTCGACGGCCGATGATTCTTCCCGTAGTAGTAGAAGTATGAAAGTAGAAGTATGAGCACTGTCAGGACCGACCGGACCTGGGCGGACGTTCTGGTGGACAACGCGGCCAACGTCGACACGGCCGACAGGCTCATCCGCCAGCTGAACGCCTGCGAGGTGGCGGCACTGGCGTTCTGCCGGCTCCTCGAGCGCTGGGCCCGCGGCGACGCAGCCCCCTCGACTGCAGGCGGGCGGCAGGCGGCGCTGCGTCGGGCGGCCGACCGCACGGAGACTGCCCTGGCCGGGCTGGAAGACCCACTCGGGCGTTACCTGCTGGAGCTCGAGCCGGAGCGCGCGGAGGGCCGGTCCTGGTACGGGGCCCCAGGCTCGGGCGAGCTGCTCGAATGGTCGACGGTGCTGGACCGCGCCGGCGTGAAAGTGGCGCCGGTTCGTGTCACTCAGGCCTACCTCGAGCTCGCGGTGTTCCTGCGGGCGCTCGCCGGACTGGGGGACGCTGCCCGCATCCGCTCGACGCCCGATCGCTCCACGCTCTGGGCCGGCCTCTTCGACCTGCGCGAGAACCTGCTCGGACGCGCGGTCGAGGACCTGCGCGCGCTTGCAGCGTAGTTAGGCTACGGGCCGATGCTGGGGGCGATCTGGACCTACCTGATTCCCGTTTACGTTCTCGGCGGGCTCGTCCTGCTGCTGCTCGTCCTGAACCTGCTCGCTCGGGTTCAGGGCGGACGCTTTGTGCGGCCCGTCGCGCAGGGTCTGATGAAGGTGCCGTTCGTCGGCCGCCAGTTGAAGAAAGCCTCGAAGGCGACGCTCGAGCGGCAGAACCCCGAGCTCGCGAGCGCCGTCGCGAAGCTCGAGCGCTCGGGGGCAACGCGGGATCCGATGAAGGCCCAGCAGGCTCTCTCCCGTCTCAACGCCGCAGAGCGCAAGGCGTACCTCGAGGCCGCGGGCGAGCAGGGCGCAGTGCCCGAGCCGATGAACCGCGCCCAGCGCCGCGCCCAAGCGAAGCTCAAGAAGCGCCGCTAGAACACACAAGGGAAGCCGGCCCGCGCGTCGAAGCAGCCACGCGTGGCGCGCCGTCGGAAGAGACGAACGCTGAGGCCGCGCATGCCCAAACGCGTGAAGCGGAAGAGGCGCACGCGTAAGACACGCGGGCAGCAGCATCCCGAGCTGATCGGGCTCGGGCTCGTCGCCTTGGGCGCGTTCCTGGGATCAGTCCTCTGGATCGGGTGGAACGGCGGCTACGTCGGCGCGTGGATCGGCAATGGGCTCGAGGCGCTGATCGGGTCTGCGGCGTTCGGGCTGCCCGCCGCGCTGGCAATCGTCGGGTCGCTGATGGTGGCGCGAAGCGATCTCGTCGACGTGCGGCCCTTCCGCACGGGTCTGTTCGTCCTTTCCTTCGGGCTCATGCTGACGCTCGGGAAAGACGGGGGCGGCTACATCGGGAAGGGGCTCGGCGGGGCGCTCGGCCTCGCGCTCGGCGGCACGGGTGTCGCCATCATCGGCGTCCTGGCACTGATCGCCAGCACCCTGCTCGTAACCGGCGCCTCGGCCGGAGCGATTCTGCGCCGCTCGGGCCGCGCGTTCCACCAGGCGGCCCGGCGCTCGTTCGGGCGCCCGGCCCCGGCGCTTCAGGTGATCGACGGAGCCCTCGCGGGCCAGAAGCCCGCGCCGCTCGCTCCTCCGGTCGACGTCGTCAACGAGTTCCCGGACATCCTCTCCGAGAGCGAGCCGCCGCCGCTGCTGTTGCCTGACCCGGAGCCCGAGCCGGACCAGGCCAGCCTGTTCGACGTCTCTTCCGAGCCGAAACCGGACTACCGCCTCCCCGACCGGGGCCTCTTGCGCGCCTCGCCGCCGGGCAGCGGCCCGAACGGCGACCACAGCGCCAAGATCGCGGACGCGCTCGTCCAGACGCTCGCCAACTTCGGCGTGGACGCAGCGGTCATCGGCCGGATCTCCGGCCCGCGCGTCACGCGTTTCGAGCTCCAGCTGTCGCCGGGAACCAAGGTCTCCAAGGTTGCGGCGCTCAAGGACGACCTCTCGTATGCGCTTGCGACGACCGAGATCCGGATCCTCGCGCCGATCCCGGGCAAGCAGGCAGTCGGCGTCGAGCTCCCGAACACGAGCCCCAACCTCGTCACCCTCGGCGACATCTTCGAGGACCTGCCGCAGACGGCGAGCCCGCTTGCCGTCTGGCTCGGCAAGGACATCTCCGGTCAGGCCGTCTGGACCGACCTGGCCCGGATGCCGCACATCCTGATCGCGGGCACGACGGGCTCGGGCAAGTCCGGCTGCATCAACACGATCCTGACGTCAGTGCTCCTGCGCTCGAGCCCCGACGAGGTCCGGATGATCCTGATCGACCCGAAGCGGATCGAGCTCGGGTACTACGAGTCGATTCCGCACCTGCTTGCGCCGGTCGTCTCGAGCCCGAAGGAGGCGACGGCGGTCCTGCGCAACGTCGTCGCCGAGATGGACCGCCGTTACGAGCGGCTCTCCGCGGTGCGCGCGCGCAACCTGCCGGAGGCCAATCGCGCGCTGCGCTCGCGAGGCGAGGCACAGCTGCCGTACCTGCTGGTCGTGATCGACGAGCTCGCCGACCTGATGATGATCTCACCGCAGGAGGTAGAGGACTGCGTCATCCGGCTGGCGCAGAAGTCGCGCGCGGTCGGCATCCACCTCGTGCTGGCCACGCAGCGGCCCTCGGTCGACGTGATCACCGGGATGATCAAGGCCAACGTCCCGAGCCGGATCGCCTTTGCCGTCTCGAGCCAGACCGACTCGCGCGTGATCCTCGACCAGGCCGGCGCCGAGAGCCTGCTCGGGCAAGGAGACATGCTCTTCAAGCCGCTCGGCACCTCGCGCCTGCAACGACTGCAGGGCGCATTCGTGACCGAGGAGGAGATAGCCCTGGTCGTCGAGCAGTGCCGCGGCCAGCGCGAGCAGGACCTCGACGAGTCATTGCTCGAGTCGCCCGAGTCCGTCGCCGAGGCCGGCGGCGGCGACGATGACTTCGACCCCGACGAGGACCCGCTCCTGGAGAAGGCGATCGAGGTGGTCGTCCAGACGCAAACTGCGTCGGTCTCGCTCATCCAGCGGCGGCTGCGGGTCGGCTACACGCGTGCCGGGCGCCTGATCGACATGCTCGAGCGCCGTGGAATCATCTCCGGCTACGAGGGGTCGAAGCCCCGCCGGGTGCTGGTCAGCGAAGGCCAGCCAGAGCGCGTTCAGGCTAACTAAGCCCCGCAAATCGCGTCCTATGAGTTGCCGCCAACTGGGGTCGCGGCTTAGCATCACACCTCAATAGCAACCCGGGAGGGACGAAGTGAGACGGACCAGATGGATGACGCTTGCGATCGCTGCGATCGTGGGCGTCGCTGCGCTGGCGATTTCCGCCGCCGGCGGGGTGGGCTCGGCGTCTGCAGGACCACAGGCCACGTTCAAGGCCGCAATGGTCAGCGACACGGGCAACATCAACGACAGGTCGTTCAACCACCTATCGAAGCTCGGGCTGGACATGGCTCATTCCAAGCTGAAGGCCCAGACGCACATCTTCATCTCGAACTCCGCGGCGGATTACCTGCCGAACCTGTCTGCTGCGGGCCGCCAGGGCTACCAGGCCATCGTGGCCACAGGGTTCCTACTGGCGTCCGACATGAGCACGGCGGCAACGCAGTTCCCGAACTCGAAGTTCGCGATCGTCGACTTTCCTTGGGCTTTCCTCAAGGACAAGCCCGCCAACGCTGTCGGGCTGACGTTCAAGTCTGAGCAGTCGGGCTACCTGGTCGGCTACTTGGCCGGCTTGATGGTCAAGAAGCAGGGCGGCCCACAGGTCGTCAGCGCCGTCGGCGGCAAGAAGCTTCCGTCGGTCGACAACTGGATCGCCGGCTACTTCGCCGGAGCGAAGAAGGCGAACCCGAAGATCAAGACGTACGTCGACTACTCCAACCAGTTCTCGGTTCAGTTCTCCGCGCAGTGCAAGGAGCTCGCGCTGAAGCAGGTCGCGAAGGGCTCTCAGGCGATCTTCCAGGTCGCCGGAGGCTGCGGCCTCGGTGCGCTCGACGCCGCCAAGGCGAACCACAAGGGCAAGCGGCCCGTGTGGGGCATCGGCGTCGACGCCGACCAGCACTACCTCGGTGCGTACATCCTGACGAGCGGAACCAAGAAGGTCGACGTCTCGACCTACCGCTTCTACAAGTCCGTCCACGACGGCAAGTTCAAGGGCGGCCGGGACTTCGTCGGCACGCTTGCGAACGGGCTCCAGGGCGTCGGTGTGATCAGCTCCAAGGTGCCCAAGAGCTTCGTCTCGCAGATGAACCACATCAAGCAGCTGATCATCAAGGGCAAGATCAAGCCGCCCGCCACGCTGTAGCTAACGCGTTTCTACGAGGAGCGGGCGCGCGGCGTCCGCTCCTCGTCTCTCTGGCCGCTGCTTAGAATCACCCGCGATGGAAGACGCGGCCCCGGTTCTCGAGCTGCGCGGCATCACGAAGCGCTTCCCCGGGATCGTCGCCAACGACCGGATCGACTTCGATCTTCGCCGCGGGGAGGTACATGCGCTCCTCGGCGAGAACGGGGCCGGGAAGTCGACGCTCATGAACGTCCTCTACGGCCTCTATCAGCCGGACGAGGGCGAGATCCGGATCAAAGGCGAGCCTGTCCGCTTCCACTCGCCGAAAGACGCGATCGAGCGGGGGATCGGGATGGTGCACCAGCACTTCATGCTGATCCCGGTCATGACAGTCGCGGAGAACATCATCCTCGCCACGGAGCCGACGACGGCGCGGATCATCCTCGACTACCGCGCCGCGCGCGAGCGGGTCAGGGTGCTGTCCGAGCGGTTCAAGTTCGCCATCGACCCGGACGCCCGGGTCGAGAACATCACGGTCGGGCAGCAACAACGGGTCGAGATCCTGAAGGCCCTGTACCGCCAGGCCGACATCCTGATCCTCGACGAGCCGACTGCGGTGCTAACCCCGCAAGAGGCCGACGAGCTGTTCGCGATCCTCAGGTCGCTGACGGAACAGGGCATGTCGGTGATCTTCATCAGCCACAAGCTGAACGAGGTGCTGTCGATCGCCGACCGGACGACCGTCCTTCGGCGCGGCAAGAAGGTCGACACGGTGCCGCGTGAGGGCGCGACCGAGGAGGGCCTCGCCCGCCTGATGGTCGGACGCGAAGTGCTGCTTCGCGTGGACAAACACCCGGCCACCCCGGGAGAGCCCCTTCTGGTCGTCGACAACGTCAGCGTGCTCGACGACCGGGAGCTGGAGACGGTGCGTGGTGTGTCGTTCCGGGTCCGCGGAGGCGAGATCGTCGGGATCGCGGGTGTCGACGGGAACGGGCAGGCGGAGCTGATCGAGGCCGTCACGGGCCTCCGACGGGTCAGGGAAGGCACGATCACCGTCGGAGGGCGCAACGTGACGCGAGCCGGTGCGAAGAGCGTGATCGAGTCCGGCGTCGGTCACATTCCCCAAGACCGGCAGCGGCGCGGGCTCGTGCTCGAGTTCACGCTCGCCGAGAACCTCGCGCTCGAGGACTACCGGTACCCGCCGGACTCCCGCTTCGGCTGGCTCTTCCCAAGGCGTCTGGTCGCCCGCGCCCTGCGGCTCCTGCGCGAGTTCGACGTCCGAGGCGGGGGCCCGCAGACGCACGCCTCGACCCTGTCCGGCGGCAACCAGCAGAAGGTCGTGATCGCGCGTGAGGTCGGGCGTGATCCGCGGGTCCTGCTCGCCGCCCAGCCGACGCGCGGCCTCGACGTGGGGGCGATCGAGTACGTCCACCGCCGCCTCGTGGAGACGCGTGACGCGGGAAAGGCCGTGCTCCTCATCTCGCTCGAGCTGGACGAGATCATTTCGCTGTCCGACCGCATCCTCGTCATCTACGAGGGACGGATCGTCGCCGAGCGCGGACCGGACGCCACCGAGGAGGAGCTTGGAATCGCAATGACCGGTGGCGGCCGTGCCGCCGAGGCGGTCGCGTGAGCGAGCCAACGACCCCCGCGTCTCCCGCGCCGGACGAGGGTCCGCCGCCGACAGTCGCGGCGCGGCTGGCCGTCTACCAGCGGGCCGGCGGGCTGGTGACGCCGCTCGTCACGACCATCTTGGCGTTCTTCGTCGGCGGCCTTGTCGTGCTCGTCGTGACGCACAAGAACCCGCTTTCGACGTACAGGGCGATCTTCAACGGGACCGGCCTGAACTGGTTCTTCCCCTGGATCTCGCACACCGACCGAGCCACCGCCGCCTTCAACTTGCAGTCGACGCTCCTGCTGACGACCACATTGGTCCTGACCGGTCTAGCGGTCGCATTCGCCTTTCGCTGCGGCCTCTTCAACATCGGCGGGCAGGGTCAGTACAACCTCGGCTCGATCGTCGCGGTGTGGGTCGCCTCGTCGTTTGCGGGCCTGGCCGGCCTTCCACATATTCTTCTGGCGATCGTGCTCGCCGCCTTGGCCGGCGCGGCGCTCGCCGGCATCGCGGGGTTCCTCAAGGCGACCGTCGGCGCCCACGAGGTGATCACGACGATCATGCTCAACTGGACCGTTTTCTGGGCTGCCGGCTACATCTTCGGTCAGGGCGGTCCGCTCCTGAGCAAGACGCAGCATTTCGTCTCGGTCTCGAACGACATCGCGAAGAACACCCACCTGCACGTCTTCTGGGGCAGCCGCATTCTCCAGGGGCTGGACGTCGGCTTCTTCGTCGCCCTGGGCGCACTCGTCGCGTACTGGGTGATGCTCAACCGGACGACGCTCGGTTACGAGGTCCGCGCCGTCGGCTTCAACCCCGACGCAGCGGCCTACGCCGGCATCAGCGTCCGCCGGAGCATCTTCCTCGCGATGGCGATCTCCGGCCTCTTCGCCGGCCTCGCCGGCGCGATCGACATCCTCGGCTGGGAGTTCCGGCTCACGCCCGACGACGTCCAGGGCTCGTCGGTCGGCTTCATCGGCATCGCCGTCGCCCTTCTCGGCCGCAACAGGGCGCCAGGCATCTTCTTTGCGGCACTGCTGTTCGCCTCGCTCATCAACGGCACCTCGACGCGAAACCTCGACCCGAACATCTTCAAGCCGGAGCTGGCGTCGAACCTGACGCTGATGATCCAGGGCCTCGTCCTGCTGTTCGTCGGAGCCGACGTGCTCGTGATCTACCTCTGGCGGACGCGGTCGAAGCTTCGGTTCTGGGCGAGAGAAGAGCCGCCGGCGTGAGCGCGCGTGCGGAGCCGCGGCGATTTCTCTCCTGGCGGCTTACCGAACCAAGGTCCGTGGGCATGCTCGGTATCGGGCTCGGACTGCTCGCGTGCTGGCTCACACTTCCGCCGATCGCCGCCCGGACCGTGCTGTGGCCGATCCTCGTCGGGATCGTCGCCGTCGCGGCCGGCATCTGGGCGACCAGCCGTGGGTCGGGGCGTGTCGGCTGGGGCGCGGTCGCCGCGGGCGTGCTCGGGATCGGCTTCGGGGCGCTTGCGGTCCAGTCGAGCACGGCACACCTCCACGGCGTCTTCGTGTGGTCGACGCTCACCGCAGCCACGCTGACCTATGCGACGCCGCTGACCTACGCCGCGATCGGCGGGATGTTCTCCGAGCGAAGCGGCGTCGTGAACATCGGTCTCGAGGGGATGATGCTGATGGGCGCGTTCTTCGCGATCTGGGGCTCGGACAAGGCGGGCTCATGGGTGTTCGGGGTTCTGATCGCGATGCTCGCCGGCGTCTTGCTGGCGCTCGTCCACGCGGTGTTCACGATCCACCTCCGCGCCGACCAGATCGTCACGGGGACCGCGGTGAACTTCCTCGCGCTCGGCATCACCGGCTACCTGGTCGTGAGCACCTACGGCACTCAAGGAACGCCCACGAACATCCATGTGATTCCGGACGTCTCGCTGGGGTTTCTCAAGAACGTCTACTTCATCGGCCCTGCGTTCGGGACGATGAATCTCATGATCTGGCTCAGCTTCCTCCTGGTGATCCTCTCCTACGTCGTCATGTTCAAGACCACGATCGGGCTCAGGATCCGCTCGGTCGGCGAGCACCCGACGGCCGCGGAGACCGTCGGCATCTCCGTCTACCGCACCCGTTACGCAGGCGTGGCAACGTCGGGCGCGCTCGCCGCGCTCGGCGGCGCCTACCTCTCTCTCGGCTTCGTGCACAACTTCGACCAGAACCTCACGGGTGGGCGCGGGTTCATCGCTCTGGCGGCCCTCATCTTCGGCAAGTGGCGGCCGTTTGGCGCCTTTGCGGCGGCGCTTCTCTTTGGCTTCTCGAGCGCTCTTGGTGACCACCTTCCGGATTACTTCGCGCAGGGAAGCGCAGTGCCTCAGCTCTTTCACACCCTTCCGTACCTGCTCACGATCATCGCCGTCGCCGGCGTGATCGGACGCTCGATTCCCCCAAAAGCGATTGGACGTCCCTACAAGAAGCAGTAACACCCGCGCGCGGAACGACGCGGCTCGGGGCTCCCTCTTGCTGGCGCTCCTCGGGCTCGCCGTGCCGGCGGCGGCCTACCTCGTGGCACGACAGCTCAAGCAGGTCACGATCGTGCACGCGACCGTCGGGACGTGCGCCTCGGCCGTTCTCGGACTGGCTGCGATCGTTCTCGCGCGGCGCGCTCTGCAGAACATCGAGCGCACGATCGGCCGCGTCGGCGGCGAGGGAACCGCGAGAGTGGGGCGCCTGCTCGGCACCATCTCGCTCTGCATCGGGCTGACCGCCGCGTTGGCGCTGGGCTTCTACGAGCTTCTGAACCTGTTCGGCTGATTCGCCCGGTCGACCATCGGAACTGGGACTCGACCGCTCTTCGAGCCGAGGCTACAATCGAGCCCTCCCGTGTTCGAGATCGGCAACAGCCTGCGCGAAGCGCGCTATCGCCAACAGCTCGAGCTCACCGACGTCGAGCAGGCGACGAAGATCAGGTCGCGCTACCTCCGCGCCCTGGAGGAGGAGACCTTTGAGGTTCTGCCCGCGCAGACGTACGTCAAGGGCTTCCTGCGCAACTACGCCGATTACCTCGGGCTCGACGGACAGCTCTACGTAGACGAGTACAACTCGCGCTACGGAGTGGGAGACGAGGAGCCTCGGGAGCCAGTCGTGGCACGGCGAAGCTCCGCCGTGCACTCGAGACACAGCCGGCTCGAGCGGCGCGGCGTCATCTTCGCGCTCGCGGGCATCGGTGCTCTCTTCGCTCTTGTGATCGCCGCGTGGAAGTTCAGCGGCAACAACAACCCGCCGATTCCGTCGAACCTCGGCGGGCCCAACCCGAAGACCAAGCCGGCCTCGAAGCATCGCAGCACGCCGCGCTCGGCTCCGTTCCGGTTCTTCACCGTGGCGGTCAACGGCCCGTGTTGGATGGACGTCCACGCCTACTCGGCGAACGGCATCGGCCGTGCGCTGTTCACCGGCACGGTCGACCCGGGCCAGCAACACTGGTGGTCGAGGCGGACTCCGCTCTGGATCCACATCGGCAACCCCGCCAACCTCAAGGCCAGCATCAATGGACAGGCCGTCACGATCCCGGGCGGCGGACGGTCCGTCAGGATCGTCGTCTCCGCCACGGGCATCAGGCTCGCCAGCGCGACCGGCACCGCTTGACGCGTCCGCGCGGCGTCGTCCTCGTCACCGGCAGCGAGCTCGTGAGAGGCCGGCAAACCGACCGCAACGGGCCGTTCCTCGCCGGCGAGCTCCTGCGGCTGGGTATTGAGCCTGCGCGGATCGAGATCGTCGGGGATGTGCCGGCGGAGCTGGAGAAGGCTTTCCAGGAAGCGCTTCACGCCGATCTCTGTGTCGTCTCGGGCGGGCTGGGGCCGACCCACGACGACCGCACGGTCGAGGTCCTTGCTCGCGCGGGAGGCTGGAGGCTCGTCGTCGACTCGGGCCTCGAGGCCCGGATCGAGGAAACCTCACGCGGGATCGCGGAGCGCCTGGACCGGCCCTATGCGGACTTCGCCGAGGGCGTCCGCAAGCAGGCGACCTTGCCGGAGGGCGCGCTCGTCGTAGGAATCGCCGGCACCGCTCCGGCCCTCGTCCTACAGGCCGCGGAGACCGTGGCGATCGTGCTTCCGGGCCCGCCGGCCGAGCTGCGCCGCCTCTGGCCAAAGGCGCTCGAGACGGAGCCTGTGCGAGCCCTCCTCGCGCGCGCGCGTGTACCCGAACGGCATGTTTTGCGGTTCTACGGCGCCAGCGAGTCATCGGTGGCGCGGGCGCTGGCCGAGGGCGGGGGAGAGGGAGACGGTGTGACCGCGACAATCTGTGCGCGCGATTTCGAGATCCATGTCGACCTCCTCTCGGAGGAGGGCGCGCACGAGCACGCCGAGCATCTCACCGCGACGCTGCGCCAGGTCCTTGCCGAATACCTCTTCGCCGAAGACGAGCGGCCGGTCGAGGAGATCGTGCTCGAGGCCTGCCGGGCACGCGGCCTCTCGCTTGCGACCGCGGAGTCGTGTACGGGCGGGCTGGTGGCAGCGCATCTGACCTCGGTTCCAGGCTCGAGCGACGTCTTCCAGGGCGGAGTCGTCGCATATGCGAACGAGGTCAAGACCGCCGAGCTGGGCGTCTCCGATGACCTCCTGGCACGCCACGGAGCCGTCTCGGCGCAGGCAGCCGAGGCGATGGCCTCGGGGGTGCGTGACCGGCTCCAGGCGGACGTGGCCATTGCAGTCACGTGCGTCGCCGGGCCGGGCGGCGGGACGCCTGCAAAGCCTGTCGGCCTCGTATACCTGCACGCAGAAGGGCCAGACGGAAGCGACGCGAGCGTGCTGAACCTGCCTGGAGACCGCAACACGGTTCGCCGCCGGTCGACGGTCGCTGCGCTCCACCTGGTGCGAGCGCTCTTGGCACAGAGTCGGCACGAAGCAGCGTGAGCCCGGGTGCTAGCGTCGAGGGACATGAACGAGCTCGCCTCTTCTGCGCGCTGCGCCTGCCTGCCGAGACCGTGGAGGCCCTCGTCGCCTGGCAGCGCGAAGCCTTCGCCGGTGCGCGCGAAGTCAGGGTGCTCTCGGCGGACCATCTGCACATCACCCTCGCGTTTCTCGGTCATCGTCCCCTGGACGAGATCGAGGGAATCATCGACTCCCTGCGGCAGGCCTCGACCGCGGCAGGGCGGCCGCTTCTCTCGCCTTTGCGCTATCGGGAGACGCGATCCGTGGGCATGCTCGCGCTCGACGACGAGGGCGCCCGTGCGCAGGCCCTTGCGCGCGACCTGCACGGCCGGCTCGAGGCGCTCGGCGTCTACGTGCCCGAGCGCCGGGAGTGGCTTCCCCACGTGACCGTCCTGCGCTTTCGACGGCGCCCCCGCCTACAGCCGTCCCTGCCCGGCCTGGAACCATTCAGTCCGTCCGATGCAGCTGTTTACCTGTCACGTCTACGCCCCGGTGGGGCGCAATACGAAGTTCTCGAATCCGTGGCGCTAGGAGGTAGATGACGTTGGACCGCGAGCAAGCTCTCGACACCGCCCTCGGCCAGATCGAGCGGCAGTTCGGCAAAGGATCGGTCATGCGCATGAGCGACCAGGCCCAGGTCTCGATCGGCGCCATCTCGACCGGCTCGCTCGCGCTGGACCTTGCGCTCGGGATCGGCGGGCTCCCGCGGGGCCGGATCGTCGAGATCTTCGGGCCGGAGTCCTCGGGCAAGACGACGCTCGTCTACCACGTGATTGCCGAATCGCAGCGGCGCGGCGGCATCTGCGCGTTCATCGACGCCGAGCACTCGATGGATCCCACCTACGCGAAGAGGATCGGCGTCAACATCGACGACCTCCTCGTCTCGCAGCCGGACACCGGCGAGCAGGCGCTCGAGATCGGCGAGCTGCTGGTGCGCTCGGGCGCGCTGGACATCGTCGCGGTCGACTCGGTCGCGGCGCTGACGCCGAAGGCCGAGATCGAGGGCGAGATGGGCGACACGCACGTGGGGCTCCAGGCCCGTCTGATGAGCCAGGCGCTGCGCAAGCTCGCCGGCACGCTCAACCGCACGGACACGATCTGCATCTTCACGAACCAGCTACGGGAGAAGATCGGCGTCATGTTCGGCAACCCGGAGACGACGCCTGGCGGCCGCGCGCTGAAGTTCTACTCCTCGATACGGCTCGACATCCGCCGGATCGAGACGCTGAAGGACGGAGTCGAGGCGTTCGGCAACCGCGTGCGCGTGAAGGTGGTCAAGAACAAGGTCGCGCCGCCGTTCAAGCAGGCCGAGTTCGACATCATCTACGGCACCGGAATCTCCTGGGAAGGCACCGTGCTCGACGCGGCGCTCGAGCGCAAGATCGTGCAGAAGTCAGGCTCTCACTTCAGCTTCGAGGACGAGCGCCTCGGACAGGGCCGCCAGAATGCGACCGCCTTCTTGCGGGAGCACCCCGATGTCACGCAACAGATCCTGGCGCGGGTCCAGGCGCTCGCGGGGCCGGATCAGGTCGTCTCGGCACGACTGCTCCCGGAGCACATGCCGGAGCCCGAGACGAAGGCAGACGCAGCTCCGGAGGCAGAGACAGAGGCAAACGCGGAGGCGGAGGCGCCGGCGCCGGAAGAGGTCGGCTCGAAGGCGTAGGTGACACGACGCAGGCCTGAGCGGGCCGGAGCACTCGCGGCCGCGCAGCAGGCGCTCGCGAGGCGAGACCTCTCCGAACGGGCCTTGCGGGACAGGTTGGCGCGCGCGGGGTTCGGGCCTCCCGAGGTTGAAAAGACGCTCGGCGCCCTCCGGGATGCCGGTTTGCTCGACGACAGGAGGCTCGCGCTCCGGCGCGCCGAGGTGCTTGCCGACCGCGGCCAGAGTGACGCTGCGATCCGCTTCGACCTCGCACGTCAGGGCGTCTCGGACGAGCTGGTCGAGCGCGCCGTCACGGAGCTCGAGCCGGAGCGCGAGCGAGTCGAGCGAATCCTCTCGCGGCGCGGCGTCGGCCCGAAGACGGCCCGCCTTCTCGCCCGTCGCGGGTTCGACCACGACCTCGTCGACCTGGCTGCCAGGGGAGACGTTGCACGAGAGGCCTGAGCGGCGCTAGGATAGAAACGCTTCATTCGACATTTTGCCTGCATCCAACGTGTTTCCGAATCGGACCCAGTACCTGCGAGAGACCAAACGATGAGCGCAGAGGAGGGAAAAAGAGAGAGGCGGTGAGCTTGCCCGCCCGGCGAGGCTAGCGCGCGCCTCGCATTCCCGATTCGAGCATGTGCCGTGCAGCGGTGCCGGGTGAGCACCGCGTTCCGGCGCGGACAACTCGACCCCAGCCGGGTCTCGGCTCGGCACGATGTAGGGAGCGTGCATGCTCGTCGTCATCGGGATAGCGATCGGTCTCACGGCAGGAACGGGGCTGACCTTTCTCTCCCTCTACGCCTTCACCGGCTCCCGCCTTGCGGCGGCGCGCCGCACCCGGCAGCTCCTTGTCACCGAGGCGAAGCGAGACGCCGACGCGCTCCGGCGTGAGGCGCAGATCGAAGCGCGCGAGGCGGCGGTACGCCTGCGGGCCGAAATCGAGCAGGACGTTGCCTCCCGGCGAGCGGAGACGATCAAGATCGAGGAGCGGGTGCTCGCGAAAGAGGACGAGATCGACCGCAAGCTGACCGAGCTGGCGCGAAGGGACCAGGGAGTTGCCGACCGCGAGGAGCACACAAAGCAGCTCCAGGAGGAGCTGAAAGAGGCGCGAGACGCCGAGCTCGCCGAGCTCGAGCGGATCTCCGGAATGACCGTCAACGAGGCGAAGACGCACCTGCTCGAGCGGTCAGAGGAGCTCGTCCGGCACGAGCTGGCGCGCAGGGTCAGGCAGGCCGAGGAGGAGGCGCGCGGCGAGGCGAAGCGGCGGGCTCGAAACCTCGTCGCGGACGCACTTCAGCGCGTGGCCGCGAACCACGCCTCGGAGACAACTGTCTCGTTGATCGAGCTGCCCTCCGATGACATGAAGGGACGAATCATCGGACGGGAAGGACGCAACATCCGCGCGCTCGAGCACCTGACCGGTGTGGACGTGATCATCGACGACACCCCACAGGCGGTCGTCCTCTCGTCGTTCGACGGCATCCGGCGCGAGGTGGCGAAGCTGACCCTCAAGAAGCTGATCGAGGACGGCCGCATTCATCCCGCACGGATCGAGGAGATGTACTACCAGTCGAAGGCCGAGATCGACGAGCACATCCGCCAGGCCGGCGAGCAGGCGGTCTTCGAGGCCAACTGCGGGGAGATCCACGAGGAGCTCGTCAAGATCCTCGGCCGCCTCCGCTTCAGGACCAGTTACGGCCAGAACGTCCTCAAGCACACCCTCGAGGTCGTCCACCTGGCCGGGATCATGGCCTCCGAGCTCGACGCCAGCGTGAAGACAGCGAAGCGCGCAGCCCTCCTGCACGACCTTGGCAAGGCGCTGACGCACGAGATGGAGGGCTCCCACGCCATCCTGTCCGCGCAGTACGCGCGCCGCTACGGGGAGTCGCCCGCAGTCGTGCACGCGATCGAGGCGCACCACTACGAGGTCGAGCCGCAGACAGTCGAGGCCGTCCTCCTGATCGCCGCCGACGCGATCTCGGCGTCACGGCCCGGCGCGCGCGGCGAGAACCTCGAGCAGTACATCAAGCGGCTCGAGGCGCTCGAGGAAGTCGCCGCACGCCACGTGGGCGTCGAGAAGGTCTACGCGCTCCAGGCCGGGCGCGAGATCCGCGTGCTCGTCAAGCCGAAGGAGATCGACGACGACGCGGCCGTGCTCCTCTCGCACGAGATCGCCCGCGAGATCGAGGACCAGCTCGAGTACCCCGGCCAGATCAAAGTCACGGTGATCCGGGAGTCGCGAGCGATCGAATTCGCGAAGTGACCGGGGCCGCCGAGCGCGAGACGCCGAAGCTGTACGCGGAGCTCGCGAGCTGGTTCCCCCTCCTGACGGCCCCCGAGGACTACGCAGAGGAAGCTGCGCTGTACCGGCGTCTGCTCACTGAGGCCGGGACTGGGCCCGTTCGGACGCTGCTCGAGCTCGGGAGCGGAGGCGGGAACAACGCGTCACACCTGAAGGCGCACTTCGAGCTGACTCTCGTTGACCGCTCGCCGGAGATGCTCGAGCTCAGCCGGTCGCTGAACCCCGAGTGCCGCCACCTCGAAGGCGACATGCGGAGCGTGCGGTTGGAGGAGACGTTCGACGGCGTCTTCGCACACGACGCACTTGCATACATCACGACGGAGGCCGATCTCGCGGCGACCATCGCGACGGCACGCGACCACTGCCGGCCCGGCGGGGCGGCCCTGTTCGTACCCGACTACGTGCGTGAACGGTTCCAGCCAAGAACCGGCCGGGGCGGCCACGACGGGAGGGACCGTGCGCTCCGCTATCTGGAATGGGTCTGGGATCCGGACCCCGGCCACACGACGTACCTGGTCGACTTCGCCTACCTCCTCCGCGACGGCAACGGAGAGGTCCGGTGCGAGCACGACCGTCACCTCTGCGGCGTCTTCCCGCGCGCGACCTGGCTGGAGTTGCTCGAGGCCGCCGGCTTCCGAGCCAAGGCTCAGTTGGCACCTGAAGACGAGGAGCCGGCCGGCGCCGAGCTGTTCGTCGCACAGCTCCCGGAGTAGCGCGCGCTACCATCGGCCGACGTGAAGCGTTACCACGTCACGACATTCGGCTGCCAGATGAACGCTCACGACTCGGAGCGGATCAAGGGCATGCTCGAAGAGCTGGGCCTCGGCGAGGCACCTTCGCAGGACGAGGCGGACGTGCTCGTCTTCAACACGTGCACGATCCGCGAGAAGCCGGATCAGCGGTTCGCAGCCCACCTCGCACAGGCTCGTGCGCTGAAGGACAGGGATCCGGAAAAGGTGATCGCCGTCGGCGGCTGTTACGCGGAGGCTCAACGGGAGCGGCTCTTCTCCACCTACCCGTACGTCGACGTGGCCTTTGGCCCGGGGTCGATCCCACACCTCGGCGAGTGGCTCGGCGCGGGAGGGCTCGGCGTCGCGCGAGGCGCCTTCGGGATTGCCGACGAGCGCGCGTTCGCGGGCAGGCTGCCGATGCATCGCGAGCGGCGGTTCCAGGCATGGGTGCAGATCTCCATGGGATGCAATTCGAGGTGCGCGTACTGCATCGTTCCGTCCGTGCGCGGGCGAGAGGTCTCGCGCCGGCCCGGCGAGATCCTCGCGGAGGTCGAAGGCCTCGCACGCGAGGGGGTGCGCGAGATCACGTTGCTCGGCCAGAACGTCAACTCCTACGGGCGAGACATCGGCGGCGGCTTTGCCGAGCTGCTCCGCGCCTGCGACACGATCGAGGGGATCGAGCGCATCCGCTTCACGAGCCCGCATCCGAAGGACTTCAGGGCGCCGGTGATCGCGGCGATGGCCGAGTGTGGGGCCGTCTGCGAGCACGCGCACCTGCCCCTCCAGTCGGGCTCGACGCGGGTTCTCAAGGCGATGCGCCGCACCTACTCGCGCGAGCGGTACCTGCGGCTGGTCGGCGAGCTGCGCACGGCGATCCCCGACCTGGCGCTGACGACCGATCTGATCGTGGGCTTTCCCGGCGAGACGGAGGCCGAGTTCGAGGAGACGATGAGCGCGGTCGAGGAGGTCGGCTACGAAGGCGCCTTCACGTTCGTCTACTCGCCGAGGCACGGAACGGAAGCCGCCTCGATGGACGGCCAGGTCCCGGAGGAGGTGAAGCGCGCACGCATCGAGCGGCTGATCGAGACCGTCCAGCAGGTCGCGGAGCGGCGGAACCGCGAGCGCATGGGTCGCGTCGAGGAGGTGCTCGTCGAGGGGCCGAGCCGTACCGACCCGGCGATGCTGCGTGGTCGCACGAGACGCAATACGACAGTCAACTTCGCGGGCGACGCGCAGCCGGGCGATCTCGTCGACGTGCAAATCGAAGGCGCGACGTCCACGACGCTCAAGGGAACCCAGCTCGCAGCAGTTGCCGCCTAGAGCCCGCGACCTCGTCTGGGAAGGCTGCCTCAACGTCCGTGACCTCGGCGGCTTCCCGCTCGAGGGCGGCGGGGAAACCCGCTTCGGCTCCCTTGTGCGCGCCGACAGCGTCGGGCACTTGACCGAGAGGGGCTGGAAGGCGCTGGTGGACTACGGGATCCGCACCGTGGTAGATCTCCGCGGCGACGCCGAGCGCGAGGATGATCCGCCCGGCGAAGCACGGGTCGACGTCCTGCACGTCCCGTTCATGGAGGCCAGCGAGGCGGAGTGGAACGAGATCGGCGAGGAGCTCGAGAAGGCGGCGGCACAGCCAACGGTCGCCGATTCGACTCGGGACGCGTACCTGATCTTCCTCGAGCGCTTCCGGACGCGGGTCGGCGCGGCGATCGCGACCGTCGCCCGCGCACCCGAGGGTGGCGTGGTGGTGCACTGCGCCGGGGGCAAGGATCGGACGGGGCTCCTCTCGGCGCTACTGCTGCGCCTTGCCGGGGTCGGCGTCGACGACATCGCGGCCGACTACGCTCTGAGCGAGGAGCGCCTGCGCCCGCGGCACGATCAGTGGATCGAGGCCGCGGAGAGCGAGGCCGAGCGTGAGAGGCTTCGGCGCATAACCCAGACGCCGCCGGAGGCGATCACGGCTGTCTTCGCCGAGCTGGAGCGGCGTTACGGCGGCGTCGAGGAGTTCCTGCTCGGGGCGGGAGTGAGCGAGGAAGAGCTCGAGCTCGCCGCCGGACGCCTCCGCGGATGACCGTCATCGCCATCTTTGGGCCGACGGCCTCGGGCAAGAGCGCCGTCGCCGAGGCGATCGCGGATCGGATCCCGGCCGAGCTCGTCTCAGCGGACTCGATGCAGGTCTACCGCGGGCTACCGATCCTCACCAACCAGTCCGAGTTTCCCACCCGGCTGGTCGGGATCTGGGACCTCGACCACGAGGCCTCGGTCGGCGAGTACCAGCAGCTCGCGCACGAGGCCATCGACGAGATCCTCGCCGCCGGGCGCACGCCCGTGGTGGTCGGTGGCACGGGGCTCTACATGCGCGCTGCGATCGCGGAGATGGAGCTTCCGCCGGCGCCGGCGCCCGGCACTCGCGAGCGGCTCGAACGGCTCTACGACCGCGTCGGCGGCGACCTCGCGCACGAGCTCCTCGCCGGGCGAGACCCCGGCGCGGCGGCCGCGGTGCATCCGAACGACCGCCGCCGGGTCGTCAGGGCACTCGAGCTCGTAGAAGCCGGCGCGTCGCTGCGGCCCGCGGCCGATCGCCTCTGGGCAGGCGAACCGCGCCATCCAACCCTGATCGTCGGCCTAGAGGTGCCCCGGGAGGAGCTCCGGCGCCGCGTCGCCGACCGCACGCGGGAGATGTTCGCGCGAGGCGTGGAGGAAGAGGTTCGCCGCGCGCTGGCGAGCCCCGTCTCGAGGACCGCGCGGCACATACACGGCCTCCAGGACATCGCCGAGTTGCCGCGCGAGCAGGCGATCGAGGCGCTGACGACTCGCACACAGCGCTACGCCGTCTACCAGGGCAAATGGATGCGCCGGATTCCGGGCGTTGTTAGCCTGCACGGGCAGCGCCCGCCGGGCGCGCTCGCGGATGCGATTCTCGAAATGGCACGGTCTCGGGAACGACTACCTGCTCGTGGAGCGGGCGGAGCTGTCCGTTCCGCTGACGCCTGAGCGCGTCCGACGTCTCTGTGACTACCACTTCGGAGTCGGCTCCGACGGCATCCTGGAGGTCGTCTCCGCAAACGGCGCCGAGGCGGAGATCGTGATCTGGAACCCGGACGGGTCGACGGCCGAGCTGTCCGGCAACGGAACGCGCATCGCCGCGCGCTGGCTTGGCCGGCGTAGCGGGGCCGAAGCGGTGCGGGTCCGAGTCGGCCCTCGCGAGGTCTCCGCGCGCCTGCATGGCCGGGAGGTCGAGCTGGACGTGGGCGAGGTCGAGACGGGCGAGCCAGAGCAACTCGACATCGACGGGGAATCGGTCGAGGTCACGCCGGTCGCCGTGGGCAATCCCCATGCCGTCATCAGGAGGGAGCCCGACCGGAGCGACCTCCTGCGACTGGGGCCGCTTGTCGAGACGCATGAGCGTTTTCCGCAGCGCACGAACGTCCAGCTCGTGCGGGTGGACGGCCCACACGACCTGACAGTCGGGGTCTGGGAGCGGGGAGCGGGGGAGACCCTTTCCTCCGGTACGAGCTCGGTAGCGGCCGCCGCGGCCGCCGTTGCCAGGGGCTGGTGCGAGAGCCCGGTCACGGTACATCTGGCGGGCGGAGACCTCCGCGTCGAGCTCGCGGACGGCCGGGCGAAACTGACCGGCCCAGCGGAGGAGATCTGCACGGTGGAGCTCGCCGAGGAATTCGCGCTGTGAGGCGTCGCTTGCGATGCCGATGTCAGGACGCTCGAGCCCTGCTCGGGCGTCCGTCTGAAACGACCGGTCGATGCGCCGCGCGTCAAAAGGTGCGGTTGTGAAGTTTTCGCGCCGGCTGGAGGTCGTCCCGCCGTATCTCTTCGCCGAGCTCGAGCGGAAGATCGCCGAGAAGAGGCGAGCCGGCATCGACGTGATCAGCCTCGGTATCGGTGACCCCGACTTGCCGGCTCCGGAGCCCGTGGTCGAGGCGCTCGCGGCGGGCGCCCGTGATCCGGCAACACACCGCTACCCGACGAATCACGGGTCCGACGAGTTTCGCGAGGCGGCTGCTGCGTTCTACCGCGACAGGTTCGGCGTCGAGCTCGACCCCGCTGCCGAAATCGTGCCCGCCCTCGGCGGAAAGGAAGCGGTGGGACACGTCTGCCTGGCGCTGCTCGATCCCGGCGACGTCTGCCTCTCACCCGATCCCGGCTACCCGCCCTACACGTCAGGACCGGTGTTCGCCGGCGCGGATGTCCACTACCTGCCGCTGCGTGAGACGAACGGGTTCCTCCCCGACCTGGAGGCCGTCCCGGAGGATGTCGCCGCCAGAGCGAACCTGCTCTTCCTCAACTACCCGAACAACCCGACAGGGGCGGTCGTCGAGCCCGGGTACTTCGAGCGCGCCGTCGAGTTCGCGCGCCGGCATGAGCTCCCGGTCGTGCACGACAACGCGTACTCGGAGATCTGCTTCGACGGCTACCGGGCGCCGAGCTTCCTCGAGACCCCAGGCGCAAAGGACGTCGGCATGGAGATCTTCTCGCTCTCGAAAGGGTGGAACATGACCGGCTGGCGCGCCGGCCTGGTCGCGGGCAACGCGGAGATCGTCGAGCGCTACCGGCACCTGAAGACGAACCTCGACTCGGGGATGTTCGAGGCGGTCCAGCGGGCGACGGTGGCGGCGCTCAGCGACGCACGGGATTTCCCCCGCGAGATGTCGCGCGTCTACCAACGGCGCCGAGATCTCGTTGCGGAAGCACTGACGGCGATCGGCTTGCACGTCGACCCGCCACGCGCAACGCCCTATTTCTGGGTCCGTGTGCCGGAGGGCTACACGTCTGCGTCCTTCGCGGAGCTCGTCCTCGAGCAGGCGGCCGTCGTCGTGTCGCCCGGGCCGGCGTACGGCCCTAGCGGCGAGGGCTATTTCCGGATCTCACTGACCGTTCCGGACAAGGAGCTCGGCGAGGCCGTGCGCCGCATAGAAACCTCGCTGCAAGCGGGCATACTTAAGGCGTGACGGCACACCAGCCCGACCCTGCGCCGGGGGCGGAGCCCGAGCGCGGGTTTGTCCTCGCAGTCCTTGCCCAGGGCGTCGCTCCGGAGGATGAGCTGGCGGAGCTGGAGGAGCTCGCACAGACCGCCGGAGTCGAGCCAATCGGCTCGCTGGTCCAGCACCGCGCGCACGAGGATCCTCGTTCGTACGTCGGCAAGGGCAAGCTGGCCGAGCTCGTGCAGGTGTATCCGGACTCCGGCGCCGAGGTTTTGCTGGTCGACGACGAGCTGTCGCCGGTGCAGCAGCGGTCGCTCGAGAACGCGCTTCAGTCGAGGGTCGTCGACCGGACGCAGCTGATCCTCGACATCTTCGCCCAGCACGCCGTGAGCGCCGAGGGCAAGCTCCAGGTGGAGCTCGCTCAGCTCGAGTACAACCTCCCGCGCATGCGCGGCATGTGGCAGCACCTCGAGCGGCTCGGCGGCGGAGTGGGTACGCGAGGGCCCGGCGAGACGCAGCTCGAGAGCGACCGGCGTATTGCGCGCCGCCGCGTCTCCATTCTCCGCCAGCGGCTGCGGGCCCTCGGCGAGCAACGAGCGACACGCAGGAAGTCGCGCCGCCGCTCGGAGACGCCCACCATCGCGCTCGCCGGCTACACCAACGTCGGGAAGTCGACGCTCCTGAACGCGCTCACCGGGGCGGGGGTCTCCGTGAACGATCGCCTGTTCGAGACGCTCGATCCGACCACTCGCGGCTTCGAGGTCGACGGCCGCCGCTATCTCGTGACCGACACGGTCGGCTTCATCCGCCGGCTCCCACACCAGCTCGTCGAGGGATTCGCCGCAACCCTCGAGGAGACGCTGGTCGCAGACATCGTGCTCCACGTCGCCGACGCGTCGGTGCCCGAAGCGAAGCTCGACGAGATGCTCGACGCGGTCGACAGCGTGCTCGGCGAGATCGGCGCGCGCGAGCTTCCCGTCGAGCTCGTCCTCAACAAGGTCGACGCACTGGGCTCGCTGGGACGCCGGAGACTGGGCAACCGCTTCCCGGACGCGCTGCAGGTCTCGGCGAGGACCGGCGAGGGGCTGGACGAGTTGCGCTCGCGCATCGCGAGCCGGTTCGCCGAGCGGTTCGAGCCCGTGCGGCTCCTGATCCCATATGACGAAGGTGCGCGGCTGGCCGAGCTCTACGCGCTCGGAGCGCCCGTCGACGAACGGGCCGACCGGCCCGAGGGAGTGCTCATTCGCGCGCGTCTGCCCCGCAGCGAGGTGCGCCGCTTCGCGCGGTACCTGATCCTCGAGCCGCGTGAAGTTTCCGCGCGCTCGAGCGCATGATCGAGCTGCCGTTCAAGCGCCTGCGCGAGGACGCAGTGCTGCCGGAGCGCGCTTACCCGGGCGACGCGGGGCTCGATCTCGCCGCCTGCGAACAGCACGAGCTCGGACCGGGGGAGAGGGCGGTCGTCGGAACCGGGCTCGCCGTGGCGATCCCCGAAGGGTACGCCGGCTTCGTCCAGCCGCGCTCAGGCCTCGCGTCGCGACACGGTCTCTCGGTCGTCAACGCCCCGGGCCTGATCGACTCCGGCTACCGAGGCGAAATCCGCGTCGTGCTCCTCAACACCGACCTGGGCGAGCCCTTCGTGGTCGAGCCGGGAATGCGGATAGCCCAGCTCGTCGTCCTCCCGGTACCCGAGCTCGACCCGGCCGAGGTCGACGAGCTACCCGAGAGCGAGCGCGGCGTGCGCGGCTTCGGCTCCTCGAGCCGAACCGGCTGACCATGAAGGGATCGACCGGTCAGTTCAGACGCGCGTCCGGGCAGAGCCCTTACGCGCTGAGATCGGCGCCGCAAGCGGCGCCTCGGCGCGCGTGACCGTGGAACCGCGGATTCGGGTTTCCGCGATCCTGCGCTGGCGCGGAAGCCTTCTGCTGTGCCGGCACGAGAAGGGTGAGCGGGAGTACTGGCTTCTCCCAGGCGGCGGCGTGAACTCGGGCGAGAGCCTCGTGGACGCCCTCCACCGAGAGCTCGCCGAGGAGATCGGGATCGCCGACGAGCCGCCGGTCGAGGGGCCCGTCGCGATCGTGGACTCGATAGCGCCGGTGCGCTCCTTCGCCGCAAAGCACGTCGTCCACATCATTTTCGCGGGCGACCTGACCGGTCGCTCCCTGGAGGCGGTCAGGTCGCGCGACGCGGCCGTGCGTGGCCACCGGCTCTTCTCGCCCGACGAGCTGGACGAGGTCGTGCTGCATCCGCCGATCCAGCGCTTCCTCCAACGCTGGACCCCAGGAGACCCCGCGGTCTACCTCGGCGCACTGTGGGCTCGTTGATGTCGCACGTCTGGCCCGTATCGCGGACCAGCACAGGCCGTTCTCAGTAGCGGCCGCCGCGACTGCGGGCTCGGGCCGCCGAGACCTCGTGCGCCCGTGCTTCGAGCTCGTCCTCGAGCGGCTCCAAGACCGCCGCCTCACCCGTCTGGTGCGCCAGGGCCTGCACGAGGAGCCAGTCGGCGAGCCAAGGGTTGCGGGGGAGGAGGGGCCCGTGGAGGTAGGTGCCGATCGCCCTGCCCGTGCGGCAGCCCTCGTAGCCGCTCGCGCCGTCGTTGCCGAACCCCGCGAGCACGCGGCCGAGCGGCTCGGCGCCCTCGTCGAGGTACGTCCGCCCCGCGTGGTTCTCGAAACCCGCCAGCGTGCGGGGTGCACCGGGCTCGAGCTCGCATTCGAGCAGCACGTCGCCGATCATCCGCCGCTCTCCCGCGACGGTGTGGAGCGGGAACAGCCCGACTCCGGGCAGCTCGTCTCCGCTCTGGTCACGGTAGAAGCGACCGAGCAGCTGGTAGCCCCCGCAGACCGCCAACAACGCGGCGCCTCCGTCGACTGCGGCCCGAATCGACTCGCCGTGCGCCGCAAGAGCAGGCGCGATTAGCTCCTGCTCGCGGTCCTGGCCGCCGCCGATGTAATAGAGGTCACAGTCGCCCGGCCGGACGTCGTCGCCGGCACCGAGAGGGCGCACTTGCAGCTCGTGCCCGCGCCAGGCCGCCCGCTGGGCGAGCACGGCCATGTTGCCGCGGTCGGCGTAGATGTTCAGGTAATCCGGAAAGAGGTGTCCGACAACGATTCTCATGCCGCCTCCTCCCAATATGGGCGTACGAATCCACGGCGGGAGACGAGATCCCGGAGTTCGAGCATCGCGGTGTAGGTCGGAAGCGCAACGAGCTCTTCTCCCGGAGGCGTGAGCTCGAGCGCGTGGTCGAGCGCCTCCTCCAGCGAGGGCCGTACGTCGATCGCCGCCTCGGGGAGCCCGGCGTACTTGAAGCGCAAGGCCAGCTCGGCGGCACGCTCGCCGGTGGCGACCAGCCGCTCGAGGCGTCCGAGCAGAGGCTCGAAGTCCACGTCCCAGATCCAGGAAACGTCACGGCCGTCCGCGATCTCGTCGTTGAGCGCGATCAGCAGCAGGCGCGGCGACCCACCCGCGACCAGCGTGCGGACGACCTCGTTCGCTCCCGCCGGATTCTTGATCAGGAGGACGAGCAGACCCCGGTCGCCGAGCGAGATTCGCTCAAACCGGCCGAACGCGGCGGAAAACCCCTGCAAACCTAGAACGATCTCTTCGAAGCCGGTCCCGAGTGCCCGCGCCAGAGCGGCCGCGGCGAGCGCGTTATAGACGTTGTAGAGCCCGGGAACGGCCAACTCGATGCGCCTCGAGCCATGCGGTGTGACGAGCTCGAAAGAGACACTCTCCAGTCCGTTGAGCTCGATCCCGCGGGCAAGGACGTCCAGCTTGGGCCGTGCGTGCCCGCAGGCCTCGCATCGGTAGTCGCCGAGGTGGCCAATGTACGCCGCCGCGTACGTGTAGGGCGTTCCGCAGCGGATGCACCATTTCGAGTCGGCCGCGTGCTGGAGCTCGGGCGAGGCATGCCTCGGGTCGTCGACGCCGAAGACGATCGAGCCGGCCCGCTCGCGCGCTAGATCGCCGACCTGCGGGTCGTCTCCGTTGACGGCGAGCACGGCGGCCGGCGGAAGCTCCGACACCGCACTGCGCCACCGCGCCGCGAGCAGCTCGAGCTCGCCGTAGCGGTCGAGCTGGTCGCGGAAGAGGTTGCCGAGACAGAGTGCCCGGGGCTGCAGCCGTTGCGCGACCTCGGGCAGCGCAGCTTCATCCACCTCGAACAGGCCCAGCTCGGCGTCGCGAGCGGCGAGCAGGGCGGAGGCGACACCCGAGACGAGGTTCGCACCCGAGCGGTTGTGTGCGAGCCGAGCAGAGGGCCCGAGTATCCGCGCCGCCATTGCCGACGTCGTCGTCTTGCCGTTCGTGGCCGAGACGAGCGCGGAGCCCTGCGGCAGTCGCGCCGCGAGCCGGTCGACGGCCCCGGGATCGAGCTTCCAGAGCAGCTTGCCGGGCACGGTCGTGCCTCCGCCCGTTCCGGCAAGGCGTGAGAGCCGGGCAGCGGCGCGCGCGAGCAGGATCTCGGCCGAGAGGGGCAGATGCGAACGCATCCGGAGCACGCTACCTCGCCGCACCCGGCCCATCACCCGTTCGAGGGAACTTGCCGGCCGCTCACCCTGGTGGGGGATGTAGGGACCTCGTCCGCGGGCCTAGGTTTCGCCAGGTTTTTGCAGCGCCGGCGTGGCGTGAGCGCTGCAGACGAGTTGGCATGCGGCCCGCGTCGAGGCGCGGAAAGGAGAGCGGAAGGTGCGGACGGACGGCGGCAAGCGGGGAGAACACCGGTCGAGTGCCCTGTGGGGCACCGGCAACAGGGGCGGAGACTCTCGCTCGAACGCGCTCTGGGGCAAGGGCGGCCGTGGAATCGTGACCGCACTGGCCGCGATGCTCGTGATCAGCGTCCCGCTCGCCTTCAGCGCGGGAGGTGTGCTGCACGCTCGTCGGAGCACCCATCCGATGTACATGAAGCGCACCTGGATGGCGCCCAGCCTCATGCGGGCCTCCACGCAGCATCCGGCGAAGTACGTCCGCGTGATCATCCAGAGCAAGGCGGGTGCCGGCGCGGCTCTGAGCGTCTTCAAGCATCTCGACAGTCTCGATGGCTCGACCGGTGACCGGGAGCGCGTGAACCGCCGGCTCGCCTTTGTCGATGCCGTGGCCGTCACGATCCGGGCGAACAAGCTGCGTGACCTGCTAAAGCGGCCAAACCTGACTGTCACGCCCGATGTGCCGGTCCACGTGAGCGGCTTCAGCTCCGGCCAGCTCTGGCCATACGAGAGCGGCGTCGCCCAGAACTGGATGGGCGCCAACGCCCCGGTGGCCGGCCCGAACGCCCCTACGATCGCAGTGGTCGACTCGGGAATCGAGCCGGGGCGGGCCGACTTCGGAAGGCGCGTGCTCGCGAGTGTCGACCTCGGGACGCTCCCGAACACGTCACCGGGCGACGGCCGCGGCCACGGCACCTTCGTGGCCGGAATCGCGGCCGGCTCGAAGGACGGCTACACCGGAGCGACGCCGCAGGCGAATCTGGTCTCGGTCAAGGTCATGGACGACAACGGCGTTGCCCGGACGAGCGACGTGATCGCCGCGTGCCAGTGGATTCTCGCGAACAAGACCAAGTACAACATCCGTGTCGCGAACTTCTCGCTGCACTCCTCGACGAAGAGCAGCTTTACCCGCGATCCGCTCGACCAGGCCGTCGAGAAGCTCTGGTTCGACGGCGTCGTAGTAGTGGCCGCGGCAGGGAACTACGGCACGACCGCCGGCCCGAGCGGCGTCCTCTACGCCCCCGGCAACGACCCGTTCGTGGTCACGGTCGGCGCGGTCGACATCGGCGGCACGAAGAGCCGGTTCGACGATTTCAATGCGCCGTGGTCGGCGTACGGCCGGACGATGGACGGCTTCATGAAGCCCGACCTGGGCGCGCCCGGGCGCTACATGGTCGGACCGGTGCCCGTGACTTCGACTCTGTCCTTGCAGCGCCCCGACAAGATCGTCTCCCCCGGATACATCCAACTCTCGGGAACCTCCTTCGCCGCGCCTGTTGTCTCAGGCGCAGCAGCGCAGATCATCGCGAAGCACCCCGATTTCACGCCTGACCAGGTCAAGGGCGCGCTGATGGTCTCGACCAAGCCGGTCGAGGGGGCAGACCCCGGCTCGGTCGGCGTCGGCGAGCTGCAGATGGTCAAGGCCTCGAAGATCGACAGTCCGCCCAACCCGAACCGCGCTCTGGACCAGTTCCTCATGCCGGATCCGAGCGGCGACGTGCTCCCGGTCTTCGATGGAGTCAGCTGGTACAACACCGCCTCGACGAACCCGTCATGGGATGCCGTCTCGTGGGACTCGGTCTCCTGGACGGACACCTCGTGGAACCTCGCCTCCTGGGCGGATGTGTCCTGGGACTCGGTCACCTGGACGGACGTCTCGTGGACTGATGTCTCCTGGGCGGACGTCTCCTGGGCCGACGCCTCGACGTACGAGGACGCGGCCGAAGGCGACACGGGCGGAGACCCGGGCGGGTACCAGATGACGCCGGAGCAGGCGGCGGCCGTCATGGCGGATCCATCGCTCGCTCCGGACCCAGCGGCGCTGCCAACGGACGTCACGACGCCTACGGACACGAGTGTTCCAACCACGACGACGGACGGGGCACCTTCGAGCTCGACACCCCTCCCTTAAAAGGGGGGCGCAGCGGAGCCTGAGGATGATCGACGGTGAGGGCCGGGAACGCTCGGCCCTTCACCCTTTCGGGTGATCTGCAGGGGTGTACTCAAAAAGGGGGATGTGACCCACCAATGAGCGGCCTAGCTTGCGGAAGTGGTGATCCATGCGGCGTTTGCGTCGCCATAACCCTGAGCGTCTGTTCCACGGCCCAGCGAGCGGCGACGGCGGAGATAGGAGACGGATTGCAGGCGATGTCGAGCGTTGAGCTCACCGTGATCCGAAAGGGAGAGTCACCGTCGTGAGCAGCTTCCCGGCACCGTTCGACCACGAGGTCATCGGCCCGGGTGGTCGAGCCGCGCCGAAGCTCGCGCCCAAGGCGACCGCGTACTTCGTCGTGGTCGCGGTCGCAGCGGCGGTGGCGGCGATTCCCGCGGTTGCCCAGCTCCATGTCGGAACGCGGGGGTGGACGACCTTCGCGATCCTCGGATCCATTGCGGCGACCGCACAGCTGTTCGTCGTCCGGACGCCGCGCAACCAGTCGTACCACACGACGATCGTGTTCCTTATCCCCGCCGCCATGCTGCTCCCGCCGGAGCTGGTGGCGCTCATGGGAATCGTCCAGCACATCCCCGAATGGCTGAAGACGCGGAACGCGTGGTACATCCAGACGTTCAACATCTGCAACTGGACTCTCGCCATGCTCGCGGCGTGGGCCGGGTTCCATGCGGTCAACGGCGCGTTCAGCTTCGGGAATCACGTCTCCTACGCACTGGCCGGGCTGCTTGCTGCCGGCTCGATGGTGGCCGTCAACCACGTCTTGATGGCTCCCATGCTTCACCTTGCCCGCGGCCACTCGCTGCGTGAGTCCGGGCTCTTCTCGTTCCCGAGCCTGTCGACCGACCTGGTGCTCGCGATGCTCGGTGTGGCGACAGCCGCCTTCTGGCGCGGCAATCCGTGGCTGATCGCGTTCGCGGTCGCTCCGCTCTTGCTGATCCACCGGTCGCTCTCCGTGCCTCAGCTCCAGGAGGAAGCACGCGTCGATCCGAAGACCGGCCTCTTCAACGCGCGCCACTTCGCAGTCGCCCTCGAAGAGGAGCTGACGCGCGCGGCGCGGTTCGACCGGCCTCTCTCGCTCGTCATGGCCGACCTCGATCTCCTGCGTGACATCAACAACACCTACGGCCACCTCGCGGGGGACGCCGTCCTGCAAGGCATTGCCGAGGTGTTCCGGTCGCAGCTCCGCCACTACGACGTGCCGGCCCGCTTCGGCGGCGAGGAGTTCGCGATCCTGCTCCCGGAGACGCCTCCGGATCAGGCATTCGAGATCGCAGAGCGCATCCGCCGCACCGTGGCCGAGCGGCCGTTCGACATCGAGACGTCGAGCGAGCCGATCCGCGCGACCGTCTCGATCGGCGTCGCCGGCTATCCGCGCGACGGCGCCGACGCGAACGAGCTGATCCACCAGGCGGATCTCGCCGTGTACCGCGCAAAGCTCCAGGGCCGCAACCGCGTCCTCGACGCGAGCTCCGAGCCCCTGCTGTTGCCGGAGAAGCGGCAGGCACGCTTGATCGCGGTTCCGGAGGACGGCGACCACACCAAGCCGCTTCCACCTGCGGCCGAGGCGGCTCCCGCGCAAGAGCGCCGTCATCCGCGGCCTCACGCGCTCCAGGGGCCGCGCTTCCTCTCGCTTTCCCGGCGTCTGGCGACCTTCGTCGGCGTAGTCAGCGCCGCCGGCATCTCCGCCGGCGTCCTCGGTGCGTTCTACGGCCACAGCACGGACTGGATCGGTCTCATCGCGATCGTCGCGCTCGTCGGCGCGGGCCAGGCCCTCGCCCTCGAGGTAGACGACGGGTCGATCTCGGTCAGCGCGGTCGGGTCGATTGCCGGGGCGGCTCTCTTCGGACCGCGTGCGGCGCTCGCCCTGGCCATCACGATCGCCGCGGTCGAATGGAGCGCGCGCCGCTCGCCGTTTCACTACGTGCTCTTCAACATCGGAACGCTCTCGCTGTCGTCGCTCGCCGCCGCCGGCGTCTTCACCGCGGGCTTCGGCGGCGACATCGGCCGGGTCGTCTACGTCGCTGCGGGCGTTGCCGCGGGCGCCACGTACTTCGCCGTGAACATGGGCCTGATCAGCCTCGTCGTTGCGATCGAGGGGCACGAGCGCTGGGGCTCGGTGTTCAGGGAGCGGTTCGCCTGGCTCGCGACCCACTACCTCGTTTACGGATTCATCGGCGGCGTCATCTGGGTCGGGCACGACACGGCCGGACTGTGGGCGCTCGCGGTCTTCGCCTTGCCGCTCCTCCTGATGCGGAAGACGCAGGAGGCTTACCTACGTCACACGCAACGCAGCGCGCACAAGCTCAGGCAGGCCGCGGAGACGATCCAGAATCAGAACGTCTCGCTCGAGCACGCCAACAAGCTTCTCCGGGAGCGCTCTACGGCCGCGATGGAGAGCCTGTCGGCGACGGTCGACGCGCGCGACGCGTACACAGCAGGCCACTCACGCCGTGTGCAGCAGCTTGCGCTCGCAATCGGTCGCGAGCTCGGGCTCTCGCAGGCCGAGCTCGACCTGCTCGGGCATGCCGCGCTATTCCATGACATCGGCAAGCTGGCGATCCCCGACGCGATCCTGCTCAAGCCGGCCAGCCTGACGGCCGAGGAGTGGGACCTGATGCAGCGCCACGCGGACGAGGGCGCACGGATCATCGACCGGCTCGGCTTCCTGAACGACGCCGTGCCGGCGATCCGACATCACCACGAACGCTACGACGGCACCGGCTACCCCGAGCGGCTCCAGGGTGAGGACATCCCGCTGGGGGCGCGGATCATCCACGTTGCAGACGCTCTCGACTCGATGCTGACGACGCGCATCTACCGGGCTGCCCGCCCGGCCACCGAGGCGCTCGACGAGCTTCGAGGGGCTGCAGGGACTCAGTTCTGCCCCCGCTGCGTGGCTGCCCTCGAGCGGATTCTTCCGATCGAGGGCATCGACGACGAGAACGCCCGCCAGCGAGTCCTCGCCGCCTCGTAGCGCCCTAGACCAGGCGGTTTAGCAAACCGCGCCGGACGCTAGCCTGCATCTTGCATCGCGACGTAAATGCTCTACTATTCTTGGTTCAGTGCCCCGCAAGCCCCAGTATCGCGCGCTGGCGGGGATCGACCGGGAGGCGCTGGCCGCCTTCCAGGCCGGAATCCGCAAGCGCTACACCGACGAGCAGATCCTCGAGGAGCTGGGTGCATGCGCACGCCGGCTCGGCCGGTCGCCGACGATGAGAGAGTTCGCCTCGGATCCGCAGACGTCCGTCCACCCGCAGACGGTGATCGAGCACTTCGGAAGCTGGAACGAAGCCAAGCGCAAGGCGGGGCTCGTGCCGCGCCGCTTCGCGACGCGCGATGAGCTGCTCGAGCTGCTCCGGGGTCTCGGCGACGAGCTCGGCCGCATCCCGACGGCGCGCGACATCGAGGAGCACCGAGGGCGAATGCCCTCCAAGTCGCTCTACTGGCACACGTTCGGCTCGCTCGCGAACGCGCTCAGGGAGGCCGGCTTCGACGTCCCGGTGGGGGAGGAGAAGCTCGAGCGTGCTCTCGAGCAGGGCGTGCAGCTCTCACGGAAGCTGAAGAGGTTGCCGAAGTTCGCCGACTGGGCCGAGGCCCGGCGGCGCGACGAGTCCCTCATGACGGAATGGCAGATCTACCGCATGTTCCAGGGCCGCCGAGGGGCCTGGTCGACCTTCCAGTTCCTGATTCGAGAGCGCCTGCTGGGCAGCGGGGCGAAGGTCGCCGCCGACGGCCGTCTAGGCCGCTAGATCGCCGCGAGCGCGGCCAGCTGCTGGAGACAAGAGAGACCCTCCTGCGGCGCGCGGACGGCCGGCAGCTCGCGCTCTTCGAAGTCCCGGTTCGGACGAAAGCGCTCGCGGCCGAGCTCACGACCTGCCTCGAGGGCCACCACTGTCCCTTCGTCGATCTCACGCTTGCGCAGCTTCAGAGGGAGGTAACGCTCCACCACCTCGAGCGCCGCCTTCGTGGAGGCGAAGAAGATCTCCTCTCGGCCGGCTCCGACCCAGAGCGGCCGGCCTGCTCCCCGCGCGAGGAAGACCGTCGACGGCCGGCGCTCGTCGAGCCATGCGGTCGCGAGCGAGCCGCGGAGCTGCTCGAGCGCGGCTGCAGAGTTTCCGGAGGCCTCGGCGAGGGCGAAGATCGCCTCCGAGTCCACCGTCATCTGAGGCTCGGCGCGCCCGAAGCCGTGGGACTTCATCAGCTCGTCGTCGTTGAAGATGATTCCGTTGTGGACGCCGACGACAGCGCCGTGGCGGATCGGGTGGTTGTTGGCCTCGATCCGCGGATGCCCCTTCGTGTAGTCACGAACATGAACCAGCGCCTCGGTGACCGTCTCGGGAAGGACTACCTGGTCCAGCAGGGCACTTGCCCCGGACCGCTGCTTGTGGATCGTGACCGCCCCGCTTGCGCCCCGGTACGCGTATCCGACAGCGTCCGCGCCCCGTTCGGCGATGCCTGCCAGAAGCGTCTGTGCGGCAAGGGTCCGCTCGACCTCGCTCGAGGCGCCAAGGCTGTATCCGGCGATTCCGCACATCGTTTAGGAAGTCCCTTCGACGAAACCGGCGACCGGTCCTGCGGCCGCCACTAACTGTGACGACCGGCTCGGCTGGGAGTTAGGCATCGGAGTGATCTCTTCGCGTCTCGGTTCTCTGACGCGATCCCTGATCCCTCGTGCGGGTGGACGGGTACCTCAAGAGAGGGACTGGCCCAACCGATAGAGCGACCGTAATGGCGCAGCGGCCGCTTCCTGACGCGCTCCCTGAATCCGAGGAGCCCGACGCCCGGCTCGAGGTCGTACCAGACCCGGCCGAAGCCGAGGCCGACGTCGAAGAAACGGAAGTCGAGGAGACCGAGCCGCAGACGGCTGATCCCCTCAAGCTCTACGTCCGCCAGATCGGCGACGGCCCGCTCCTGACCCCGGGCCAAGAGCGCGAGCTCGCCCGGCTCAAGGATGAGGGCGACGAAGCCGCGAAGCGCAAGCTGATCGAGTCCAATCTCCGCCTGGTAATGTCGATCACGCGCAACTACACCAGGGCCGGCGTGCCGCTGCTCGACCTCATCCAGGAGGGCAACCTGGGGCTGATCCGGGCGGTGGAGAAGTTCGACTACACGCTCGGCTTCAAGCTCTCGACCTACGCGACCTGGTGGATCCGCCAGGCGATCACGCGGGCACTGGCCGACCAGGGCCGGACGATCCGCCTGCCCGTCCACGTAGCGGAACAGGTGCGAAAGGTGATGCGCGCCCGGCGCGTTCTCGCGCAGAAGCTGAACCGCGAGCCCCTCCTGCCGGAAATCGCAAAGGAGAGCGGTTTCCCGCCGGAGCGAGTGCGGACCCTACTCGAGCTCGTCGAGGACCCCGTCAGCCTCGAGACGCCCGTGGGCGACGGCGAGAGCCTCTACGGCGACCTGATCGAGGACACGCACTCCGAGCGGCCGGACGCCGCGACGGCCACGAACCTCCGGTCGGCGGAGCTTCTCGAAGCTCTCCGGCGGCTCTCGCCCCGGATGCGGCACGTGGTCTCTCGCCGCTTCGGCCTCGACGGAGAGGCCCCACAAACGCTCGAGGAGGTCGGCGCCGACCTCGGGATCACCCGTGAGCGCGTCCGGCAACTGGAATCTCGCGCGTTGCGTGAGCTGCGAGCCGTGGCCCCCGCCTTACAGCTGTACCTCCGCGCAGAGTAGGTCTCCCGCTACGGTCCGGGGATGGCGCCCGGCTTTGTCGACTGCCACTCACACGTTGTCCCTTCGGGGGACGACGGTGCGAAGACGCTCGCCGAGGGGATCGAGCTCTGCGAGCTTGCTCGCGACGGCGGGACGGCGATTCTCTTCGCCACGCCGCACGTCTGGCCGCATCTCGTTCTCACGTCCGAGCGCGAGACTTCGATCCGCGCCGCCTACGTCGAGCTGCGCGCGCATGCACCGTTGGACCTGCGGCTCGGCTTCGAGCTGACTCCGGCTCCGCCGCTCCTGAACGACGATCCGGCCAGGTACGTGCTCGAGGGAACCAACTTCGTGCTCGTGGAGGTGCCCTTTGCCGGGCCCGAGGAAGGGCTCATCGCACTCGGGGAGCACATCGAGGCGGCCGGGCTCGTCC
>JBARRQ010000063.1:0-9006 GCA_049644305.1 Gaiellaceae bacterium
GGATTCCGCCGAGGTCTGTAGCGTTCTCGAGCTCAGCGAGACTAATCAGAGAGTGCTTCTGCACCGAGCGCGCTCGAAAGTTCGTGCCGCGCTCGAGGGTTACTTGACCACCGAGGCCCCGTGAACAACGAGTTCAGCTGCCAGGAGATGATCGAGGTCGTCACAAACTACCTCGACGGCGCGCTGTCTCCCGACGAGCAGGAACGGTTTGAGCGTCACCTCTCCCGCTGCGCCGGCTGCAATACCTACGTCGACCAGATCCGCGTGACGATTCAGCAGACCGGCATGGTCCCGCGCGAGGAGTCGCTTCCGCCCGCGCTGCGGGAAGAGATCGTTGCTCAGTTCCGAAACTGGAAGCGAGGCTAGGACGCCCAGCCGCGCCGGAGGCGCTCGCCGGTGAATCGCCGGCCGCACTGATCGGGTAGGATCGCTTCTCGCGGCAGACTGACTGCGCTCCGGGGTGCGTTGCGCTGACCGGGACTAGTGTCGGCTGCGACCTTCCCCTCGTCATTAGCGAGTCGCGGCGCGGATGTGGAGATGACGAGGAACTCGAGCGGTTCGCCCGAGTCGTTGCGAACCTGATGCGCCTGGCCCCGCGCGACATCGACAGCATCACCGGCAGACAGAAGTTCTTCTCGATCGTCGAAGCACACCGTCGCCGTCCCCGCTAAGACGAAGTACAGCTGGCGCACGTCTCGGTGGAGATGCCGCACCTCGGCCGTCCCGGAGGGCATTCGTTCCTCCATGACGTGAGCCCGTCCTTCTCGTCAGCACCCAGCTGTCGTAGCCGTCCCCCAAAAGATCTACGCGAGGCGTAACGCGACGGCCGGATCGCGTGACGGTACGAGGGATGGCGAACAAACCCGCAAGGAGCGAGCGCCTGATGACCTCGAAGGGCCTTCTTCGAGAGCCTGCCGACCACGGCGAACGGTGGCGGAAGCCAGTAGCAATTAATGCGTTCCGTGCTTGTCCGCTAGTGGCCCGGGGTCTTGACGGATGAGCCGCCGCGTCTCACATCTCATCGCGGGTTGGCGCACCGGGCTGCCTCGCCCCGTGCTGATCCTGCAAGCGGGAAACGCCCTCAACTTCTTCGGTTACGGGCTCGTTCTTCCCTTTGAGATCATCTATCTGCACCAGATCCGTGGCTTTTCAACGTCGACAGCCGGACTGGTTCTCGCGGCGATCATGGGGACCGCGGCAATCGTCACCCCGCCGGCGGGAGCGCTGCTCGACCGTTACTCCGCCAAAGCGATCGTGGTCGCAGGAAGCGTGGCGAGCGCCCTTGGCTACGCCGGCTTCGCCTTCGTAGACAGTCCCTGGCAGGCGTTTGCCTGCTCGATTGTCGGCGGAGCCGGGTTCGGCGCGGCAGGGACGGCCAACCGGACATTGATGGTCAGGTTGATCAGGCCCGAGCAGCGAGCGGCCGCCTTCGCGCTTAACCGCGTGGCGGGTAACTTCGGTATTGGTTCCGGCGCGACCGTAGGAGGCTTCATCGTCGCAGCCGCGCAGCGGCTGAGTTCGTTCCAGATTCTCTATCTCTTCGACGCTGTCACCTTCGCCGGATTCGCGCTCATCGTGCTTGCTGCCGTGCCGAGCCCGCGCGCCGAGATCGTCACAGCGGCAGAACCCAACGGAACCGGCTTTCGCGCCGTCGCTCGAGATCGGCTCTTCGTCAGTGTGATCGCACTCAACATCGTGCTCGTTGTCGTCGGCCACACGTTCTTCTCGAACATCCTGTCGCCGTTTGCAAAGACCCATACACCGGTCGGCCCCGGCGCGATCGGGATCATCTTTCTCGTCAACACGTCGTTCATCGTGATCGCGCAGATCCCGGCGGTGCGCGTCGTGGCACGGATGCGACGCGCACACGCTTTCGCCGCGGCAAGCGCGCTTTTTGCGGTCGCTCTCCTCGCGGTGTTGCCGGCGACGCTGATCCACTCGGAACTCGCTGCGGCCAGTCTCCTCGCCGGCGTTGCGATCGTCTTCGCAATCGGCGAAGTCGTACACATTCTCGTTCTCGGGCCGCTGGTCGCGGATATGGCTCCAGCCCATCTGCTCGGCCGCTACCTGTCTCTCTACAGTCTGACCTTCACCGGCTCCCTAGCCATCGGCCCGGCGATTGGCGGCTTGCTCCTGCAGACCAATCCAGACGCCATCTGGTGGGGTGGCGCGCTTGCCGTGGTGTTGGCCGGAGTCTTCCTGCTTCGACTCGGCGACCGCATTCCCGACCCGCTCCACGAAGCACCGTCACGTCTTCGGTCGGCGCCAGAGGCCGCCTGATGTCCTGCCAAGAGAAAGTCATGCGGGTTTGCGCTTCCGGAGCGTCAGCTCCGGTGTTCAGCCTGCCGGCCGGTACCCAACACTGACGCAATAGAGAGGAGAACTGATGAGCGCGTATGCGATCGTGAACCTGAAAGAGGAGGTCGAGGACTCTCTGGGCGAGCGCGCGCCCGGGATCGAGGGGCGCTTCGCGCGCAAGCACCTCGACTCCGAGCACCTTGGCGTCTCCTATCTGCGGTATAGCCCGGGCGTCCGCTCATCTTCGGCGCATAGCCACCGCGAACAGGAGGAGGCCTACGTCGTCATCAGTGGATCCGGCCAAGTCAGGCTCGACGACGAGATCCGCGAGCTCCGCTGCTGGGATGTTGTTCGCGTCAACCCCGCAACGGTGCGGGCGTTCGAAGCCGGGGACGATGGCCTCGAGCTGATCGCCATCGGCTCCGATCGCCCAGACGGCGGCGATGGCGTCCTTGTAGACCCAGCCTGGATCGACTGAGCGCGGCGTGCGCTCCCGGGAAGCACGCAACGTGTTTAGCCGCCTCGCCGAGCTCTCCCTCCACGGGACCAAGCACGCCGAGCAGAACGGCGCGCGCATCTCGATGCGTGGCGTGACCGCGCCGAACGTGATGGACGGGCTCTGCGCCTCGACGAGCCCGACCCGCCCGCCGCCTGGGACGAGCGCATGGGCGGTGTTGAGCGACTACGCCGCGCGGCTGACGGAGCGGCGGTTCAACGCGATCGAGCTGCACGGGCCTGGAACCGAGCTGACGATCGGCCTACTACCGACTGCAACCTGGTCGACCGCCCACTTCTCGACCGCGGAAGGCCTACGACATTTCTCGAACCTCCCGAGCGAGGAGGTCTTCACGACGACGAGAACGCAGAGGCGCTGCGTGGCCTCACCGAGGTCGACGAGGGTGCGCGCCGGCTCGGCGAGCTCGCCCTCGTCGACGGCGAGGGGCGGATCGGCCTGCTCGACACTGTCTTCTATAACACCCTGCTGGACGAAAACGCCTCGAGCCACATCGCGCTCGGCAATGGCTTCTCGTTCCTCGTCGAGGGCGAGGACCGCGAGCGCGCCAACGTGAGCGCCCAGCACATCGACTTCATGATCGGCTCGGCTGAGCTGGACGTGGACGGCGTCACCGCCGACGGCGAACGCGTTCCCGTGCTCCGAAACCTCGCCTGGCAGCTCTAACGATCTTCCCCCGGTCATCCCTTAGCCGAAGGAGGCTTCCATCCATGAAAGCTCTCATTAGCTCTGACAAGGTTCCCGCTCCCCCCGGGCCGTATTCGCCGGGACTGACGGTGGGTGAGTGGATCTTCCTGTCCGGCCAAGGCGGCTTCGATCCGAACACAGGCAAGGTGGTTAGCGACGATCTGGTCGAGCAGACCGAGCAGACCTTCAACAACATCGAGACGGTCCTCGAGGCTGCCGGCGCATCGCTCGACGACGTCATCTCGTGCCTTGTTCACCTCGTTGACCTGGCTGACTTCCCCGCGTTCAACTCCGTCTACGAGCAGAAGTTCACGGGAGTGAAGCCGGTACGAACGACGGTGCGCGCGGACCTCGTTGCCGGCCTGCTTGTCGAGATCACTGTGGTCGCGCGAGCCTCCTAGCGAGCGATGGGGTTTCGCGTCATCGAGGTGCCGTCCGCTCCCGGACTCCATCCGAGCGGAATGGAAAACGCCCACAACGACCCTCCACGAAGCCGATTGCATCATCTCTCCTCCCCTCCTGGTGAACGCCTCCGGACCCTGATCCCTCTGCGGAGGGTCGGTCAATTGTGATATCTCTTTCTTCGAATATGACGCGGTCGATGTCGCAGCTTGAAGCGCCGTTTCGCTTGCCGGAGGCGCCGGTCGAGGCGGATCTGGTCGCGAAGTACTTCCGCGGGCTGGGCGAGCCGACGCGCCTGCGGATCCTCGAGCTGCTGCGCGACGAGGGGGAGCTGTCGGTTGGTGAGCTCGTGCAGCGGCTCGGGGTGCCCCAGCCGAAGGTCTCGAACCATCTCGCCTGTCTGCGCTGGTGCGGCTTCATCGAGGCGCGGCGGGAGCATCGGGTCGTCTTCAATCGGATCGCGGACAAGCGGGTGCTGAAGATGCTCGAGGTCGCGCACGCGCTGCTCGCGGACAACGAGGAGCACGTCGCCGCCTGTTGCCGGATCGAGGAGACGCAGTGAGTCAGATCCGGAACACACTCGGTCTCTCGGGCCTCGCGCTGCTGCCGATCTGCTGCTGGGCGTGCCGCTACTGATCGCCGCCTGCGTCGGCGTGGCTGCGTTGGCGCTGATCGGTGGCATCACGGTCGGCGCACTCGCGTTTGCTGCGGCGATCGCGTTGCTCATCGCGCGCCGGGAAACAATCTTCGCCTTGGCGCCGACCGTCTTCGAGCGCGCGAGGAGCGCGGAGGAGCTGATGGAAGTTCAGAACGACGGTGGTACTGCGAAGGCTCGAGACGCGAATCGCGGCCGGCCGCTCGTCGAGATCCTGTCCCTCGCCGGCTGTCCGAACCACCTTGGCGCGATCGAGCTGGTCGGGCGTCTGAGCCGCGAGGTCGGCGTGGAGCCGGAAATCCGCGTTCTGGATGTTCCCGATCAGGACGCTGCGCAGCGGCTCCGCTTCCTTGGCTCCCCGACGATCCGCGTCGGAGGGCGTGATGTCGACCCGCACGCGGAGGAGCGGAGCGACTATGCCTTGTCCTGCCGGGTCTTCCGCACCGAAGCGGGGATTGCCGGAGAGCCGGACGAGCGCTGGGTGCGCGACGCGCTTCTGCGCGAGGCGCGGGGCCGCTGACGGTGTTCGAGCATCTGTTCGACGCGGAGTTGGTCTACCGCTCGGAGATGGAGCCACTGACTTGGGATGGGGAGGGCGAGCTGATCGGGAGCGGCGACGGCAGCGTCGCCGGGCCCGCGATCGCGGGTCAGCTTGCCTGGACGCTGTTCGAACGGCCGGGCAAGCTCGTTTGCGCGATGAACCCGCTCGCGGTTATTGAGACGGAAGAGGGCGCGCGTGTGCGCATCGAAGCGCGCGGGTTTGCGCGGCGCGAGAACGAGGCGAGCCGCAGGTGGGCCGTCGCCGCGACGCTGCGGTTCGAGAGCAGGCATGAGCGTTATCGCTGGCTGGAGAACGCGCTCGGCGTTTGGGAGGGCGAGTTCGATGCCGAGACGCACCGTGCCCGTTATCGGGCATACCTCGTGAAGAACCGCAACGGGGACCCGCGGTGACTGTCGAGCGCGAGACACGCGCGCTCGATGCGCTGCGCGCGGCCGACATTCGCCCGGAGCGCACGGGCGCGGCGCGGGCAGGTCGTCTCTCGGCTGCGGAGCGCGAGCTCTACTTCTGGATCCTGCGTGAGTTCGCGGCCGCGCGACCGCCGAGCGGAGAAGCGACCCGCGCCACCGCGACGGGACTCGGAATCGACCCCGACGAAACACTTGCTGTTCTCGCGCGCGAGGACCTTGTCCACGTCGATGCGAACGGCTGCCCGCTGGTGGCGTATCCGTTCTCGGCCAAGCCGCGTGGGCACAAGGTGTTGATCGACGGCGAGCGCTGGGTGGAGGCGATGTGCGCGATCGACGCGCTCGGGATCGCGCCGATCCTCGGACTGCCGGTCGAGATCTACTCGCGCGACCCGCTCAGCCGCGGCGAGATCCGGGTCCGGCTCGACCCGAGCGACGGAGCCTGGTGGGAGCCAGAGGAGGCGTTGGTCCTGAGCGGGAGTGCTTGTTGCCTGGGGCCGAGCTTCCGCGGCTGCTGCGACGTGTTCAACTTCTTCGAGACGCGCGCGAACGCCGAGCGCTATCTCGCGGAGCATCGGGACGTCGGCGGCCATCCGATTTCACTGCCGGAGGCGATCGAGGCCGGCCGGATCGTGTTCGGCGACGTCTTGAGCGAGGGGGACTGATGCCGACGCCGATCGACCGGGATGACGTACAGCGGCTCGTTTCGGAGGGCGCGCAGCTTGTCGAGGTGCTGCCACACGAGGAGTTCGAGGAGGAGCATCTTCCCGGCTCGGTCAACATCCCCTTGAAGACGCTTGATGCGGAGACGACGCGGCGGCTCGAGCGTGAGCGGCCGGTGATCGTCTACTGCCACGACTACCAGTGAGACATGAGCCCGCGAGCCGCGTGGCGGCTCGAGAGCATCGGCTTCACACGGGTGTACGACTACGTCGCTGGCAAGGCCGACTGGGGCTCGTTCGGGCTACCGCTGGAGGGGACGACGGGCGCACGCACGGGCGAGCATGCGCGCGCCGACGTTCCCACGTGCCAGCTCGAGGAGCGGCTGCAAGAAGTGCGGCGCCAGGTCACCGCCGCTTGCTGGGACACCTGCATCGTCGTCAACGCATCCGGGGTCGTGCTCGGGCGGCTCGGCCGCAAGGCACTCGCCTCGGAGGAGGACCTCGCGGTCGAAGCGGTAATGACGGCCGGGCCGAGCACCGTGCGGCCGAGCATCACGCTGGCGGCGATCGTCGAGCGGATGCAGAGCCAGAAGCTGACGAGCGTGGTCGTAACCCGCTCCGACGGCAGGCTGGTCGGTGTCCTGCGTCGCACCGACCCCGAGGCCGCCTTGAACGCGGCAGCCTTCGATTCCTCCGGCTCGACTCAAGGGAAGGACGCGGGTCTAGGAAATTTCTCACCGACGCCGGCGGAGGACGCGTGATGAGCAACAGCTCGAGCCAGACTATTGCGCAGCCGGGATTCGATGCCTGGCGCCGCGGCGACTTCGACGAACTCGAGGCGATCTTCGCGCCCGACGCCGAGTGGCGCTGGTTCGAGCCAGGAGACTGGGACTGCCACCATCGTGACGACGTGATGCGCACGTTGCGCCAACGTCACGCCGCCGGCTTCGCGGAAGGACGCTTGAAATTCCACGACGCGGGATCGGACGTGGTCGTGGACGACCTCGACGATACGCTGGCCCGGCTCCGCGAGCACGGCGCGCAGCTCGTCGACGAAGTGGTCCAGTACAGAGACGTGTATCGGCTCTGCTACGTCCGAGGCCCCGAGGGCATCTCATCGGGCTCGCCGAGCAAATCGGCTGACGAAACGCGCTCGGGCGTCATTCGCGAACACTGGCCATGAGAGCGAGCCTTCGCCTAGTTCGGGATACTTGACCCGTGCCAGGTGGGCCACGGTGCCTGTTTGATCATGTGAGTCTGCCAGTACGCGACCTGGCACGGAGTCGGGCGTTCTACGAGCGGGCGCTTCAGCCCTTCGGTGTCAGGGTCGTCGAAAGCTCGCTGGGGCCCGGCTTCGCGATCGACGATCGCGGAGACTTCTGGATCAGGGAGCAGGAAATGGCGGCCGGTTCGGTGCATATTGCGTTCGCCGCTCCAGACCGTGAAACGGTTGATGCGTTCCACGCCGCAGCCGTCGAGGCGGGAGGGGTCGACAACGGACGGCCTGGGCTGCGACCTCATTATCATTCCGGGTACTACGCCGCATTCGTCCTCGACCCCGATGGGAACAACGTAGAAGCTGTCTTTCAAGGCGATCACTGACGTTCGACACCGGGCGTCATTTAGCAACGCTGGCCGAGCCGAGCGGCTGACATCACTATGACGGTTGCTATCCCGGATCTTGCCGACTACGCCAGCGGCTAGTCAGCCCACCAGTCGCGCTGGCCGTCGACGTCTTCTTGCGGATCCTCGCCGAGGTTGGGCGCGCCGATGACGAGGATCTCGAGGCCTTCTGGCCCGCCCTCGTAGCCTCGCCACGTACCGGGCGGGACGCGCACCGCGTCCCATTCGTTGAGCTCGACGATCTCGTCGTCGACCTTCATCCGCCCGCGCCCGCGCAGGACCACGTACACCTCCTCTTGCTTCATGTGCGTGTGGCCGTACGGAAAGCGATAGCCGGGCGGGACGCGCTGGTAGCTCAGGGCGGATTTCTCGAGCGCGAGCGCCTTGGTCGCCGCGCGGAACTCCAGGTCCGGCGCGCCGTCAAACTTAGAGCCGATGTCCTCCAGATCCTCCTTGATGTTCCTGAGCGTGAACGGCACGGCGCAATCCTATGGCGTCATTCCGGAACGCTCGCCCATCCAAGGGGCCACTCCAAGGATGCTGCTATGCCGAGGGATGTCGCCGAGAGCGGATACTCAAACGAGAAGACCGACCGATTGCAGCTCAAGGAGTGACGGATTCCTCTCGCCCGGAGGCTCGGCAGCGGTCACGTTCCAGGGCGTAATCGCCAAGCCCGGATTCTCGGCTCGAGTGAGGTGAAACGGTTGGGGGCGCACGCACTCCGCGTGCGCCGTGCGCTCCAGCAAAGAGCTATGCCCGGGCGTATCTGATGTGAGTCACCCCGGGCGCCTCGACCGACTCGACCTGCTCGAGCTTCACATCTCCCACGTTTTCGAACAGCCGAGCGCCGCCTCCGAGCAGGATCGGGACGACCGAGACGACGATCTCGTCGAGCAGGCTGGATGCGAGGTATTGCTGCGCGACGGACGCCCCGCCCCCGAGAGACACCTCCTTCTCGCCGGCTGCTGCCCGCGCCTGTTCGAGCGCCGACTCGATCCCGTTCGTGACGAAGTGGAACGTCGTTCCGCCCTGCATCTCCAGCGGCTCGCGCGGATGGCTAGTGAGGACGAAAACGGGATGGTGGAAGGGCGGATTGTCTCCCCACCAGCCCTTCCACGACTCGTCCCACGGTCCCGGGCCGCCGCCGAACATGTTCCGGCCCATGATGGTCGCGCCAGCGCCGCCGAGGATGTCCTCGG
>JBARRQ010000064.1:0-7503 GCA_049644305.1 Gaiellaceae bacterium
CGTTCCTGACGTCGCTGCTCCCGTTCGTGCTGCTGTTCGGGTTCTGGATCTTCCTGATGAACCAGGTGCAGGGCGGCGGGTCCAAGGTGATGAGCTTCGGCAAGTCGCGCGCGAAGCGGATGGCGCCGGACTCGCCGAAGATCGGCTTCAAGGACGTCGCGGGTGTTGACGAGGCCGTCGAGGAGCTCCAGGAGATCAAGGAATTCCTCGAGAACCCGAAGAAATTCCAGGCACTCGGCGCGCGGATCCCCAAGGGCGTGCTCCTGTACGGCCCGCCCGGCACCGGCAAGACGCTGCTCGCGCGCGCGGTCGCCGGAGAGGCGGGCGTTCCGTTCTTCTCGATCTCTGGCTCCGACTTCGTCGAGATGTTCGTCGGTGTCGGCGCCTCGCGCGTCCGCGACCTCTTCGAGCAGGCCAAGCAGGCGGCGCCGTGCATCGTCTTCATGGACGAGATCGACGCTGTCGGCCGTCACCGCGGCGCCGGGCTCGGAGGCGGTCACGACGAGCGCGAGCAGACGCTGAACCAGCTCCTCGTCGAGATGGACGGCTTCGAGCTGAAGGACAACATCATCCTGATCGCGGCCACCAACCGGCCCGACATCCTCGACCCGGCTCTGCTCCGCCCAGGCCGCTTCGACCGGCAGATCGTCGTCGACCGGCCCGACCGGATCGGGCGCCGCAAGATCCTCGAGGTGCACGCCAAGGGCAAGCCGATCGCGCCGGAGATCGACCTCGACACGCTCGCCGCCGGCACGCCGGGCTTCACCGGCGCCGACCTGGCGAACCTCGTCAACGAGGCGGCGCTGCTCGCCGCACGCCGCGGCAAGAAGACGATCGAGCAGGAGGAGCTCGAGGAGGGGATCATGCGCGTGATCGCCGGCCCCGAGAAGAAGACGCGGCTGCTCTCCGAGGAGGAGCGCAAGATCACGGCCTACCACGAGCTCGGCCACGCGATCGTCGGCCATTACCTCGAGCACACCGACGAGGTGCACAAGATCTCGATCATCAGCCGCGGCCAGGCGCTCGGCTACACGATCTCGCTACCGCGTGAGGACCGCTACCTGACGACGAAGACCGCGCTCATGCACCAGCTCGCGGCGATCCTCGGCGGCCGCGCCGCGGAGGAGCTCGTCTTCCACGAGGTCACGACGGGCGCCGCGAACGACCTCGAAAAGGTCACCCAGACCGCGAAGCAGATGATCATGCGCTACGGCATGAGCGAGAAGCTCGGCCCGCGCGTGCTCGGCCGGAACCACGACATGCCGTTCCTCGGGCGGGAGATGGGTAACGAGCCCGACTACTCCGAGGAGATCGCTCGCGAGATCGACGACGAGATCCGGCGCGTGATCGAGGAGGCGCATGCCCTCGCCGTCACGGTGCTCAAGGAGCACATGGCCGACCTCAACCGGCTCTCGGGAATCCTGATCGAGCGCGAGACGATCGACAAGGACCAGTTCGAGCGGCTTCTTGCCGGCGAGACCGAGGAGCAGGTCTTCCCGGAGGAGGCTCCCATCGGGCCTTCCGAGAAGCCGGCCGAAGAGCCGAAGCGCCGCCCGCAGCCGCGCCCACGGCCGCTGCCCTTCCCGGGCGCCACCATGCAGCCCCCGCCGCCCGAAGGCGCCAAGGGCTAGGGGCCCGACGAAGTCCGGCTCGCGCTCCGCGCGAGCCATGACGACTTCGCCGGGATGAGTTAATCAGGTCGGGCGTAGCGCTTTAGGCACTGCCGGCTGCGGTGCCGGCCCGCCAGGAGGCCCAGAGCCGCGCGTAGCGCTCCCCCTGCCTGACCAGCTCCTCGTGAGAGGCGGCCTCGACCACGCGGCCGCGGTCCATGACGACGACGCGATCGGCCCGCTCCGCCGTGGAGAGGCGGTGCGCGATCGTGATCACAGTTCGCCCGTACACCACCGCCGCGAGGGCCCGCTCGACTGCCGCCTCGGTCGCCGGGTCGAGGCTGGACGTTGCCTCGTCGAGCACGATCACCGCCGGGTCGGCGAGGGCTACACGCGCGATTCCGACCAGCTGCCGCTCGCCGGCCGAGAGCCGCACTCCGCGCGTCTGGACGTCGGTGTGAATTCCGTTCGGGAGCGACTCGAACCGCTCGCGTGTGCCGATCTGGTCGAGCGCGTGCAGCACGGCCTCGTCCGAGGCGGAGGGGTCGGCGAGCCTCACGTTGTCCGCGATCGAGCCGCTGAAGAGATGGCCCTCCTGGGGCAGCATCACGATGCGCCGGCGCAGCGACTCGAGCGTGCCGTCGCGCAGGTCGAACCCGCCGACGAGAATCGCGCCGTGCTGTGGGTCGTACTGCCGCGTCAGCAGCTTCGCGAGCGTCGACTTTCCGGCGCCGGTGACGCCGACGAGCGCTACGTGCTCGCCCGCCTCGAGCCGCAGCGACACCTCCTTCACCACCGGCGCGCCGCCCCCATAGCCGAAGGTGACCTCGCGCAGCTCGAGCGTGCCGTCGGCGGGCAGCTCGACCGCGCCCGGCCGGTCGGTGACCGCGTTCTCGGTCCGCAGTAGCCCGACGACCTTGCCGAGCGCGGCGAGCCCCTGGCGGAACTCGCCGAGCCACTCGCTGAAGCGCGCGATCGGGTCGAACAGCTGCACGAGGTACAGCACGTACGCGGCGATCGTCCCCTGCGTGATCGCACCGTCGCGATACATCGACGCAGCCACGAGCAGCACCGCGACGAGCGCCGTCGTCTGGGCGAGCGGGATCATCGTGAACAGCCGGATGTTCACGAACGACGCGCGCCGCCAGGCGCCGATCTGGGCGCGGCTCCGCGGCTTGTAGGCCTCGAGCGTGCGCTGCTCGCGGCGGAAGGCCTGCACCACGCGCACTCCCGAGAGCCCCTCCTGGAGCACGGTCAGCGTCTCGGCGACCCGGTCACGGATCGCGTGGTAGGCCCGGCCCGCGCTGTGATGGAACGCCCAGCTCGAGGCGACGAGGACGGGCAGCGCGACGAGCGACACCATGGCCAGGGTCGGCGAGAGAACGACGAGCACAGCCACGGTCAGCGCGATCTGCAAGCCGCTGCCCACGACCTCGACCAGGGCCTCGCGCAGGAACTCGTCCAGGGCCTGCACGTCCGAGGTGAGACGCGACACGAGCACCCCGGTCCGCTCCTGCTCGAAGAAGCCGAGCGGCAGCGCCTGCAACTTGTCGAAGGCCGCCGCCCGCAGGCTGTCGAGGAAGCGCTCGCTCGCGGTTGCCGCCAGGAGCGTTTGCGCCCGGACGACGAGCGGCTTTGCGGCAGCCAGACCGAGGAGCGCGAGCGCTGCCACGTCCAGCGGGTGCAGGTCGTGCTTGGAGATCCCGGAGTCGATTGCATAGCGGACGAGCGCTGGGCCGGCGAGCGTGATCAGGGTGGAAACGATCACGGCCACGGCCGCGCCGAGGTACAGCGGCTGGACCGCGCGGACGAGCCCGCGCGTCTCGCGCCAGACCTCCCGCGCCGAGGCTCGCTCCATCAGGCTGCCTCGCTCTCGAGCGCGAGCAGGGCCCGGTAGCGGGCCGAGCGGCGCAGCAGCTCCCGGTGCGTTCCTTCCTCGACGATCCGGCCGCCCTCGAGCAGGGCGACGCGGTCGGCGAGCGCGATCGTCGCGGGCCGGTGGGCGATCACCAGGGTCGTGCGGTCGCGCATCACCCCGGCCAGTGCGGCGCGGATCTCGTGTTCCTTGGTCGCGTCGACCGCCGAGGTCGCGTCGTCGAGGACGAGCACCGCCGGGTCGGCGAGGATCGCGCGGGCGATCGCGATGCGCTGCCGCTGGCCGCCCGACAATGAGAAGCCGCGCTCGCCGAGGACCGTCTCGTAGCCGTCCGGCAGGTTGTCGACGAACGCAGCTGCGCCCGCCAGCTCGGCCGCGCGGTGGACATCGTCGTCGTCCGCGCCAGGCCGGCCGACGCGGATGTTCTCGCGCACGCTCTCGCTGAACAGGAACGTCTCCTCGAAGACGAGCGCCACCGCTTGCCGCACGTCGGCCAGGCGAAGCGCACGCAGGTCGTGGCCGTCCAGCAGGACGCGGCCGTCCTCGGGGTCGTACAGGCGCGCCAGCAGTCCCGCGACCGTGCTTTTGCCCGAGCCCGTGGCACCGACCAGCGCGAGCGACTCACCCGGCGCGATGTGGAGATCCAGTCCGTCGAGCACCGCGCGGTCGCCCGCGTGGCCGAAGCGCACGCCCTCGAGCCGGATGTCGCCGCGGACGGGCCGCTCGAGCTCCTCGGGGCGCCGAGGCTCGAGGAGCCGCGGCTCGGCCTCCAGGACCTCCGTGATCCGGCCGCTCGCGGCGAGCGCTTTCTGCACCGTCGTCACGCGCTGGCCGAGCACGCGCAGCGGCCAGACGAGCATCACCACGTAGGCGTTGAAGGCCACGAACGACCCCACCGAGAGCTTGTCGGGGACCCTGCGGCCGCCGAACCAGAGCACCGCGGCGATCCCGAGCAGCGGCAGCATCTCCAGCACCGGGATGAACATCGCGTCGAGCCGCGCAAGGTGCAGAGCTCGGTCCTTGATCTCGGCGCTGCGGCCGCGAAAGCGTGTCGAGAGGGCATCCCCGGCGCCAAGGCCCTTGACCACGCGGATCCCGCTCACCGTCTCCTCGACGAGCGTCGACGCCTCGGCCCACGACTCCTGCAGCTGCCGCGTGCAGCGCTCGTACCTGCGTGAATAAAGCCAGGCGCCAATGCTGATGAGCGGCACCGGGATTAGGACGACGAGCGCGAGCTGAGCGTCGAGGACGAGCATCACCACCGCGACCGCGACGACGGTGAGCACGTAGCCGATCGTGTGGCCGATCGCGTCCATCATCCGCGCCACGTGCAGGGAATCGGAGGAGGCGCGGCTGAGCAGCTCGCCGGGGCCGACGCGGTCGTGATAGGCGGCGTCGAGGCGGAGGGCGTGCGCAAAGATCGCGTCCCGCACGCGCGCGTCCGTGTGCGAGCGGTTGCGGATCGCGTACAGGTGCCGGAAGGCCCCGGCGCAGACCTCCAGCAGGCCGACCGCCAGGAGCACGAGCAGCCAGAGGAGGAGGGTGTGGTGGTCGCGCGGCACGATCCCGTGGTCGATCGCGTACTTGACGACGAGCGGCGCGGACACGGCTCCCGACTGCCACAGCAGGCCTGAGAGGACGGCGCCGTTCACGCCGTAGGCCTGCGCGCGGACGATCGCGCGCACGAACCGCCACGCTGCCGCGCGGCGTACCTCTACGTCCCCCATGGCCCTAACCTACCGACGGATGAGGCCTCCGATCGAACAGCGCTTTCCGCGTCCGTCCGTGATGGGGGTGGTCAACGTCACGCCGGACTCGTTCTCGGACGGCGGCCTCAACCTCGACCCGGGCGACGCGTCGGCCTCCGCACGGCGCATGCTGGCCGAGGGTGCTGCGATCGTCGACGTCGGCGGCGAGTCGACGCGGCCGGGCTCGGAGGGCGTCAGCGCCGGCGAGGAGCTGAGGCGGGTCGTGCCGGTGCTCGAGCAGTTGCAAGGAACGGTGCCCGTCTCGATCGACACCTCGAAGGCGGAGGTTGCCCGCGCGGCCCTCGGCCTCGGGGCTGAGCTCGTGAACGACGTCACCGCGCTGCGCGGTGATCCTGCTCTGGCCGAGGTCGTGGCCGAAGCCGGGTCGTACCTCTGCCTGATGCACATGCGCGGGGAGCCGAGGACCATGCAGGCGGACCCGCGCTACGACGACGTGGTCTCGGAGGTCGCCGCCTTCCTGGAAGGACGCCTGCGCGCAGCGGTCGAGGCCGGAATCGCGGAAGAGCGTGTGTGCCTCGACCCGGGGATCGGCTTCGGCAAGACGGTCGAGCAGAACTTCGAGCTGATCCGCCGCCTGGACGAGCTGACGGCGATCGGTCGTCCGGTCCTGATCGGCTTCTCGCGGAAGAGCTCGCTCGGGAAGCTGCTCGGCGACCCCGACGCGACGACCGGCTCGACCGCAGCCAGCGTCGGAGCTGCGGTGGCCGCCTACGAGCGCGGAGCGACGATCCTGCGGGTGCACGACGTACGCGAGCATGTCGAGGCGCTGACAGCCGCCGCGGCCGCCTCGTGAACGCCGTGGTAGAGGTCGCCGGCCTCGAGATTCCGGGGCGCCATGGGGTCGAGGAGGAGGAGCGGGAGCGAGAGCAGCCGTTCGTCTACGACCTCGAGCTCGAGCTGCGCGAGCCCGGGGCCGACCGGATCGACCAGACGGTGGACTACCGCGACGTTGTCGAGCTCGTGCGCGAGGTCTCGTCGAGCCGGCAATTCCATCTCCTCGAGGCGATCGCGGCGGCAGTGGCGGACGCTCTGCTCGACCGCTTCCCGCTCGAGCGCGCCCGGGTGCGTGTGCGCAAGCCGCAGGTCCGGCTCGGCGCAGCGGTCGACTACGTCGCCGCTACCGTGGAGAGGTCGCGAGGCTGAGCGTGTAGCTCGCCTCGCGCACGTGCTTCGGCAGGAAGACGTCGACGTAGATGTACTGGCCGACGCCACGGCCTCGGATCGTCACCCGCTCGAAGCGGCTACCGGGGTGTGCGGACGAGGCAAGGAGGTCGCGCTTCGCAGCCGCGCCCCGCTCGTAGACGGTGCGCGTGTGCCTGCCCCAGACTTCGAGGTCGACGTTCGCAGTCGGCTTCACGGTGACGATCAGATGGCCCTTCGCGGGCAGGTACGTCCGAAACACATCCTCCGGGTCGTCTGCCTGCTCCACGTGGTCCGCGAGCACCCGATTCGGGCGGCCGGGCGCGGTCAACAGCGCGTGCCCGCTCCGGAAGAGGCCGTTCGGCTTGACGAGGTAGATGTCTTCGTTGGGCTCTTGCTGGTCGGGCGCCGGGGCCTTTCTCGCCAGCGCGGCGGGAATGTCGAGCACGCCGTATCCCGTGTCCGCATTCCAGCCTCTCTGGCCGACGTCGCGGGCGGATCGGCGCATCACCTCGAACAACTGCGTGTTCGTGAGCGTAGGGCGAAGCGTCCAGATTGCGGCCGATGCCGCGGAGACGAGGGGCGCCGAGAAGCTCGTCCCGTCGTACGAGGCGTAACCGGAGGCGTTCCAGAGCGTCGGCACGGCGACGGTCATGTTCTCGCCGGGCGCGGAGAGGTCCATCTTGGGAGAGGCGCTCGAGAAGGTCGCCACCGTGTCGGCCTCGTTGGTGGCGCCGATCGTGAGCACGTGCGGGAACGAGGCCGGATACGAGAGGGCGCTGCCTTCCGCCCGGTCGTTTCCTGCCGAGGCGACGATCAGAGAGCCGTTCCCGAAGGCCTCCATGATCGCTTGCTCCTCGATTGGGATGCGGTCGAAGCCGCCGAGGCTCAGGTTGATCACGCTCGGTCCGCGCTTCATCGCAGCGTGGAGCCCCTGGATCTCTGATCCGACCGTCAGCGCCCCGTCGGGGCTTGCATCCCAGAGCTGGAGGTTCGCCTGCGGATAGAGGCCGACGATCCCTACGCCGTTCTGCGGGGCGGCCGCGACGGACGCGGTCGCGGTGCCGTGCAGCTCGTCCTGGTTGGCGTTGAACGTCTGCGTGTTGAG
>JBARRQ010000065.1:0-21705 GCA_049644305.1 Gaiellaceae bacterium
GGTTTCTGGCCGGAGGCGCCGCTTGCGGCGCCGCTATCAGGACGCACGGGTTCCCCGGGCGTCCGTCGGAAATGACCGGTCGACACAAACCGACGCAGAAGCGGAGGTTTCTGGCCCGAGGCGCCGCTTGCGGCGCCGCTATCAGGACGCACGGGTTCCCCGGGCGTCCGTCGGAAATGACCGGTCGACACAAACCGACGCAGAAGCGGAGGTTTCTGGCCCGTGGCTGAGCCCGACGAGCCCTCCGTCGAGGAGCAGAAGCTGGTCGAGGAGCTCCAGGCCGAGCTCGCCAAGCTCAAGGTCTCGGACTTGCTCCTGCAGACGCTCTACACGGTTTCCTCGCTCGGATACCACAGGCTCGGTGGCGACGCGAAGGACCTCGACCAGACGCGGCTCTCGATCGAGGCCCTGAAGGCCCTCCTGCCCGTGCTTGACGGCTCGGCTCCACAGGACGCCCTGCGCGACTTCCAGCAGGTGCTGGCGAATCTCCAGCTCGCGTACGCCTCGGCCGCGTCCGAGAGCGTCGACTGACTCATCCGGGCAGCGGGGCGGTCGTCGTGAACATCGCCTCGTTGAAAAGCCCGGCGAAGGGCGCGGACGCGGACGCGAAGACCGCCAGCACGCCGCCGTTCACGTAGGAGCTCGAGATGTAGTCGCCGACCATCCTTCCCTGGCTCGTGCTTGCGATCCAGGAGAGGGACAGAGGCCCGGCAAGCTGCGTCGGCGTGCTCCAGGTTGCACCGGCGTTCCCCGTGGTGACGTAGCCGACGTCGAGCTGGCAGGTCGAGAAGGTGCACGCCGCCTTGGGGTAGTAGTAGTAGGCGAGGCCCAGGCGAGCGGTCGCGCCTGAGGTGGCGCGGTTGACGGCAAGGCCCGGGATGAAGTGGTCGACGCTGCTCGTGACGGCGTCGATCGGAATCCGCGTCACGGCCGACCAGGTTGGATAGGTGGCCTGGGTCGTCGTGCTCAGCACGAGGTCGTTGCTGGCGCAGCTCGGGCGGAACCGGCAGTCCTGCCAGACGACGTAGACCTTGCCGGTGGCGTCGGTCTCCGCCGACGGCAAGGGCTCGGTTCGCAGCCCACCGGCCACCAGATGGTCGGTGATCGTGGAGACCTGGACAGACACGCGCCACGACGCGCCGCCGTTCACCGACCGGAACGAGCGGACAGAGCCGAAGGACGAGCTCGAGTAGGGAACGATCACCGTTCCGTTTGGCTGCACGACCGGCTGGCCGCCGAGTCCACGCGCGGAGTCGGCACTCGTGAGAGCCGGCCCCCAAGTGAGCCCGCCGTTCGTCGACGTGCTCATCCGGATCAGCCCTCCGTTGGCCGGCTGGTCCCATTCGGTGTAGCAGTTGCCGAAGAACGGGCTCGCGGCGTTGTCGTCGCAGACGACCCAGTTCTTGTCCGCGCCGCTCGTCGTCACGGCGATCGGGGCGCCCCAGGTGTGCCCGCCGTCGACCGAGCGGCTGGTCACGACTCCCACGGCACTCGACCCGCGAAGGACGAGCGACGAGATCAGCCAGGCACCGTGACGGGCGTCGAAGGCGACGGAAGGGTCGCTGGCGCGGTCGAAGCTACCGCCTCCGGCGAACGTGGTGATGCCCGGCAGCAAGCCGTTCTGCCAGGTGGTGCCGTTGTTGTTCGACGTGGCGAAGCCGATGTCGTTGGAGCCGCCGCTGAAGAAGCGCGCGACCTGGAACGCGGAGACGATCGTCGAGCCGAATGCGAACGTGTCGGGCTCGACCTCCGTTCGATGCTGGCTCGAGGTGTTCGTGAACGGATCCGAGCTGAGCTGTCTAAGAGAGACGGCGGCACCTGCCGACGCTGCAGCGACCGCAGCGATTGCTGCGACGGCGGCAGCCAGGAGCGCCGTGCGAGTGGCGGCCTTCATGACGGTCTCCTTTTGCAGTGAGGACGACAGTCCGTACGGGCTGTAGATGCCCGCGGTTTTCTCGCCAGCGGATAGCCTCAAACGCTCGATGGCGCAGGCGGAGATCGGGATCTTCGGCGGCTCGGGCTTCTACTCGCTCCTCGAGGACGTGGAGGAGGTCGAGGTCGACACGCCCTACGGCAGCCCGTCGGCGCCGTTCGTGATCGGGGAGATCGGGGGCAAGCGCATCGCGTTTCTTCCGCGCCACGGACGGAAGCACGAGCTGCCGCCGCACCGGATTCCCTACCGGGCGAACGTCTGGGCGATGAAGGAGCTCGGCGTCCGGCGGATCATCGGCCCGAATGCGTCCGGCGCGCTGAAGGCGGAGCTCGAGCTCGGCGAGTTCGTCGTCTGCGACCAGTTCGTCGACCGGACGACAGGCCGCGAGGACACGTTCTACGACGGGCCCGAGACGACCCACGTCTCGGCTGCGGACCCGTACTGCCCCGACCTCAGGCGGCTCCTGGTCGCGACCGCTGTTGCGCTCGACATCCCGGTGCGCGACGGCGGCACCGTCGTCACGATCCAGGGGCCGCGCTTCTCGACTCGGGCCGAGTCGAAGTGGTTCCATGACGCCGGGTGGGACGTGATCAACATGACGCAGTACCCCGAGGGATATCTCTGTCGGGAGCTGGAACTCTGCTACGCCTGCATCGCGATGGTCACAGACCACGATGTTGGAGTCGAAGGCACCGAACCGGTCTCACACGAGCAGGTCATCAAGGTCTTCAGCGAGAACAACGATCGTCTCCGCGACCTCCTATTCGCGACCATTCCGAAGATCGGACCTCAGCCGGAAGACGTTTGCGCTACGGCTCTTCAGGGCGCGAGGCTGTGAGACCACCCATCGCCATTGCTTGACGGCGGCGCTACACCCCTACACTCGAGATGTGAAGTTGATCTTCGTCGTCGCCGCGCTGGCTGTCGGGGTTGCCTGCGGAGCGGCCGCCGCCCGGACCTCGGGCAGCCCCGTTCGCACCCGGTCGTGTGGAACGTTGTCGATCGGGATTGGTTGGCACCTTCGTGCGAGCCCAAACGTGGGTTGCTCGTCGGCGCGGTATCTGATGACCGCGTATTTCCGACGCCGGGCCAACCGTCGCGTGGGGGCAGTCGTCCTCGGATACGTGTGTGCGCGGCGCGATCTCCCGAGCGCAGAACAAATCCGCTGCGTGAAGGGCGCGAAGCTTGTAACGGCAAGGTCTTTCGGCTACTGAACACTCGCCACCGCCGATAGCGGCTGGTGAACCTGTCAACTGGGGCCGCTGATCAACATGACCGCGCACCCAGAGGGCTACCTCGCCCGGGAGCTTCGAGCTCTGCTACGCGAACATCTCGATGGTCACAGACCACGAGTCGAAGACTCGCAACCGGTCTCGCACGCGCATGCTTCGGTCGTCGGCCCGCTTGCGGCCGGGCAAACGGTAGCGACGCTTGCGCACCGGCAGGAGCGGCTCGATCAGCTTCCAGAGTTCCTCGGCAAGCAGCGCTGTTGCCATACTGAACCTCCTTGTCTTGGAGTCCGCTTGGTCAGAGGCGGGGTCCGTCATAGTCTCCGATCGTGACGGTCTGTCCGAACTGCGGCGCTGGGAACGAATCGGGTCGCAAGTTCTGCGGCGAGTGCGGGCATAGCCTCGCGCTTGAGTGTCCTTCGTGTGGGGCGGCGAACCCGCAGACAGTCAAGTTTTGTGGAGAGTGCGGGAGTGCGCTCCAGCCAGCCCAGGTCGCTGGTGCTGGCGCTGTCGCTGGCGAGCGGCTAGCGCCGGCCGCCGAGCGCCGCCTTGTTTCGGTGTTGTTTGCGGATTTGGTTGGTTTTACGGCGTTGTCGGAGTCGCGTGATGCGGAGGAGGTGCGTGAGCTTCTGACGCGTTATTTCGACGCGTGTCGCCGGCTGGTTTCTCTGTATGGGGGGACGGTGGAGAAGTTCATCGGTGATGCCGTGATGGCGGTGTGGGGGACGCCGGTGGCGCAGGAGGACGACGCGGAGCGGGCAGTGCGGACGGCGCTCGACCTTGTGCGGGCGATTCCCGAGCTCGATTCGGCCCTGAAGGCGAGGGTTGGTGTGTTGACGGGCGAGGCTGCGGTCACGCTCGCCGCTGAGGGTCAGGGGATGGTCGCGGGCGATCTTGTCAATACGGCGAGCAGGGTTCAGTCTGCCGCTGACCCGGGCGCGGTGTTGGTTGGTGAAGCGACGAAGCGTGCGACCGAGGCTGCGGTTCTCTACGAAGGTGCCGGGAGCTTCGAGCTGAAGGGAAAGGCCGAGGCGGTGCCGCTGTATCGCGCGTTGCGGGTCACGGCCGGCCGGGCGGGTGCGCTCAAGTCGGAGGGCTTGGAGCCACCGTTTGTGGGCAGAGACCGGGAACTTCGGCTCGTTAAAGAGCTCTTCCACGCTTCGGCCGAGGAGCAGCGGGCGCATCTGGTCTCGGTTGTCGGGATCGCCGGGATCGGCAAGTCGCGCCTGGCCTGGGAGTTTTTCAAGTACGTCGATGGTCTGGCCGAGACGGTGTTCTGGCATCGGGGTCGCTGTCTCGCTTATGGGGAAGGGGTGGCCTATTGGGCGCTGGCCGAGATTGTGCGCATGCGGGCCGGGATCCTCGAGGGCGAGAGGCCGGACTTGGCGCGCGCCAAGCTGGGGGCCGCGGTCGAGGAGCATGTTTCCGAGACCGAGGAGCGGTCGTGGATCGAGCCGCGGCTGGCGCACTTGCTCGGCTTGGAGGAGCGCGCGAGCCATCAGCGTGACGACCTGTTCGCGGCTTGGCGGCTGTTTTTCGAGCGGATGGCAGAGACGAATCCGACCGTGTTGGTGTTCGAGGACATGCAGTGGGCGGACGCGTCGATGCTCGCGTTTGTCGAGTATCTGCTCGAGTGGGCACGCTCGCACCCGATCTTCGTGCTCGCGCTCGCCCGCCCGGAGCTGCACGAGCGCGATCGTGACTTCGGCAAGGCGAGCCGGAACACGAGCATCTCGCTCGAGCCGCTCAGCCCGACGATGATGGAGGAGTTGCTCGACGGTTTCGTCCCCGGCCTTCCGGCGAAGCTGCAGGAGCAGATTCTCGCTCGGTCCGAGGGCGTGCCGCTGTACACCGTCGAGACGGTGCGGATGCTGCTCGACCGCGGCCTGCTAGAGCGCCACGGCGACAGCTACCGCCCGACCGGCACGATCGAGGCGCTCGATGTGCCCGAGACGCTGCACTCACTGATCGCCGCCCGCCTCGACGGCCTCAGCGCCGACGAGCGGCGGCTCGTTCAGGACGCCGCTGTGCTGGGTAAGACGTTCACGCGCAGCGCGCTGGCGGCGGTCAGCGAGCTCGCCGAGGCCGAGCTCGAGCCGCTGCTCGCCTCGCTCACGCGCTAGGAGGTCCTCTCGGTCCAGGCCGACCCGCGCTCACCCGAGCGGGGCCAGTACGGCTTCCTGCAAGACCTGCTCAAGCGCGTCGCCTACGAAACCCTCTCCCGTAAGGAGCGAAAGACGCTCCACCTGGTGGCCGCCGACCACTTCGAGCAGGCCTGGGGGCCCGCCGAGCAAGAAATCGTCGAGGTCGTCGCCTCCCACTACCTGGCCGCCTACGAGGCGGCGCCGGACGCCAGCGACTCGGCAGAGATCAAGCAGAAGGCACGCGAGCAGCTGGCGCGCGCCGCCGAGCGAGCGGCCTCGCTCGCCGCGAGCGAGGAGGCGCAACGCTACTTCGAGCAGGCCGTCGAGCTGAGCGACGATCCCGACGAGCAGGCGCGGCTGCTCGAACGTGCCGGCGAGATGGCGGTCGTGCGGGGGAGCCGAGAGGAGGGGCAAGCTCTGTTCGGAAGATCCCTCGACCTCTTCGAGGAACAAGGCATGTCCCACCCCGCCGCGAGGGTCTCCGCTCGCCTTGGAGTTGTTGAGTGGAGACTCGGCCGACTGCAGCCCGCCGTCGAGCGCATGGAGCGGGCCTACACCGTGCTCGTGGAGGACGAGCCCGATGAGGACCTGGCCACACTGGCCGCCGAGCTGGGGCGCCTACACATCTTCAAGGGGGAGATGGAGTTGGCAGCGGCCCGGATCGACACAGCGCTCGAGATCGCCGAAGCGCTGTGGCTGCCCGAGCTTCTCTCTCAGGCGATCAACAGCTCGGGGCTGATCGCGAACTATCGCGGTCGGAGCGAGCAGGGGATGGCGCTAATCACCCACTCGCTCAACCTCGCGCTCGAGCACGACCTGTCGGCCGCCGCGCTGCGCGCCTACAACAACCTCGGCGACCTGCTCGACCGCCGCGACCGCTACGAGGACGCGATAGAGCTCCACCGCAACGGCATCGCCCTCGCCCGCAAAATCGGCGGCCGCGAGTTCGAGTGGCGGCTGCTGGGAGAGCTCAGCTACTGCCTGATGCGGGCCGGCCGCTGGCAGGAGGCGCTTGACGTCGTTGCCGGCGTCCCCGAAGAGGAGACGGCAACGGGTGGGGCTTGGAACGTGCTGCTCGAGGTGGCGCTCGCCCGAGGGAACCTGACTGAGGGAAGACGAGTGCTCTCGCTCGTCACAGGCATGAAGGAATCGGCAGACCTTCAGGATCGCGCGGCCTACGCCTCCGCGAGCGCGCTCGTCCTGCGCGCCGAAGGCGACTACGAAGCAGCTCTCACCGCGAGTGAGGAAACGCTGGCCACGACGCAGCGCATCGGAGCCGGTGTCGGGGCCGACGTGAAGATCGCGTTCGGCGAGGCGCTCGCGTCCGCCCTCGCCCTCAAGCAATACGACACGCTCGCGGAGCTGCTCGCGCGGATCGAGGCGATCCAACCCGGCCAGCGGCCTCCCTTCCTGCGCGCGCAGCACGCCCGCTTCCGGGCGCACCTCGTCGCAGCACGCGGCGACCAAGACGGAGCCGAGTCAGGCTTCAAGACCGCCGCCGGGATCTTTCGCGAGTTCGGACTCCCGTTCCAGCTCGCGGTCACCCAACTCGAACACGGCGAGTGGCTGTCGAGCCAGAGTCGTACGGACGAGGCCCAGCCGTTGCTCGCCGAGGCGCGCGAAGTGTTCGCGCGATTAGAGGCGACGCCCTGGCTAGAGCGGACCACACAGGCGTCTCCCGCCGCGCGCGAGCCAGAGTCTGCGAGCCAGCGCGTCTGACGCCGCCGCGTTCGAAGTTCAGCCGCTCATTTTGTTACGGGGTCTTAGACTCGGCCGGTGGCGACGTGCCCCAGCTGCGGCAAGGAGCTCCCCGGCGAGTTCCCGTTCTGCCCGTTCTGCGCCGCACCACTCAAGCCGCCGCCGGCTCCTCGGCTCTCGGAGGAGCGAAAGGTGGTCACCGTCCTGTTCTGCGACCTCGTCGGCTTTACAGCCCGCTCAGACAGTGCCGATCCGGAGGACGTGCGCGCGCGTGTTCGCCCGTATCACCAGCGCCTGCGCACGGAGATCGAGCGCTACGGGGGCACGGTGGAGAAGTTCGTCGGGGATGCGGTTATGGCCGTCTTTGGCGCGCCGTTGGCGCACGAGGACGATGCGGAGCGCGCCGTTCGCTCCGGACTGCGGATTCTGGAGGCCATCGAGGAGCTGAACGAGCAGCAACCGGGGCTCGAGCTGCAGGTGCGAGTGGGCATCAACACGGGCGAAGCGGTCGTCGCGCTCGGTGCCCGCCCGGAAGAGGGCGAGGGGATCGCTACGGGCGACGTCGTCAACACCGCCTCGCGCCTGCAGTCGGCGGCACCGGTGGGCGGGATCGCAGTCGGCGAGCTCACCTACCGCCAGACGAGCGAGATCTTCGACTACGCGGAGCTCGATCCGGTCTCGGTGAAGGGCAAGGCCGCGCCGCTGCCGCTCTGGCAGGCGCGGGCGGCCCGCGCCCGCTTCGGCACGGATCTCACCCGCACCCACACGACACCGTTCGTCGGGCGTGAGCTCGAGCTGCGTTTGCTGCAGGACACCTTCCAGCGGGCGCTCCGCGACACCTCCGTGCAGCTTGTGACGATCGTCGGAGAGCCAGGCGTGGGGAAGAGCCGGCTCGTCGCCGAGTTCTTCCACTACATCGACGACCGGCCCGAGCTCATCCTCTGGCGGCAAGGCCGGTGCCTGCCCTACGGCGAGGGGATCAGCTTCTGGGCGTTGGGGGAGATCGTGAAGGCGCAGGCGGGAATCCTCGAGTCGGACTCACCCGAGGTGGCGGCCGGGAAGCTCGACGCCGCTCTCCCGGCCGAGGCCGAGGACCGTGACTGGCTTCGCGCGCGCCTGGCACCGCTCGTGGGCGCCGAGGGCGAGCCGGCCGACCGTGAGGAGTCGTTCACCGCCTGGCGCCGTTTCCTCGAATCTCTCGCGGCGACGGGGCCGGCGGTGCTCGTCTTCGAGGACCTGCACTGGGCCGACGCGGCGCTTCTGGATTTTCTGGAGCACCTGGCCGACTGGTCGGAAGGAGTCCCTCTTTTCCTTGCCTGTACTGCCCGACCCGAGCTCTACGAGCGGAATGCCGCCTGGGCGGGCGGCAAGCGCAACGCGACCACGATCAACCTTGCGCCGCTCTCAGACGAGGAGACGGCACGGCTGGTCTCCGTCCTCCTCGACACTGGAGTGCTACCGGCGGAGGTGCAGGCGCTGGTGCTGGAGCGGGCGGGCGGCAATCCTCTCTACGCCGAGGAGTTCGTGCGGATGCTGAAGGACCGCGACCTCCTCGTCGAGAAGGGCCGGACGCTCGCGCTCGCCGAAGGCGCAGAGATTCCCTTCCCAGACTCGGTGCAAGCGTTGATCGCGGCTCGTCTGGATACGCTCACGCTCGAGCGGAAGACGCTCCTCCAGGACGCCGCCGTGGTCGGCAAGGTCTTCTGGGCCGGAGCCGCCGCCGAGCTGGGCGGCGGCGAACGGCAAGAAGTCCTCGAAGCCCTGCACGAGCTCTCGCGCAAAGAGCTCGTCCGCCCCGCACGTACGTCTTCGATGGAGGCCGAGGCCGAGTACTCGTTCTGGCACCTGCTGGTCCGCGATGTCTGCTACAGCCAGATTCCCCGCGCCGCACGCGCCGACAAGCACCGTCGGGCCGCCGCCTGGATCGAGCGCCAGGCAGGAGAGCGAGCAGAAGACCTCGCGGACGTGATCGCCCACCACTACGTGCAGGCGCTCGAGCTCGCCGAGGTCGCCGGAGAGGCATTCGATGGTGACCTCGAGCGGCAAGCGAGGCGCTTCCTGCTCCTCGCCGGTGACCGCGCGCTCGCCCTGGACGTCGCGCGCGCCGAGACGAGCTATGCCCGGGCGCTCGAGCTCGCGGCTCCGGGCGATTCCGAGCGAGCAGTGATTCTCGAGCGCTGGGCAGACGCGGTCCAGCAGGGGGGCCGGCTACTGGAGGCAGCGGCCGCTCTCGAGGAAGCGGTCGCCGCCTTCCAAGAGCGCGGCGAGCGCCTTGCTGCCGGGAGGGCATTGACCAAGCTCGCCAACGTCCTCCTGAACCTCGGCGATCCACGAGGCGGTGAGACACTCGCCAAGGCGCTCGCCCTGCTCGAAGCCGAGGGCCCGGGCCCCGAGCTCGTCGCCGCCTATGCCCACGTTGCAGGCATGAATTTCGTTCACTCCAGGGGCCGAGAGACCATCGAGGCCGCCGAGCGGGCGCTCAGCCTCGCTGCGGAGCTCGGTCTTGAACCGCCGCCACGCGCGCTCATGGCCCGTGGCGGCGCTCGCTGTGAGCTGGGCGACGCAGGCGGCCTGGAGGAAATGCGCCGGGCGCTCGAGCTCTCGATCGAGGGTGGACATGGTCGCGTGGCGGCCGTCACGCACAACAACCTCTCGGAGACACTCTGGCTGTTCGAGGGGCCGGCGGCCGCGCTCGCTGGTTTCCGTGCCGGCATCGACTTCTGCGAACGGCGCGGGATCGCGGAGTTTGCCCTCGCGATCGGCGCGGAGACCCTGTTCGTGCTGGTCGCTCTCGGAGAGTGGGAGGAAGCACTCGCCCTTGCGGCCTCGCTTGCGCGCGAAGCCGAGGTGAGCGGAGCGACCCTTGTCTTGCTGAGGGCGCGCTCTGCGCAGGCCCAGTTGCTCGCATTGCGCGGTGAGGCACACGAGGGCGCCGCCCACGTGGACTGGCTTGTGGCGACCACGCGGGAGGCGCGAGACCCCCAGTTCGTCGCAATCGCGCTGAATGCGGCAGCGCTCGGACGGCTCGCAATGGGTGAACGCGAGGAAGCCAAGGCGCTCCTGATCGAGCTCGAGGCGACGCCGAACATCCGCGGCGGGATGTACCCCGCGCGCCTGGCCGCGAATGTCCGCAGCGCGCTCGCCTGCGCGGATCTCGCGCTGGCCAACCGCCTCGTCGACGCCGTTCAGCAGCTCACGCCGTTGCACGAGCACGCGCTCTACGCCGCCCGAGCGGCGCTCACCGAGGCAGCCGGCGACCATGAGCAGGCGATCGGGCTCTACGCCGAGGCGGCCGAGCGATGGGAGGGTTTCGGGGATGTGCCGGAGCGCGCCCACGCGCTCCTCGGGCAGGGCCGTTGCCTGCTGAGGCTCGGCCGTCCAGAGGCCCAGCCGGTCCTGCGCGAGGCGCGAGATATCTTTGCGCGACTCGGCGCTCGACCGCTGCAAAAGGAGACGGAGGCCTTGCTCGACCGCGCCGCTGCTGCGGCCTCGTGAAGGCGCAGGCTTTGCCGCCGCTTCCGACTCACGGGCTGTGATAGAAAAGCGCGGCGCCGGGGAGCCTCGGCGCTGAGTTTGTAAGGAGGCCGTCCGATCGATTTCTTCAGCAACCATGCGGTGCTCTTCGCCCTCGTCTGCTCGGGGGTTGCGATCGCGTACGGCATCGGGCTGACGGTCTGGCTGCTACGGCAGCCGGCGGGCACCGAGCGGATGCAAGAGATCGGACGGGCGGTCCAGGAAGGCGCCGCCGCCTACCTGCGCCGGCAGTACATGACGATCGCAATCGTCGCGGTCGTCCCGTTCCTGCTGCTCGGCTTCTACCACAAGCTCGGCTGGGGGACGGCGATTGGCTTCCTGATCGGAGCCGGGCTCTCGGCCTCGGCCGGCTTCATCGGCATGAACGTTGCCGTGCGGTCGAACGTGCGCACGGCCGAGGCGGCCAAGCGAGGGCTCAAGCCCGCGCTGAATGTGGCCTTCCGTGCGGGCTCGGTCACGGGCCTGCTCGTCGTCGGGCTCGGGCTCCTGGGGGTTGCGGGCTACTACTGGGTGTTGACCGGCTGGCTTGGCCACTCGCACGAGTCGGCGATCAAGGACCTGGTCGGGCTGGCATTCGGCGGGTCGCTGATCTCGGTCTTCGCCCGGCTCGGCGGGGGCATCTACACGAAGGCCGCCGACGTCGGAGCCGACCTCGTCGGCAAGATCGAGGCCGGGATCCCCGAGGACGACCCGCGTAACCCAGCCGTGATCGCCGACAACGTCGGCGACAACGTGGGCGACTGCGCGGGAATGGCGGCAGACCTCTTCGAGACCTATGCCGTCACGGCGGTCGCCGTGATGCTGCTGGCCAAGGCGTTTCCGGCAAGTCGCCTCTGGCTGTTCCCACTCGCGATCGGAGGAGTCTCGATCCTCGCCTCCGTGATCGGGACCTTCTTCGCCCGGATCGGGCGGAGCGGCTCGATCATGAATGCCCTCTACAAGGCCGTCGGCGTCGCGACCGTTCTCTCGGCGCTCGGCTTCATTCCGGTGACGATGGCCTACGACTCGAGCCGGTTTACGTTCTGGAATCTCTACATCTCGGCGCTCGTCGGGCTCGTGGTCACCTTCCTGCTGGTCGCGATCACCGAGTACTACACGGGAACCCGGTGGAGGCCGGTGAAGCTGATCTCCAGCGCCTCACGAACGGGCCACGCCACCAACATCATCGAGGGGCTGGCGATCGGGATGCAGGCGACCGCCGCGCCGGTCGTGGTGATCGCCGCGGGAATACTCGTCGCCCATCATTTCGCAGGCTTGTTCGGGATCGGCGTCGCGGTGATGGCCCAGCTCTCGATGACCGGCCTGATCGTGGCGCTCGATGCCTACGGCCCCGTCACCGACAACGCGGGTGGCATCGCCGAGATGGCCGACCTCGACGAGTCGGTCCGTGCGATCACCGACCCGCTCGACGCCGTCGGCAACACGACCAAGGCGGTCACGAAGGGCTACGCGATCGGGTCGGCGGCGCTCGCCGCGCTCGTCCTGTTCGACTCGTACACGACGGAGCTCTCGAATGAGGGCCTGACGCTCTCCTTCAGCCTGAGCGACGCCTGGGTGATCGCCGGGCTGTTCATCGGGGGGTTGATGCCTTTCCTCTTTGCGTCGCTCGCGATGGAGGCGGTCGGGCGGGTCGGCGGCCAGGTCGTGACCGAGGTGCGCAGGCAGTTCAGGGAGATCCCGGGGATCATGGAGGGAACAGCCCGCCCCGAGTACGGCCGCGCGATCGACATCGTGACCGGCTCCGCAATCAAGAGCATGCTGGTGCCGGCCCTGATCCCGATCGGCTTCCCGGTCGTCGTCGGCTTGATCAATCCGCGCATGCTCGGCGGGCTGCTGATCGGGACGATCGTGACCGGGCTGTTCCTGGCGATCGCCATGACCTCCGGCGGCGGCGCGTGGGACAACGCGAAGAAGCTGATCGAGGACGGAGCCTTCGGCGGCAAGGGCTCGGAGGCGCACGCCGCCGCCGTCACCGGCGACACGGTCGGCGATCCCTACAAGGACACCGCCGGGCCGGCGATCAACCCGATGATCAAGATCACCAACATCGTCGCGATCCTGATCGTTCCCCTGATCGTCTCCATCCACACGTAGCGTGGGGGAACCCCTGGTTGAAGCACGGGGGAACCCCTGGTTCCCCCGTGAGCCCCCTCCTTCACATCGGCTGGCCGCTCCCCTGCGTTTCAGGAGCCGCCTCTTCATCCTGGGAGCCCGGCTCGGCCGGCGGATGGAAGCGAGCCAAACGCGGCTGACATAGCTTTCTCCCGATGGCGCGGTACGACGGGCTCGCGGATTGGTACGACGCGTTCACGCGTGACGAGGGCTCGGCGTGGATGCGGGTGACAGAGGAATTGCTCGTCGCGCTCGTGGGCTCGGGCCCCGGCCGCTGTCTCGATCTCGGGTGCGGCACCGGGGCATTCGTGCCGGCGCTCGCGGATCAGGGCTGGGCGGTCGTGGGCGTCGACCTCTCGGACGACCAGCTTCGGATTGCCCGCTCCAGAGTCGGCGAGATCGCCGATGAGCTCGTGCAGGCGGACGCGTCCGCGCTTCCGTTCGAGGACGAGTCGTTTGACGCCGTCGTCGCCGTGCTCGTCTACACCGACATCGACCGCTACGACCTCGCGCTGCAGGAGGCAGCTCGAGTGTTACGGCCCGGCGGGCGCTTCGTTCACGTCGGCACGCATCCGTGTTTCGTCAGCCCTGTCGCGCGCTCCGAGCCGGGCGGGAGGCTGCATCTCTTCTCTGGCTATCACGAGAGCCGCCTCGTGTTCGACTCGCCGGCGTATGCGCGTGGCCGCGAGGGACTCCGCGCCCGCGCCGGCTCGTGGCAGGTCCCGCTCGCGGCGCTCCTGAACGCGGTCGCCGGCTCCGGCCTGCGCCTCGAGCGGGCCATCGAGTCGCCCGACGACCCTCCCGGCCTCCTCGCGCTCTCCGCCATGCGGCATGAATGACTCGGCCGCCGTAGATTTTCGGCCGTGCCGAACTTGGAGGGCAGAGACATCCGCCGCCGGAGCCGGGCTATGCCCGGCGGGAGGCACACCTCCACAGAACCTCTGGATCCCAGGATGAAAAAGCGGCTCCTTGAACGCAGAGAAGCAGCGAGCCGATCTGAAGGAGGGGGCTCGTGGGGGAACCAGGGGTTCCCCCACGTCTGATGTCCAGAAGGAGGCGGCAGCAGCGTCTCGAGCGCGTGCTCGGCACGCCGGCGCTGTTCGCGACCGCCTACGGGAACGTCGGCTCCTCCATCTACTACGCCCTCGGCGTCACGGCGGTGTTCGCCCTTGGCCTGACGCCACTCGTCTTCGTGATCGCGGGGGTCTTCTTCAGCGCGACCGCGCTGACCTATGCCGAGGGGACCGTGCGCTACCCCGAAGCGGGCGGCTCCGCGAGCTTTGCCCGGCACGCCTTCAACGAGCTGGCGTCCTTCGGGGCGGCCTGGGCGCAGATGCTGAACTACATCATCACGATCGCCATCTCGGCGTTCTTCGTCCCGCACTACCTCTCGATCTTCTGGGCGCCGCTGAAGCAGAACCCCTGGGACATCATCGGCGGCGCCGCCGTGATCGTGGTGCTGGTGCTCTTGAACATCGTCGGGATTCAGGAGTCCGCGCGGCTGAACATCTTCCTCGCGGTACTCGACTTCGGGACGCAGCTGCTGCTCGTGCTGCTCGGCTTCGCGCTCATCTTCAGCCCGTCCACGCTCACCCATAACGTCCACTTCGGGACCGCCCCGACCTGGTCGCAGTTCTTCCTGGCGATCCCAGTCGGGATGATCGCCTACACCGGGATCGAGACGGTCTCGAACCTAGCGGAGGAGACGCGCGACCCCGTGAAGAGCATCCCGCGGTCGATCGGATTCGTCGCCGTCGCCGTGTACGCGATCTACTTCACCCTGCCCCTGATCGCGCTGTCCGCCCTGCCGGTCCACCTCATCGGCGGCAAGGAGACCACGCTCCTCGCGCTTCCGCCGGAGCAGCATGGCTTCCAGAACGACCCGGTTCTCGGGCTTGTCGAGCACCTCGGCATCTCCGGGGCGCTCCTGACCGTGCTCAAGGTCTACGTCGGGATCCTCGCCAGCACGATCCTGTTCATCGCGACGAACGCGGGCATCATCGGCGCCTCGCGCATCACCTACTCGATGGCCACGTACAGGCAGCTGCCCGAGGTCTTCCGCAGGCTCCATCCCCGCTTCAAGACGCCGTGGCTCTCGTTGCTCTTTTTCGCGGGCTTCGTCTCGATACTCGTCCTGCTGCCCGGGAAGACGAAGTTCCTGGGAACGATGTACTCATTCGGCGCGATGCTCTCGTTCACGGTCGCGCACGCCGCGATCGTGCAGCTTCGGCGCCGGTACCGCGACGAGGAGCTTGCGTTCCGTGCCCGGCCCAATTTCCGTTTCCGGGGCGTCGACTGGCCGGTGTTCGCGGTCTTCGGCGGGATCGCGACCGCGCTCGCCTGGCTCGTGGTGGTCGTGCAGACTCCCGCGACCCGCTACGCAGGGCTTGGCTGGCTCGTCGCAGGCTTCGCGGCCTACTGGGTCTACCGGCGCTGGGTCGTGCACGCGCCGTTGACCGAGACCGTGCGGGCTCCGATTGCGATGGGCCCAGCGCTTGCGCTCGAGTACCGGAACGTGCTCGTGCCGGTCATCGACCGCCATGAGTCGGAGGAGGCAGTCGATCTCGCCTGCAGGCTGGCGACCGAGCGTGGTGCTTCGATCATCGGGCTGACGGTGATCGAGGTGCCGCTGCAGCTTCCGCTCGACGCAGAGTTGCCGGATGCGGAGAAGCGGGCGAACGAGCTCCTCGACGAGGCTCGTGCGATCGGCGCCGCGTACGGCGTGGAGGTCATCGGACGAATCGTCCGCGAGCGGAGCGCAGGCCGGGCGATCGTCGACGAGGCGACGCGGCGGAACAGCGAGATCATCGTCATGGGGGCACCTCGCCGGGACTCGCGGCGCCGGGCCGGGAAGATCTTCGGAGGGACCGTCGACTTCGTGCTCAAGAACGCGCCTTGCCGCGTGCTCGTGGCGGCGGCGCCGAAGGCCGCATGACGTCGTTCACGCGGTTCGTGAGGGTCTTCGGTGTGCTCGCGATCGGCATCGGGGTTGCCCTGATCGTCGAGACCGCGGTCAAAGGGGGCGGCGTCGGCTACCTGCTAGGGCTGCTGTTCATCGCACTCGGCGCCGGCCGGATCTATCTGCTGCGACGGCGCTCGTAGGCCAGCAAGCGCAGTAACCTCCGCGCCGTGGCGCGGAAGATCTCAGGGCTCCAGCGCGTGCTCGACGCGCCCGCGCTCTTCTCCGTTGCGTACGGCGAGGTCGCCTCCTCGATCTACGTCGCGCTGGGGATCATCGCGCTCCATGCGCTCGGCCTGACCCCGGCGGTTCTGGCGCTCGTGGGCGCACTCTTCCTCGTCGTATCGCTCTCCTATGCCGAGGGAACGGCCGCGATCCCGGAGACGGGCGGCGCTGCAACCTTCGTGCGCCGCGCCTTCAACGACTTCGTCGGCTTCCTCACGGGGTGGGCTCTCTTCCTCGACTACCTGATCGTGATGGCGCTGTCAGCGCTCTTCCTGCCGCATTACCTGTCCGCCGCGCTGAAGATCGATTCTCTCGGCCACGAGCCGTGGGACCTCGTGGTCGCGGTCTGCGTGATCGCAGGCACCGCGGCGCTGCGGCTCGTTCGGCGGTCGGCGTTCTACCGCTACGGGATCGTGGTCGCGATGCTCGATCTCGTGACGCAGCTTGGTCTCGTTACGCTCGGCTTCGCCTTCCTCTTCTCCGGTGACGCGCTGACCCGCGGGATCTCGCTCGGAACGGAGCCCTCCTGGCACCAGATCGCCTTCGCCTTGCCGCTCGCGATGCTCGCTTACACCGGCCTCGAGACCGTCGCGAACCTGGCGGAGGAGACGCGCGAGCCTGGTCGAGACCTGCCTCGGAGCCTCTTCTCGGGAATCGGCCTCGTCGTCGTGATCTACGTGGCGATCGCGGTCGTCGCTCTTTCGGCCTTTCCCGCCGACCACGGCACGACAGGCCTGGGAACCCGCTGGCTCCGCTCGCCGCTGATGGGAATCGTCGCCGCGCTCCGAGGCCATCTGCCTTCCGGTCTCGCCAACGCGTTGCGGATCTACGTCGGCCTCACCGGCGCCGTGATCCTGCTCGTCGCCATCACGACCTCGATCTCGGGCTTCACCCGGCTCGCCCTCTCGCTCGGCGAGCACGGCCAGCTTCCGCGCGCTTTCGGCCGCCTGAACCGCAGGACGCTGGTCTCGCCCCAGGCCATTGTCGCCGCGGCGCTGATCTCGATCGCGCTACTCCTCGGGACGGCGGTGGTCACCGACGAGGTGGCGTTCCTCGCAAGTCTCTTCAGCTTTGGCGTCCTGGGTGCCTTCACGGCAGCCCAGCTGGCCGTGATCCGGCTTCGCTTCACGGAGCCCGACCTCAGGCGGCCCTACCGCGCGCCTGCCGGCGTTCGGGTCCGCGGCGTCGAAGTGCCGGTCCCGGCTCTCGTCGGCGCCGCCGGCACCTTTGCGATCTTCATCGCGGCGATGGCGACGCACCCCGGCGCGCGCTACGGGGGCCCGATCTGGCTCGCCGCCGGAGTCGTGGTCTACGGGCTAGTCAGGCGGGGACGGGGTGAGGGGCTGCTCGAGCATGTCGCGGCGCCTTCCGAGCACCTTCCCGAGACGCAGTTCTCCAGCATCCTGGTCCCGATGAAGCTCGGCCTGATCGGCGAGGAGATGGTCGCGACCGCGGTCAAGCTGGCCCAGGAGCGCGGCGCGGAGGTCGAGGCGCTGCACGTGATTCGCGTGCCGCTCGACCAGGCGATGGAGGCGGAGCTCGACCTCGAGGAGGAGCGGGCCGCGGCCTCGCTCGCGGAGGCGCAGTTGCTGGGCGCGGATCACGGCGTCCCGGTCCGCGGCGAGACGGTTCGTGCGCGCTCGATCGGCGAGGCGATCGTGAGCGAAGCCGAGCGGCGCGGCGTCGACCTGATCGTGCTGGGCTCCGCGCCACGCTGGCGGCGCCAGTCCCGCTTCTTCTCGCCGACCGTCGAATACGTGCTCCGCAAGGCCCCTTGCGAGGTGCTCGTCGTCGCCTTCCCGGAGGGGGTAATGGAGGAAGACGGCGCGAATCCAGAGTGATCGTCTACGCACCGTCTCGGGCGCCTGAGATCGAGGCGTGTCGAGCGGGATAGTCGCTAAGGTGAGTCCGTGAAGGCTCTTGTCATCGGCTGCGGCCGCGTCGGCTCCAGCATTGCACTCCAGCTCGACCGCGAAGGCTGGGACGTCACCGCGGTCGACGAGAAGGAAGAAGCTCTCGGCCGCCTCGGCGACCATTGGAACGGCGGCTTCGTCCTCGGCCACGGCATGGACATCGAAGTGCTCCGCGAGGCCGGGATCGAGGATGCGGACGCCGTCGTCGTCGCGACCGACGGGGACAACACGAACATCGTCATCGGCCAGGTCGCCCAGCAACGCTTCGACAACCAGTGCGTGGTCGTACGCGTGCTCGACCCGGCCCGCGCCGAGTTCTACCGGCAGCGTGGCCTGCGAACCGTGTGCCCGACCTCGGTTGCGATCGAGGTTCTGCTGGACGCGGTACGCGCCTGCGAGGTCCGCCCGGCGGAGGTCACAAAGGCCTAGTGCCCCACTGATGTACATCCTGGTCGCAGGCGGCGGGAAGGTCGGCGCGAATTTCGCGCGCACGCTCCTGCACGACGGCCGTCACGAGGTGACCTTGATCGAGCAGCGCCGCGACCGCTTCGAGCGCCTTGAGCACGAGTTCGAGCACCAGGTGGTGCTGGGCGACGCGACGGAGATCTTCGTGCTCGAGCGCGCCGGGATCGCCAGGCCGCCGGACGTCGTGGCGGCCCTCACTGGCGACGACGAGGACAACCTGATCATCAGCCAGCTCTCGCGCGAGAAGTACGGCGTGCCCAAGGTGATCGCGCGGGTGAACGACCCGCGCAACCAGGCCCACTTCGACCTGCTCGGCATCTCTCCGACGGTCTCCGCGACGCGGGGGCTGATGGCGCTGATCGAGCACGAGGTACCGGAGCACGACCTCGTCCACCTACTCGAGCTCCGGAAGGAGAACCTCGAGATCGTCGAGGTGATGATCGACAAGAGCGCTCCGGCCGCCGGAAGGCGTGTCGAGACACTCGACCTGCCCGAAGGCTCACGCCTGATCTCGATCATGCGGAACGGCCGCTCCGAGATCGCGGTCGGATCGACCGAGCTCCAGCCTGGCGACCAGGTGCTCGCGATCCTTCAGCCCGGGAAGGAAGACGAGCTGCGAAGGGTCCTGCTCAAGAAGTGACCCGTCGGGTCGGGGTCCTCGTGCTCGCGCTCGGCGCGGCTCTCCCTGGGGCTGCCGGCGGCGCTCGCGAGCAGGCGCAGGTGCATCTGCGCCTGGTCGTCTCGGGGCTCGACTCGCCCACGTTCGCGGGGGCCCCGCGCAGCGAGCCGGGACGGCTCTACGTCACGGAGCAGCCAGGTCTGATCCGGGTTCTGGTGAACGGCCAGCTCCGCGCGCAGCCGTTTCTCGACATCCGCAGCCTCGTCAAGAGCGGCGGCGAGCAGGGCCTGCTCTCGATCGCATTCCACCCGAATTACGCGCAGAACCACCGCTTCTTCGTCTACTTCAACGACAAGACGGGGGACGTGCGGGTAGTCGAGTATCGATCGAACGGCACGGTGGGCCTACCGGGTAGCGCCAAGCCGCTGTTGCGCGTCTCCCATCGTCAGTTCGACAACCACAACGGAGGACAGCTGCAGTTCGGCCCGGACGGCTTGCTCTACGCCGGCATAGGCGACGGTGGCTCCGGCGGTGATCCGAGCAACCACGCCCAGAACCTCAGCTCTCGGTTGGGCAAGCTCTTGCGGCTCAACGTGGACAAGCCGGGGCGCTGGCAGATCGCCGGCTACGGGCTGCGCAATCCGTGGCGCTTCTCCTGGGACCGCGTCACCCACGACCTCTACATCGCAGACGTCGGCCAGAACGCGTGGGAGGAGGTCGATGTCCGGACGCCGGGGCAGCAGCACGTCCTGAACAACTACGGCTGGCGGGTCTGGGAGGGCCGCTCCCGCTACACGCCGGGCCAGAACGTGAATCCGCGCGGGAAGCTCGTCTTCCCGATCGTCGTCTACAGCCACAACTTCGGCTGCTCGATCACGGGCGGCTACGTCTACCGGGGCTCCGCGGTGCCGGCCGCGCGCGGGCGCTACTTCTACGGCGATTACTGCTCAGGCCGGATCTGGAGCCTGCGGGTGGTGAAGGGAAAACTGCGCGCGAAGCGGCTCGAGCCGCTCCACGTCTCGTCGCTTTCCTCGTTCGGAGAGGATGCGGCGGGAGAGCTCTACGCGGTCTCGCTCGACGGGCAGATCTACGAGCTGACCAGCTAGAGCGGCCCGCCGGTCTTAGCCGGTTCGGCGGCGGCGCACCTGGGGTGCCTGCTGGCCGAGGGCCGCGTAGGCGAGCGCTTGGAGCGACTCGTTCAAGGAGCGCAGCTCGTGGGCGACTTGGAGGAAGCCCTCCGTGTTGTCGAGCCGCCGGTTCATCGTCTTCAGCTCCAAGTGCAGGGCGTCGAGCCGCTCGAGAATCGCGTCGAGCTGACGGTCGTCGAAGCTTTTCCTCTCAGGCACGGTTTGATTGTACGGAGAGCTCGTCCGTCGACCGGACGACCTCCGTTCCGGGACCGAGCTTCGCGAGCAGGCGCTCGAGAGCGTCTCGGCCGGTCTCGAGCGCATCGACACGGCGGCTCGCACCCAGGTGTGCGAGCGCGATCAAGGCCAGCGGCTCGGGCGCGTCCGTGAAGACGCCGATCCGCACGCCCGCGTCGTCCAACCGCCGCAGCGCCGCGCTTGCCTTGGCATCCGGCCGCAGGTAGACAGGCGCCCGATCCTCGGCGAACCGTCCCAGCAGGTCACGCCAGTTCGGCAGAGCGGCGTCGAGCGCCTCGGCCGCGGCCGCGCGGTCGCTCGGGAGCTCGAGATCCAATCGCGCGCGGCGGGTTACGTCTGCGAGCCAGTCCGCCCAGAGCCGGCGCGTGTCGCCGAGCGTGCCGTCTAGATCGAGCGCAACCGCGTCCAACGCCGTGTGAGCTGGAGAACGAGCAGGCCAACAGAGACCCCGAACCCGTCGATCGCGACGTCGAAGGGCGAGGCGTGCCGGCCCCGGACAAAGTGTTGATGGAGCTCGTCCGTCGCCGCGTAGGCGACGCCGAGCAGCAGCGCCGGCATCTCCCGGCCGAGCGCGCGGAGGAGAAGCAGCCCCAGGATCGCGTACTCGGTCACATGCGCGCCCTTGCGAAGGATCGTGTCCCACACGCCCAAGCCCGTAGAGAGACTGGGAATCGACGAGAAGGCGAAGATCACGCCGGCCCACAGCAAGGGCGGGCCCCAGAGTGCGAATCGCCGCGGCAGAGCCATCGCGGGGCCATGATAGGCTCGGCTGCAATAGGCGAGCGGTAAGGGAACCCGGTGCAAGTCCGGGACGGTCCCGCCGCTGTGAGGGGAGACGCTCCCGCGCCGAAGTGCCACTGGCCCGAGTGCCGGGAAGGCGGTGCGGAAGGAGCCCCGAGTCAGAAGACCTGCCGCGCGCCGCGAACCCGAACCCCTCGCGGAAGGAGGATTCGTGTCCAGGCGACTCTTCACCGTTCTCGCCGCCGGCGCGGCGGTGCTCCTGTTCGTCCCCTCAGCGCTCGGTGCACGTGTGCACGTCAGAGTCGAGGGCAAGACCCAGACGATCTACGGCGCGGCGGAGCCGTCCGTGATCGTCAAGGTGAACGCGCTCGACGCGCTCGAGTCGGCGAGCCTTGCCGGCGAGTTCTACTACCACGTCGCGACCAGCGCATTCGGGTCGTACGTCGACCAGATCGGCCGCTATCCGGCCGGCGGGTCAAGCGGCTGGGTCTTCAAGGTGAACGGCGTCTCGCCTCCGGTCGGCGCGGATGCCGTCGTGCTCAAGGCCGGCGACCGCGTTCTCTGGTACTGGGCGACGTTCGGCTCCGCCGGCGGCCCGCCGACGCTCCTGCTCGAGCGTAAGAAACGAAGCTGCTACCGCGTTCTCGCTCAGGACGACAAGGGCAAGACGAGCGCCGCGCGGGGTGCGTTGCTGCTGGTCGACGGACGGAGCGTCCGTGCCCGAACCGGATCGGCCTGCGTCGGCCGC
>JBARRQ010000066.1:0-41530 GCA_049644305.1 Gaiellaceae bacterium
AGCTTCGGCAGCTGCGGGCGGCGATCTACGACGGCGACACCGAGGCCGAGCGGCGCTGGCAGGTTCGCAAGTGGGCGAACCTGATCCTGTCCAACCCGGACATGCTCAACGTCGGAGTCCTCCCCCATCACGATCGCTGGGGCGACGTGCTCACGAACCTCCAGTACGTGATCGTGGACGAGGCGCACGTCTACCGCGGTGTGTTCGGCTCCCACGTCGCAAACGTCCTGCGGCGGCTGCGGCGGCTCGCGCGTGTGTACGGCGCCGAGCCGCAGTTTCTCCTCGCCTCGGCGACGATCGCGAACCCGGGCAAATTGGCCCGTGCCCTGATCGGAGCCGACGCGACCGTGATCGGCGACGACGCCGCGCCCCGAGCCGATCGCACGGTTGCACTCTGGAATCCGCCGCTGACCGACGAGGAGCTCGGGCTGCGCGCGAGCCCTCTGGGCGAAGCCTCCAGGCTGATGGCCGAACTGGTCTCCCGCGGCCTGCGCACGCTGTGCTTTGCGAAGAGTCGCCGCGCGGCCGAGCTGATCCACCGCTTCACGGCCGACCGGCTGGGCGACGACTCCCGGCTCTCGCCCTACCGCGCCGGTTACACGCCGGCCCAGAGGCGCGAGATCGAGCGCCGGCTGCTCGAGGGCGAGCTGCTCGGCGTCTCCGCGACGAACGCGCTCGAGCTCGGGATCGACGTCGGCCTGCTCGACTGCGTGCTCTCGGTGGGCTTCCCGGGCACCGTCGCTTCTCTGCGGCAGCAGTGGGGCCGCGCCGGGCGGCGGGGGCACGGCCTCGCAGTGCTGGTCGCGAGCGAGGACGCGCTCGATCAGTACTTCATGCGCGAGCCCGAGACGCTCCTGAGCCGTCGTGTGGAGGCAGCGATTCTCGACCACGAGAATCCACGCGTGCTGGACGGCCACGTTCGCGCAGCCGCCTTCGAGGCGCCGCTCGACGACGCCGACCGCGAGCTGCTCGGCGATGCCGCACTCGAGCGCGCCGCGGCTCTGCCCGAGCTGCGCAACACGAAGGCCGGCTTCGTCTGGGCCGGACGCGACTACCCGGCCGCGCGGATCTCCCTGCGCTCGACCGGGCCGGAGGCCTTCACGATCGTCGATGCCTCGAGCGGCACCGTGCTCGGGATCGTCGAGCAGGAGCGTGCCTACTCCACGGTGCACGAGGGCGCGGTCTACCTGCACCTGGGCGAGAGCTACCGCGTCCGGGAGCTCGACCTCGGCTCGCGAGCCGCCCTGGTCGAGCCGTTCGCCGGCGACTACTACACGCAGGCGAAGATCGAGACAAGGACAGCGATCGTCGAGGCCGTCAAGACAGAGCGCAAGCTGGTGGTCGAGCTCGCCTTCGGCCGCGTCGTCGTCACCGAGCACGTCGTCGGCTACCAGAAGAAGTCGATCCAGACACAGGAGAGCATCGACCTGGTCGCGCTGGAGCTGCCGCAGACCGAGTTCGAGACGGAAGCCGTCTGGTTCATGCCGGAACCCTGGATGCTGGAGGGGCTGGAGCGCGAGCCGCGACTGCTCGGGTCCTTGCACGCGGCGGAGCACTCGCTGATCGCGCTACTACCGCTCTGGGCGATGTGCGACCGCTGGGACATCGGCGGGCTCTCGACCAATCTCCACTTCCAGACCGGCGGGCCGACGATCTTCGTCTACGACGGGCACGCGGGCGGCGTCGGGATCACCGAGCGTGGCTTCGAGGCGTTCGAGGGCTGGGTCGAGGACACGGCGAAGCTGCTCGCAGGCTGCCCCTGTGAGCGGGGGTGCCCCTCCTGCGTCCAGAGCCCGAAGTGCGGGAACCTGAACGAGCCGCTCGACAAGGCGGGCGCGCTGGCGTTGCTGCAACGGATGCTCGACGGCTCGGCGCATCGTGTCGATCCGCCGGCTCGCCGTTCGTCGTAAGGTCGTAAGCGACCGAAGGAGGCACCGTGCAGTACATGCTTCTGATCTACGGCAGGGAGAACGACTGGCAAGGCCGAAGCGACGAGGAGCGCGCCCAGATCATGCAGGCCTACGGCGCGTTCACGAAGGAGCTCCGGGACGCGGGCGCGATGGTCGCCGGCGACGCGCTCCAACCGACCCAGACGGCGACGACGGTCCGCGTCCAGGACGACGAGACGCTGACGACGGACGGGCCCTTCGCGGAGACGAAGGAGCAACTTGGCGGCTACTACCTGATCGAGGCCGAGTCGCTCGACGAGGCCATCGAGTGGGCCGCGAAGGTACCGGCAGCCCGGCACGGCTCGGTCGAGGTGCGGCCCGCGATGCAGGTCGCGCTGGAGGCGAGCGCATAGTCGAGGAGGTCTTCCGGGAGGAGTGGGGGCGCACCCTCGCGATCCTGGCGCGCCTGCTCGGGGACGTCGAGCTCGCGGAGGACGCCGTCCAGGAAGCGTTCGCAACCGCCCTCGAGCGCTGGCCCCGAGACGGCGCCCCCGCCAGCCCCGGCGCCTGGCTCCTGACGACGGCCCGCAACCGGGCGATCGACCGGATTCGCCGTGACCGAACCCTCCAGCGGAAGACCGAGCTGCTCGCGGCGCTCCAGCCGGACGAGCCGGAGGAGACGGACGTGATCCCCGACGAACGGCTCGGCCTCATCTTCGCGTGCTGCCACCCGGCGCTCGCTACAGAAGCCCAGGTCGGGCTCACGCTCCGGACGCTCGGCGGCCTGAGCACGCAGGAGATTGCACGCGCCTTCCTCGTCCCCGAGCCGACGATGGCGCAGCGCCTCGTGCGCGCCAAGCACAAGATCCGCGACGCCGGCATCCCGTTTCGCGTGCCGCCGGACCACCTGCTGCCCGAGCGCCTGCGAGCCGTGCTCGCCGTCCTCTACCTCATCTTCAACGAGGGTTACGGTCCGCCGCCGCGATCCGAGCTCTGCGATGAGGCGATCCGGCTCGGGAAGGTGCTCGCCGTGCTGATGCCGGACGAGCCGGAGGTGCACGGTCTCCTCGCCCTGATGCTTCTCCACGACGCCCGACGGGCTGCGCGCCTCGACGAGGCCGGTGTGCTCGTCCTCCTCGACGACCAGGATCGCTCGCTCTGGGATGCGACCCGCATCGCAGAGGGCCGGCGGGTTCTCGAGCGCGCGCTGCGGCTCCGGCGTCCAGGCGCCTACCAGCTGCAGGCCGCAATCGCCTCGCTCCACCTCGAGGAGGAGGCGGACTGGCCCCAGATCGCCGCGCTCTACGGACGGCTCTCGTGCTTCATGCCTTCTCCGGTCGTCGAGCTCAACCGCGCCGTCGCGGTCGCTATGGCCGAGGGGCCGGACCAAGGGCTCGAGCTGATCGACTCCATTGAGGGACTTGACCGCTACCGCCATCTTCACTCTGCGCGCGCCGACCTCCTGCGCCGGCTCGGACGGCGTGCCGAGGCCGCAGCGGCGTACGGCCGCGCGCTCGAGCTTGCTACGCATCCCGCCGAGCGGGGCTTCCTGGAGCGAAGGCTCACCGAAGTACGATCCGGCGCGTGAGCGTCGAGCCGAAGCTGTACGACTGCCAGACGATGACCGGCGCGCTCCGGCGCGTGCTCGTGCGAGCGCCGGATCCTCGGGACCTGCACGGCTGGCGTGCCTGCGGCTGGCGCGCCGAGCCCGACCCGATCGGCATCGCGCAGGAGCACGATGCCTTTTGCTCGCTCCTCGAAGGGGCGGGAGCAGAGGTCGTCCTCGCCGAGTCCGACGTCGACGGCAACCCTGACGCGATCTACACCTACGATCCCGCGCTGGTCGCCGGGGACGGCGCCCTCCTGCTCAACCCGGGCAAGGAGTGCAGGCGAGCCGAGCCCGCCGCCCTGGCCGAGGACCTCGAGCGCGCGGGCGTGCCGATCGCGGGCCGTTTGCGGTCGCACGAGTGGGCCGAGGGCGGCGACTTCTGCTGGCTGGACGAGCGCACGCTGCTCGCTGGTCGTAGCTACCGGACGAACGACGAGGGCATCTCCGCGATCCGCCGGCTCCTCCCGGGCGTCGAGGTGCATGCATTCGACCTGCCGAATTGGCGCGGCCGCGGCGAGGTCATGCACCTGCTGTCACTGCTCAGCCCGCTCGCCCCCGACCTCGTCGTCGCCTACCCGCCTCTCCTGCCGGCCCGCCTCGCGGAGATGCTCGAAGAGCGCCTAACGCAGGTGGTCGCGGTGCCCGATGAGGAGCTCGAGACGATGGGCGCGAACGTGCTCGCGCTCGCTCCGCGCGTTGCACTCGCCGTGGACGGCAACCCGCAGACGCGCAGCCGCCTGCAGCACGCAGGCGTCGAGGTCGAGGTCTACACCGGCAACGAGCTCTCGAAAGGCGACGGGGGGCCGACGTGCCTCACGCGCCCGCTGCTCCGAGCCGGCTGAGCGCGACCTCGACAGCCTCCTCCGGCGAGCTTGCTCGCTCGACTCCCTCGACGGAGAGGCCGGGCTCGAGGATCACGACCACGCGGCCGAGCCTAGACGCAAGGGCGATCTCGGCCAGCGTGCCCCAGCTGCCGCCGACGGCGATCACCGCGTCGCCCGACGCGGCCACGGCGAGATTCCGCGCGTGGCCGATCCCGGTCGCGACGACGTGGTCGATCCAGGGGTTCGCGTCCTCTCGCCGCTCGCCGGGCAGGATCCCGATCGTCGTCCCGCCCGCGGCCTTGGCACCACGCGCGGCGGCCGCCATCACCTCGCCCAGACCCCCGGTCACGACCGTGCAGCCGCGCTGTGCGAGCAGCCGCCCGACCTCCTCCGCCCGAGGCTCGTGCTCGGCCCCGCTGCCGATCACCGCCACCTGCACGGTCGCCATCACGCGATAGTAGGGCCGTGGCCACGAGAGAGGCACGCGGTGGGACGTTGGTCGTCGGCGGCGGCTTCGCCGGCGCCTACGTCGCCCGGTTGCTGGGAGAGCGCGGGGCCACGATCGTCAGCCCCGAGAACTTCATGCTCTTCACGCCGATGCTCCCCGAGGCGGCCTCGGGCACGCTCGAGCCGCGGCACGCCGTCGTGCCTCTGCGCCAGATGTGTCCCCACGCCGACCTCGTCCTCGGCCGAGCGACCCACGTCGACTGGGAGCGCCACCACGTGCAGGTCGAGGCTCTCGAGGATCTGATCGAAGTCCACTTCCGGGACCTCGTGATCGCACTCGGCTCCATCTCCCGCACTCTGCCGATCCCCGGCCTGGGCGACCACGCGCTCGGCTTCAAGTCGCTCGCGGACGCCATCCACCTCCGTAACCACGTCCTGCGGCGCCTGGAGGCGGCCGACGCAGCGCCGACCGACGCACGCCGGCGCCGCGAGCTCACGTTCGTCTTCGTCGGCGCCGGGTACGCAGGCGTCGAGGCACTCGCCGAGCTCTCCGATCTCGTCCGCGACGCGCTCCGTTACTACCCCAGGTTGCAGGCCGTGCCGCAGCGCTGGGTGCTCGTCGACGCGGCGGCCAAGATCCTGCCCGAGATCCCGACCTCGCTCGGCGACTACGCGGCTCGCCAGCTCACGCGCCGTGGGATCGAGATCCATGTGAACACGACCCTCGAGAGCGTCGAGCCACACGCGGCGCACCTCTCGAACGGCGAGCGCATCCTGACGGGCACCGTTGTCTGGACTGCGGGCGTCAAGGCTCATCCGCTGCTCGGTCATCTCGGGCTGCCTCTCGACGACCGGGGGCGCGTACGCGTCGACGAGACCTTGGCCGTCGAGGGCCACGAGCAGGTGTGGGCCTTGGGCGACGCCGCCCGCGTCCCCAACCTGGCGACCCCCGGCGCGTTCGACCCGCCGACGTCCCAGCACGCGCTCCGCCAGGCCCGGCGCCTCGCCAAGAACATCCGGGGAGAGGTGAAGCCGTACCGGTACCGCATGCTCGGGCAGGTGGCGACGCTCGGTCGCTACAAGGGCATCGCCGACATTCCCGGCTTTCGCCTCACCGGCTTCCTCGGCTGGTTCGTGACCCGGACTTACCATCTCTACCAGCTGCCGCTCGTCTCCCGGAAGCTACGGGTCGTGCTCGACTGGACCGTTTCTCTCTTCTTCCGCCGCGACATCTCCGAGCTCGGCATGCTCGGCCATCCTCAACGCCTGGGCGATGCCTGAGGAGCTCGCCCGTGCCCAGGCCTTCCTCGCCCGCGGCGACATGGCGGGCACGCGCTCCCAGCCCTCGCCGTTCGGCACCGCCGTCTTCACCGACGAGGCGCCGATGCGCCAGGACGGCAACTACCTGCGGGTCGAACGAGACGCCGACCCGGAAGCACTGGCAGCGGAGGCGTTGGAGCTCGGCAGCCGGATCATCTTCGTCCCGGACGCAGCCCGCGGGGAGCGGCTGGCCCCGTACTTCGAGAAGCACGGCTGGCGGGTCGATCGGATCGTGATCATGGCCCAGAGACGCGATCCGGAGCGCAGCGCCGACCACAGCCTGGTCCGCGAGGTCGGCGAGAAGAGGCTGCGTCCTGCGCGTCACCGGGTCCTCACCGGTGAGCCGTGGGCGACCCCAGAGCTTCTCGAGCAGCTCTTTAGGGCCAAGCAGCTGATAGGTGAGCGAGTCCAGACGCGTTTCTTCGCCGTCCTCGTCGACGGCGAGGTGGTCAGCTACACCGACCTCTACCAGGACGGGCCGGACGCCCAGGTCGAGGACGTCGGGACCGTCCACGAGCATCGCGGACGGGGTTACGCCACCGCGGTCGTACTGACCGCCATCGCCGAGGCGAGGCGAGCCGGCGCCGAGTTCGTCTTCCTCTGCGCCGACAAGAACGACTGGCCCCAGGAGCTCTACCGGCGCCTGGGCTTCGACGAGCTCGGCTACTACGTCAAGTTCGCTCCGCCTCACACCTAGAGGCCGGCCGCGGGTCGACTACCGCAGCGCCTTCAGAGCCTTGCTCAGGGACTGGCGCGTCTTGAGCACGCCCTCGAAGAGATCGCCGTGCTCCGAAATCCGCTGCCGCACAGCCTCCATCGTGAAGGCAGACGGATCGAGAGACTCGTCGACCTCCTCCCAACGCAGCGGGGTCGAGACCGGCGCGCCGGCCTTCGGCCGGACCGAGTAGACCGAGGCGATCGTCTTCCCCTCGCCGTTCTGGTTCGCGTCGATCAGGACGCCTTTCCGCTTCGCCTTCGACCACTCGGTCGTGACGAGCCCGCGGTGCGTCGCCGCCAGGGCGCCCGCGACGATCTCGGCAAACTGCCGCGTGTCCTCGTAGGTATGCCGTCGCTCGAGCGGCACCAGGACATGGATCCCGTCGGCGCCGCTCGTCTTGCAGAACGACTCGAGCCCCACCGCGTCGAGCGCCTGCTTCACCAGCAGGGCCACCTGCACGGTCTCGGGAAAGCCGACGTCCGGCGAGGGGTCGAGGTCGAAGAGCACGAAGTCGGGGCGGTGCGGCTTGTCGATCCGCGAGTACCAGGTGTTCAGGTCGATGCAGGCCATGTTCACCATCCACAGGAGGGCGAGCTCGTCGTTCACGAGCGGCGCCTCGATCTTCCTCCGCCGCCGCGGCGTCTCACGCGTCGAGACCTCGATCTCGACGGTCGGGATCCAGTCCGGCATCCCGCGCGGCGCATCCTTCTGGAAGAAGTGGTTGCCCTGCCAGCCGTCGGGATACCGCTTCATCGTGAACGGGCGGTCCTTCACGTGGGGAAGGAGCACGGCAGAGACGTCCCGGTAGAACGCGAGCAGGTCGCCCTTCGTAATCCCTTCGTCAGGCCAGAACGCCTTGTCCAGATTCGATAGCCGCAGCACGCGCTTACCCTTCCGGATCACATCGGGGATCGGCGCCCGGCCCTCTGGAAGCTCTCGACGCACGTCCTCCGGGCGCTTGTCCTCACGCAGGCCGACGTACACGGGCGCGCGGAGGTGCCCGTCGTGCGTCCACTCGGCGAACGAGACCTCCCCGACGAGCTTCGGCTCGATCCAGACGACGTCGCCCTTGCGGACCCGCGGCATCTTCGGCACCTCTGGGAACGGCGAATCCCGGCGCTCGAGCGGGCGGAGTCGTTCCAGCAGCCGCTCGATCTCCGCCTCGTCGAAGCCCGTGCCCACGTTGCCGACGTACTCGAGCCCCTCGGCGCCGTAGACGGCGAGCACGAGCGAGCCGAAGCCCTTCTCACGCCGCCCCTTGCCTCGCGTGTAGCCGGCGATCACGAACTCCTGGCGCCGATGCGCCTTGAACTTGAGCCAGTCGCGCGACCGTTTGCCCGGGAGATACCGGGACTCCAGCCGCTTGCCCATGATCCCCTCGAGCTCCCGCTCCCGGGCGGCCTTGAGCAGCGCCGGCCCGTCGGCGAACGACTCCGATAGCTGCACGGTGCGGTTACGCCGGTCGAGCAGCCTCTCGAGTCGCGCCCGCCGCTCGGCGAGGGGCAGGTCGATGATCGGCCTCCCGTCCTCCTCGAGCAGGTCGAACAGGTAGTAGACGATGGGCGTCCCGGGCCCCGCCTGTTGCATCGCGGAGAAGCTCGGCCGGCCCTGCTCGTCGAGCGCACAGACCTCGCCGTCGACGACGCAGTCCGGCGTCTTGAGCGCCTTCACGAGCTCCTTCGCGACGTTGACGAAACGCTGCGTGTAGTCCTGGTCCTTGCGAGTTCGGAGCTCCGCTTCCCCGCCGACGACGGTCGCGACGATGCGATAGCCGTCCCACTTGATCTCGAACTCCCAGTCGTCCCCGCGCGGCATCTCCTTCTCGTCCGCGAGCGTCGCCAGCATGGGCGCGTACTTGCGGCGCGAGGGCGAGCCGCTCTCCTCGCGCTTGCGCAAGATCAGCCAGTTCTTCGGGTCGCCGGAGAGGTGGGCCGGCACGAGCGCCCAGACTCCGTCGAGCTTCTCGCCGTGCAGGCGAACCGTCAGCCCGCCGTCGTGCTTTTCCTCCAGGAGCTCGTAGGTGCCCCGGTCCCAGATCTCGACCGTGCCCGCGCCGTACTCGCCCTTCGGAATCTCGCCCTCGAAGCTCGCGTAGTCGAGGGGGTGGTCCTCGACGTGCACGGCGAGGTGCTGCTGGCCAGGCTCCAGCGGCACGCCCTTCGGGACCGCCCAGCTGGCAAGCGCGCCGTCGCGCTCGAGGCGGAAGTCGTAGTGGAGCGCCCGCGCCGCGTGGCGCTGTACGACGAAGACGGGCCGCTTTGTCTTGCGTTTGCCGGTAAAGGGCTCCGGCGTCTTCTTCGGGTCCCGCTTCCGCCGGTACTCACGGAGCTGGGCCATTTACGGCGCCTCTCGGTCGGTCACCCGGCAAGCTTGCCTGACGGCTGCCCCTCCGGTTCGGTGACCGCTTCTCACCGGCAGGTGAAAACCGCTCGCGTTTAGAAGTTGACCCTGCGGTAATATGTCTTGCAACGATGAGTCTTACTCCTTGAAAAGATTCTCCACCTAACGGGGGGTTAGGGTCGAGACCGGCGTTAAGCCGGTCTCGGCATGTGTACGGCCGGGGGATAAGCCTGTGGAACATGTGGAAAAGCGCCGCTCATCCCCCGTTTTAAGCGCGAACCACGCCCTTTCAGCGGGTCGGCGCGAGCTGACCGATCGTGCGGAATCGCACGCGGCGCTGCCTGCGCAGCTCCTCGCCTGAGATCCCTTCGAACAGCTCGAATGACTCCGCAACCGCCTCGCCGAGCAGGCGCGCAGCCTCGTCGAAGTCCGTGTGGGCGCCATCTCCGGGCTCCGGCACGACGGCGTCGATCACGCCCAGCTCGAGGGAGTGCGCAGCGTCCGGCTTGAACGCAGCCGCAGCCTTGCGAGCCTCGCCGGCGTCGCGCCAGAGAATCGCCGCGCAGCCCTCCGGAGAGATGACGGTGTAGATCGAGTTCTGCTGCATGAGGACCCGGTCGGCGAGCGCAGTTGCAACCGCGCCGCCCGATCCACCTTCGCCGATGATGCACGTCACGATCGGCACCCGCAGCCGGGCCATCAGCGCCTGCGACCGGGCGATCGCGCCGCCCTGTCCGTGCTGCTCGGCCGTCAGGCCCGGGTAGGCGCCGGGGATGTCGACCAGGCTGAGCACAGGGAACCCGTGCCGGTCGGCAAGCTCCATCGCCCGCATCGCCTTGCCGTATCCCTCCGGGTGGGCCATGCCGAAGTTCCGGCGCGTGCGCTCCTTGACGTCGCGGCCCTTCTGGTTCCCGATCAGCACGATCGTCCTGCCTCGGAATCGTCCAAGCCCGACGACGATCGCCGCATCGTCGCCGTGCGAGCGGTCCCCGTGGAACTCGAACCAGTCCTCGAGCAGCCGCTCGACGTAGTCGAGCGTGTACGGGCGGTCTGGGTGGCGCGCCAGCTCGACCGAGCGCCAGACCTCCTCGCCGCTCGGCTCCGCGACGATCCGATCCAGCTGGCGCTGGAGACGCTGGAGATCACCCGAGAGGCGGGCGCCCCGCAGTAGCGGAAGGCTCCGCAGCCTCGTCAGCTGCTCCCGCAGGCGCAGCTCGGCTTCACGCGCCATTGGCAAAGAGCCGCAGCAAGCGGCCGAGAGTCGGCCGCAGGTCGGGGCGGGGGATGATCGCGTCCACGTGGCCGTGGCGGTAGTTGGACTCGGCCAGGCCGAAGTCCTCGGGCAGCTTCTCGCGCGTCGTTTGCTGCACCACGCGCGGGCCGGTGAACGAGAGCAGCGCGCCCGGCTCGGCCACGAGCACGTCGCCGAGGCTCGCAAAGCTGGCGAGCACGCCCGCCGTCGTCGGATGAGCCATCACGCTGATCAGGGTGCCGCCGGCGTCGTGCAGGTCCTCGACGGCGCAGACGGTCTTCGGCAGCTGCATCAGGGACAGGATCCCCTCCTGCATCCGCGCGCCGCCGGACGCCGTCACCGAGACGAGCGGCACACCCCGCTCTGTCGCGCCCTCGCAGGCGCGCACGAACTTCTCGCCGACGACGCGGCCCATCGAGCCGCCCATGAAGCCGAACTCCATCACTGACAGCTGACACGGCCTGTCCTCGATTGCAGCGTGGCCGATCACAATCGCCTCGCCTAGCCCGGTCGAGAGCTCGGCCTCTGCCAGCCGCTCGGTGTACGGTCGCAGGTCGAAGAAGCCGAGCGGATCGTCGGAGCGCAGCTCGCCCGCTTCCTCGACGAAGCTGTCCTCATCGACAAGCTGGCGGATCCGCTCGCGTGCATGGACGGGGAAGTGGTGACCGCAGTGAGGACAGACCCGGAGGTTCGCCTCGAGCTCATCGTCTCGGTAGTGCGAGCCGCAGCTCGGACAGGTGTTTGGATGCGGCCGCCCGCCGTCCTCTTGAGGGGCATGCTTGTGTTCGACGGAGACGTCGATCCGCTCAGTCATGGAAATTGCGAGTTTAGACTCGGCGGCCCGAGCCAGGGTTACAACCCCAGGGCCGTGCAAAGGCGGCTGAGCGGCTGGACGTTGGACGCTTCGGCGGCAAGGCCGCTCAAACCGGCCCCGAGGACCGCGGCCTTTCCCCGGATCCGAGTCAGCAGCTCTTCAGTCTCCGCCAGCGAGAGGCCGCCGGGCTCAGGCATGAACGGGCTGATCCCGTCGGGCTCGAGCACATCGACGTCGAGCGCGACGTAGACCCCGTCGGCGCCGTCTACCACGGTCTCGAGCTCGGCCGGGTCCGTGCGCAGGCCGATCGAGGCGATGTACTCGCGCTCGGGCGGATCCAGATTGCGCGCGCCGAGCAGGAGGACATCCGCCGGCTGGACCGCTCCCGAGTCGAGGAGCATCCGCAGCGGCATGCCCCAGAGATCGCCCGAAGGCGAAGACTCGGGCGTGTTCAGATCGCCGTGCGCATCGAGCCAGACAAGAGCTATGCGCTCGTAGCGGGCGGCGAGCCCCTCGACGGCGCCGATGTGCGCGCAGCAGCAGCCGCCGAGGACGAGCGGCCGCTCGGGCAGCTCCATCGCGATTGCCAGATTCTGCTCGCCGAGCGTCGCCTCCTCGACCACAGCCGCCTCGGGATACGGCAACGGCAGGCGCGCCGCCTCGGCCATCGACTCGCCACCCTCGCCCCACGCCTGAGGGACGCGCACCAGGCCGGCGGCGAACTCCCGCCCGCAGGCGTGGCACTCGTAGGCCGGCCCGAGCGCAACCGCCGTGTAGGTGTTGCACTCGGGGCACTTGGCACGGAGGCGTGACATCTACCGAGCGAGCCTCTCGTACCAGACATGCCGCCGCACGACCTCCATCCCGGCGCGCTCGTAGAGCCGAACGGCGCCGGTCGGGTTCTCCGCGTCGACGCCGAGGCCCGCGCGCTTCTTTCCTCGGGCGCGCAGCTCGCGAAAGGAGTGGCGGAGAAGCGCGAGACCGAGCCCTTTCCGGCGCCACGGCTTGCGCACACCGAGGACGGACACCCAGCCGACGGTCGTATCGCCGCCCCACTCCGAACGGCAAAGCGAGATGCCCTGGATCTCGTCCCCCGCCAGCGCCAGGAACCAAAGGCTGGGGTCGAAGGGCTCGCGCATCGACCAGTGCCGCCAGTCGCCGAACGGCTCACGCGAAAAGTCGCGCTGCTCCGAGAACGTCTCCTGGTAGACCTCGTAGACCTCCTCGTCGTCCTCCCCGGGACGAAACGTGCGGATCGAGATTCCGCCCGGCCACTGCGCCCGGGGCGGCTCGCTGTCGAGATCGGCGCGCATCCGAAGCGAGTAGTGATGGAACGAGTAGCCTCGAGACTCGAGGAGGCTGCGCCACGACGACGCCCTCTCGGGTGCCCACGCCTTGATCAGCCCATCAGGTGCCGCGAGCTCCCGTGCCCGCGCCTCGACGAACTCGAGCAGCACAGCTTGCGCGTCCGGGCGGGTCGGGTCGGCGCGTACGTCCACCCACACAAACCTTCCCTCTCGGGACGAGTCACCCACGTCGCCGTAGCCGACTATCCGGCCGCCGACGAGAGCGACACGGGCGTCGCGTTCGATGTCGAGCGACGGAGTGCCGAACCACGCCTCGATCTCTTGAGGCGTCTCGGGGTCGATACCCATCGGCACGTTGAACTCGTTGAGCGCTGAGGCGATCTCCGCAGCGTCCTCGCGGGACGGAGGCCGAAGCTCCACCGTCAGCTCGAGGCTCATGCCGCCACCTCGTCGAGGGCGACGGGCAGCGGCGCGAGGTCCCGGAGCTCGCGAGTCGGCACGGGCTCCGCGGCCTCCCCCAGGCGGTTGATCCATACCGTCGGCAGGCCGAGCTCCGTTGCGGGCGCGACATCGTGGAAGAGGCTCGCCGCGACGTGGACGTCGGGCAGCCTGCCGAGCTCACGCTCGAAGGCCTGCCAGTGGCCGAACGCGGGCTTGTACGAGCCGATCTCCGAGGCGACGATCGCGAGCTCGAACGGCACGCCGATCCGCTCACGCGACGCCTCGATGAAGTCGCGGTCGGTGTTGGACAGGATCGCGAGCTTCCAGCCGCGCGCACGCGCCTCGCGCAGCGACTCCGGCACCTCGGGGAAGGGCTGCCAGTCCGGCAACGATCGCGCAAGCGCGGCCTCCTCCGCAGGCGGCGCGCCCAGGCCGCGCATGGCCTCGGTCAACACCTGGCGGTAGGAGCGCGAGCCGTCGGCCTCGAGCTCCGGCTCGAGCTCGTGGTAGCGGCGCAGAAGCACATCGGCGCGGTCCTCGCCGAAAACACGAGCCAGCTCGCCGCGAATCCCGCCGTTCCAGTCGATCAGCGTGCCGTAGCAGTCGAAGGTCGCCCAGCGGTCCCTGGCCACGAGGGAAGGGTACTCGCGCTACTGGCACCACCCAGCGTGCAGCGGAGCGCCGCGGGCGCGGAGCCTGCGCGGGCTAGGCCGTAAGCCGTTTAATCCTCGAAGCGCCGGACCACGATGGTGGCGTTGTGACCGCCGAAACCGAACGAGTTCGAGACGCCGACGCGAACATCGGCCTCGCGCGCCTCGTTCGGGATGTAGTCGAGGTCGCACGCCGGGTCCGGCTCCTCGTAGTTGATGGTCGGCGGCAGAACGCCCCTGTTCACGGCCAGGATCGTGAACATCGCCTCCACGGCTCCGGCTGCGCCGAGACAGTGGCCGGTCGCGCCCTTGGTGGACGACACCGGCGTCTTGCGCGCGTTCTCCTCGCCGAGGGCGAGCTTCAGCACCCGCGTCTCGCTCGCATCGCCGAGAGGCGTCGAGGTGCCGTGCGCGTTGATGTAGTCGATCTCGTCGGGAGAGATCCCCGCGTCGCCGAACGCCATAGTCATGGCGCGCGCCGGGTTCTTCCCCGTCGGGTCCGGCTCCGTGATGTGCTGCGCATCTGAAGAGACGCCGTAGCCGAGCAGCTCCGCGTAGATCTTCGCGCCGCGGGCGCGGGCGTGCTCGAGCTCCTCGAGCACGATGACTGCGCCGGCCTCGCCCATGACGAACCCGTCGCGTCCTGCATCGAACGGGCGGCTCGCCTTCTCGGGGTCGTCATTGCGCCGCGAGAGCGCCCGCATCGCGCTGAAGCCCGCGATTCCGACCACGGTGATCGGCGCCTCCGTGCCTCCGCAGAACATCACGTCGGCCCGCCCGAGCCGGATCGCGTCGAGCCCGTCGCCGAGAGCCATGTTCGATGCCGCGCAGGCCGTGCACTGCGAGCTCAGCGGCCCCTTCGTCCCGAGCTGCATCGAGACCCAGGCCGCGCCCATGTTGGGGATGATCTCCGGGATCGAGAAGGGGTTGACGCGGTCCGGCCCGCGCGCGAGCAGCTCGTCGTAGCAGTCCTGGAAAGCCTTCAGGCCGCCGATGCCGGTCGCAATCGCTGCCCCGATCCGGTCGGACTCCGGCTCGATCTCGAGCCCCGCGTCCTGCTCGGCCTGGCGCGCAGCCGCGACAATCAGGTGAGCGAACCTGTCCATGCGCCTCGTCTGCTTGCGGTCGATCCACTGGGTCGCGTCAAAATCCTTCACCTCGCAGGCGAAGTGGACCGCGAAGTCGCTGGCGTCGAACTGCGTGATCGGGGCGGCCCCCGACCGGCCCGCGGTCAGGCCCTCCCACGAGGTCTCGACGTCGTTCCCCAGCGGGGTCAGCGCGCCGAGGCCGGTGATCACGACCCTGCGCCGTCCGTTGAGGCTCGCTCCATAGTTCACGTCACATTCCCAGGCCGCCGTCGACGAGAAGCACTTCGCCCGTGATGTACGAAGCCTCGTCGGAGCAGAGGAAGCGTACCGCTCCGGCGACGTCTTCCGGCTCTCCGAGCCGGCCGAGCGGCGTGTTCGAGAGCATCGCGTCCCGCGCGCCCTCCGGAAGCACCTCGGTGAGGCGCGTGTTCACGTAGCCCGGCGCCACCACGTTGGCCCGGACGTTGCGGCTGCCGAGCTCCCGCGCCAGCGACTTGGTGAAGCCGATGATTCCGGCCTTGGACGCGCCGTAGTTCGTCTGCCCCCAGTTCCCGTGCACGCCGACGATGCTGGAGACATTCACGATCGAGCCTGCCCGCTTCTTCATCATCCCTCGCACTGCGGCGCGGCACGTGTAGAAGACCGACGAGAGATTCGTCTCGAGGACGACCCGCCAGTCCTCGTCGGGCATCCGCGCGAGGAGACCGTCGCGCGTGACGCCGGCGTTGTTGACGAGGACGTCGAGGTCACCCGCCCCTTCGACGAGCCGCCGGGCGTCATCGGCGTTGGAAACGTCGGCCTGGATTGCCCGGCCCCCGGCCTGCTGAGCGACGGCCTCGGCCTCCTCGGCACCCGAGACGTAGCCCACTATGACCTCCGCTCCCGCGCGTCCCAACTCCAGCGCGATCGCCCGCCCAATCCCGCGCGAGCCGCCGGTCACGAGGGCCGTCTTGCCCTCGAGCGAGCAAAACCCGTCAGGCGGCGTTCAGGATCTCCTTCAACTTCTCGAGCGACGCGAGGTCTCCAACGGGAATCGCCTTCACGCTTCTGTCGATCCTCTTCAGTAAACCGCTGAGGACGTTCCCCGGTCCAACCTCGACGAAGACCTTGACGCCCTGGCGCATCAGCTCCCTGGCCGCCTGCGTGAACCGCACCGGAGCAGTCAGCTGCTCGACCAGCAGCGCCGCGAGCCGCTGTGCCGGCTCGATCTTCGCCGTCACCGTCGACATGAACGGCGCGATCGGCTCGGCGAAGCGGACCTTCTCGACCGCCGGGCGCAGCCGCTCGGCCGCGCGCTCTATGAGTGGGCTGTGAAAGGCACCCGAGACGCGCAGCTTCACCGTCCGGCGCGCCCCCTCGAGCTCGGCCTTGCTGCAGCACGTATCCACGGCCGGGTCCTCGCCCGAGACGACGATCTGGCCGGGGCAATTGTAGTTGGCAGGCCAGACACGCTGAATCTCGGCGCAGAGACGCTCGACGACCTCGTCCTCGAGCCCGAGGATCGCGGCCATCGAGCCCGGGTTCTCTCGGGCGGCGGCCGCCATCGCCAGCCCGCGCTCACGGACGAGCGCGATTGCCTGGTCAGTCTCGAGCGCGCGCGAAGCCGCCAGCGCTGCGAACTCGCCGACCGAATGGCCCACCACAAAATCCGGCTCGAAACCGCGGCTGCGTAGGGCCGCGAGCACGGCCAGGCTCGTCGCCACGAGCGCGGGCTGCTGCACCTCGGTCTGGACGAGCTCTTCCTCCGGCGCCTCGAAGCAAAGCCGAACGAGGTCGAGGCCGGAGACCTCGCTCGCCCGTTGGAAAACCGCCATCGCCTCGGGCACCGCCCGGGCGATATCCCGGCCCATGCCCGCCGCGAGCGAGCCCTGGCCTGGGAAGCAGAATGCGATTGGTTCGGCGCTCATCCTGGTCCTCCGTCAGTCCATTCGATCAAACCGGAGCCCCAAGTGAGCCCGGCACCCATCCCAGTCATCAGCACGAGGCTACCCCGCTGCAGCCTCCCGTCGTCCCTTGCATCCGCGAGAGCGAGCGGAATCGAGCCGGACGAGGTGTTGCCGTAGCGGTCGACGTCGATCACCACCCGGTCTTCGGGGATGCCGAGCTTCCTCCTCGCGTGCTCGATGATTCGCATGTTCGCCTGATGCGGAACGTAGACGTCGATCTCGTCAATTGTCCGCCCGCACTCGGCCAGTACCGCCTCTGCCGACGACACCAGTACCCGGGTGGCGAACTTGAACACCTCGCGGCCGTTCATCTGCACGAAGTGCAGGTGATCGGCGACAGACTCCGCGCTCGCCGGCGTCCGCGAGCCTCCGGCGGGTAGGTAGAGCTGAGGACCACCTGACCCGTCGGCCCCCAGCTCGAAGCCGAGGAAACCGCCCTCGCCCACCCGTTCGAGCACGACCGCGCCCGCTCCGTCGCCGAAGAGCACCGCCGTCGTGCGGTCGCTCCAGTCCAGGATCTTCGAGAGCACATCCCCGCCCACGACCAGCGCCTTCTTCGTCAATCCTGCCGCGAGCATTCCATAGGCCTGCGCGAGGGCGTACATGAAGCCGGTGCAGCCCGCCGAGAGGTCGTAGGCAGCCGCATCTTCAGCACCCAGCTGCTCGGCGAGAATCGCCGCCGTGGCAGGGAAGGCCATGTCGGGAGTAACCGTCGCGACGATGAGCAGGTCGATCTCGGAGCCCTCGATCCCCGCGTCCGCCAACGCCTGCCGCGCAGCGGGAAGCGCGAGGTCCGACAGAGCCTCCTCCGGCGCAGCGATCCGCCGCTCGCGGATCCCGGTCCGCTCGACGATCCACTCGTCCGAGGTCTCCATCAGCGTCGAGAGCTCGTCGTTCGTCACGACGCGCTCGGGCACATGGCCACCCAACCCTGTGATCGAGACCGCGACGCCGTTGGCGGTGGCGATCATCGCTCCACCGCAAAGGTAAGAGTGCCGCGGGCGGCCAATTGCCCGTCCACCTTGGCCGTGGCCTTCCCCCTGCCGACCGGCCCGCGGACAGCCTCGAGCCTGCACTCGAGCTCGAGCTCGTCGCCGGGCTCCACGATCCGCTTGAAGCGGACGTCGTCGATCCCGGCGAAGAGCGCGATGCGGCCACGATTTTCCTCCTCGGAAAGCACGGCCACGGCTCCCGTCTGCGCCATCGCCTCGACGATCAGGACGCCGGGCATCACCGGCCGCCCGGGGAAATGGCCTGTGAGATACCACTCGTCCGGCCGCACCCGCTTGCGAGCGACGGCGCGCTCGCCAGGCTGGAGCTCGAGCACCTCGTCGATGAAGAGGAACGGCTCCCGATGAGGGAGGATTGCCTCGATTTCTTCACGGCCGAGGCTCATCTAAGTGGCTCCTGACGCACGGTGTGTCGACCCGTCAGCTCAGGCCGCCGCATCGTCCGAGAGCCGGGCCCGCAGGCCTGCCCGGGCGCGGTGCGCGTAGCACTTCGCGGTCCCGACAGGCATGCCGGAGCGGGCCGAGATCTCCGCGAACGAGTAGCCGAGCGCGTCCTTCAGGACGACCACGCTCGCCTGCTCCCGGGAAAGACCCGCCAACCCGGCTCCGAGCTCCCGGCGGAGCTCTGCGAGATCAGCCGCCCGAGCGGGGTCGGACTCACCCGCCACACGCTCGTCGTCCGAGAGCGGCTCGCAGCGGCGCACGCGCTGCCGGTCGGCCACGTCGCGGCAGGTGTTGACGACCAACCGGTGGAGCCAGGTTGCGAACTGCGCCTCGCCGCGAAACTGCTGGAGGCGAACGCATAGCTTCGCGAGCGCTTCCTGCGCCGCGTCACGAGCGTCCTCGGGGTCGGCGAGCAGGTGCCCGGCGAGCCGCTCCACGCGCGGGGCGTGCCGCTCGCAGAGCGACGCCAGCGCCTGTGCGTCGCCGTCCTTCGCTCGCCTGACCAGGATCGGATCACTCAGCCTCCCGTAGACGAGCGGCCGGTCGGGCCGCACGTCTTGCCGAATCTGACGGCCCTTGCGCAGAGGAGGTTGCACGGCGAGCCTAGTCTACGTTTCAGTGCCGGGCTCACTCGCACCCGAAGACGTCATTCCTCGGTTGCGCGGGCGCTTCGGTCACAACTACCGCTACGTGGACTCCACGGCGTCGACACAGCTCTTGCTGGCGCCGGATGCACCGGAGGGATCGCTTGTCGTCGCCGGGGAGCAGACGGCCGGTCGCGGCCGGCTGGGCCGCCGCTGGCTGGCGCCGCCAGGGACGAGTCTTCTCTGCTCTATCCAGCTGCGTCCATCGACCTCACAGGAGCGGTTTCCCGAGCTGACCGGGATCGCTGCACGAGCGTGCGCGGAAGCGATCACGTCCGTGACAGGCCTCGAGCCCAAGCTCAAGCTGCCAAACGACCTGCTGCTGAAAGACCGCAAGGTCGCGGGGATCCTCGCCGAGGCTCGTGACGGCCGCGTGATGCTCGGAATGGGGATCAACGTCAACGTTCCCGAGGCCGAGCTCCCAACCGACGTGGACACCCCCGCGACCTCGCTCCTCGTGGAACGCGGCCGCGAGACCAACCGCGCCGAGCTGCTCATCGAGTTGCTCGCGGCCCTCGAACGCCGCTACGACGCCTGGCTCAGCGCTTAGCGCGAACGATCTGGCTCCGGTTGCCTGCGGCGTCGACCGCAAATGCGGTGAGCGACCGAACGGGAGCATGGCCGATCCGAAAGTAGCCGGCCCGCCGCACGGTCACCCGATACGCGCGGCCGCCGAGCGTGAGCGTGACCCGCGCGGGCTCGCTCAGCCAGAAACGAAGGAGCCGGAACGACACGAGCCGCAGCACCGGCGCAACCCGGTCGATCGTCAAGGGGACCGACTGCTCGACCGTCATCAGCGAGTCGGTGGCGCTCAGGACCGCCGAATAGCGGCCGTCGGGCAAGCCACTGCCGTCCCAGGCGATCCGCTGTGAGCCGGCAGCGAGGTCGCCGTCGAAGACGGTCGCGGCGGTGTCGGCTCCCGAGCGGACGAGAAGCTGCAGATGTGCAGGCGCGTACAGGCGGAAGCGAAACTCGACCGCGTGCGAGAAGGCCGTCGCGCTCGAGGAGAACGCGGCCAGCGTGCGATCGACAGCGACAGCCGTGGATGCCTGGACTTGCTTCCCGAGCGCGTCCTTGGCGACGAGAACCACCTGGTAGCGACCGTCGGGCACCGTGATGTCCTTCCAGACGAAGCTCTGAGCTCCGGGCAGCCGCACCTGCTTGAACAGCGTCGAGACGACCGATCCTGACGCGTCGAGCAGCGTCCCGGTCACAACGGCCCGCGTCGTCAGGCTGTATGTCAGCTTCGCTTCCTCGTCGCGGCCGTCTCCGTTGGGAGTCACCACGACCGGCGCCAGCTTGACCTGCTGCAGCGCGAGCGCGGGCGCTGCGGAGCCGATCGTGCCCGTGGCCGGGCGCATCCCAGGAGCGGTGATCGTCCAGGCGTACTGCTGGTCGAGCGGCGCGGTCGTCGCGTCCCACGTCCAGTCGACAGTCGCCTTGGCTCCGCCGCCGCTTGCGACCACGTTGCCCGACTCGTCCCGGACCGCGACCGTCCACTGAACCGGGCTCGAGAGCCGCGCAGTGAACCGAACCGGGCCGCCGAGGACACCGCTCACAGCCGGGTCGTACAGCTTGGGCAGACCCATCCCGGCGACAGCCGCGCGAATTGCCGGCAGCTGTGCGTACAAGCTCGCGCCCGGGCAAGTCGTCGGATAGACGTCGCGGTGACCGAGGATCGCCGGCAGCGTCACCGGCGTCCCGGCGCTGTAGCGGGGGTTGCCGGTCGAGACTCGGCTGACGCGCGAGAGTGGATCGACGTGCGCGAGGTCGAGCCGCCATGCGAGAAGCAAGATGAGGGCCTCTCGCGCCGCAGGCGTCACCGTCGCGGCGCTGTAGTCGCCGATCACGGCGACCCCGACGGTCCCGACGTTGAATCCCATCGCGTGAGCCCCGATCACCGGGCGTGTCATGCCGCCGTATCGGCCTTCGAAGATCTGGCCGTACTTGTCGACAAGGAAGTTGTAGCCGATGTCGTTCCAGCCGTTGCCCTGGACGTGGTAAAGCTCGATCGCCCGCACGATCGCCGCCGACTGGCTCGCGCTGTACACGTTCGAACCGGCGGTGTGGTGGACGACCGCCAGATGCACGCCGTCCGCGTAGCGCGGCGGCGCACGGCGGATGGCCTCGTTCGCGCCCCACTCGGCGCGGGTGATGATCGCCGGAGCGGCTGCGAGTTGCGGCTTGCGAATCCGCAGCTCCCCCGAGCTTCGGACGAAGAACGCGCGGACGCCGCGAACCAGGCCGGCGGCGCGATACTCGATCGCGTCAGAGCCGCCTGTCCAGTAGGGATTGCCGATGCGCCACCCTGCGCCCAGACCCTCTGACCCTCGATCCGGAAGATCGTCCTCGGCCCTGCCCGGCCGCCAAACGCTCCAGCGACCTGCGAGCGATCGCGTCCGGAAGAACACGTTGCCGCTGCCTCGCCAGTGAAGCCCGACCAGATCGAAGCGAGCGACACGCTGCGGCGCTCCCGCCCGCATGTCCCGCGCCGCAAGCGAAAGCCCGGCCCCCGCGGTGCCGGGAGCCGCGAGCGCGAGGACGGCTGCGGCGAGAAGCGGCCTCATAACTCTCCAGGCAGACCCGCCTCCGAGGGTGGCACACGTGGTCGGGAGCCGCAAGGGGCGCTGATAGAATCTTTACGGCTGTGAAAGGGCCGCTTCTGCGGGCATTTTTGGGCTCGCTAGCCGTCGCTCTCGCCATTCCGGTACTCGCCTTTGCCGGATCCTCGTCGAAGCCACGCGTCCTCGTGATCCACTTCGCGCTCGAGGTCAACCCTGTCACCTCGAGCTACATCGACCACCAGCTCCACCGCGCGGAGAGCGGCCACTACAACGCCGCCGTGATCGTTCTCGACACGCCGGGAGGCCTTTCCGAGTCGATGCGCAAGATCGTCAAGACCGAGATCGCCCTCCGGATCCCGGTCATCGTCTACGTCTCGCCGAGCGGCGCTCGAGCAGCTTCCGCGGGGGTGTGGATCACGGAGGCGGCCGACATCGCGGCCATGGCCCCGGAGACGAACATCGGCTCCTCGACGCCGATCAGCGGCAGCGGGCAGAACCTCGGCTCGGACCTCCGCCGCAAGGTGATCAACGACGCCGCCGCCTCGCTCAGGAGCCTGATGCGCTTCCACCACCGCAACGCGTCCTGGGGCGACCTCGCGGTCCGAAAAGCGTCGAACCTGACAGAGCAGGAGGCGTTGCGAATGCACGTCGTGGACGTGCTCGCCCCCAACCTCCCGACCCTGCTCACGAAGATCGACGGCCGAAAGACCATCGGCAAGAACCTCACGCTCCACACAGCCGGGGCCCAGCTCGTCGAGGTCAATCCGGGCTTCTTCACCCGCCTTCTCAACGCACTGATCGACCCGAACCTAATTCCGCTGCTCTTCCTGGCTGGCATCGCCGGGATCGGCTTCGAGATCTTTCACCCCGGGGTGGTGCTTCCCGGGGCGCTCGGTGGGGTCTGCCTGCTCACGGCGCTGTTCGGATTTTCGGTCCTGCCGATCAGCTGGACCGGTCTTGCGCTCCTCATCCTCGGGGCTGCGCTCTTGGTGATCGACGCGCACGTCACGAGCCATGGCGCGCTCACCGTCTCCGGCCTGATCAGCATCGTGATCGGCTCGCTGATGCTCTTCCACAACGCGCCGGCGCCCTACGACAATGTGAACACGCCGCTCGTGATCGCCTTCGCCGCCTCGATCGGCGCCTTCTGGGCGATCGCGATCTCGAAGGCGGTGCAGGTCAGGCGTAGGCCGGTGGCGGTCGGCCCGCAGACGATCGTCGGCGAGATCGGCGAGGCCCGCAGGGACGACCTCGTCTTCGTCCACGGAGAGCTCTGGCGGGCGCGGCCGGCAGACGGCGAGCCGCTCCGCCCGGGAGAGCGTGTTCGGGTCTCCGGGATCGGGCCCGAGCTCGTACTCGAAGTCGAGCACCTCAACTGAGGCGGGCGCTTGCGCCGCCGGCACGTGAGGCCGTGCGGGTTTCGCCCGCGCGGCCGTTTGACACGCGGTCTCGGGCAGCCGTCACTGTCCCCGAATACCCAGACGGGTAGGATCGGCTCGTGACCGCCGCGCTCGTCGCCGTCGTCGTCGTCCTTTTTCTCCTCGTTCTCTTCCTGATCTCTGCGATCAAGGTGGCGCGTGAGTACGAGCGGGGAATCGTCTTCCGCCTCGGCCGGCTGCTGCCGGAGCCCAAAGGCCCCGGCCTGTTCCTCCTGATCCCGATTGTCGACCGGATGGTCAAGGTCGACCTGCGCACGATCACGCTCAACATCCCTCCTCAAGAGGTGATCACCAAGGACAACGTCCCTGCACGGGTGAACGCCGTTGCCTACTTCCGGATCGTCGAGCCGAAGAACGCGATCGTCCAGATCGAGAACTTCATGGTCGCGACATCGCAGATCGCACAGACGACTCTGCGCTCGGTTCTCGGCCAGCACCTGCTCGACGAGCTCCTCTCCGAGCGCGACAAGATCAACGCGATCCTCCAGGAGATCATCGACGAGGCCACTTCACCGTGGGGAATCAAGGTCTCGATCGTCGAGGTCAAGGACGTCGAGATTCCGTCCGGGATGCAGCGCGCGATGGCGCGCCAGGCAGAGGCCGAGCGTGAGAGACGCGCAAAGGTCATCAACGCCGAGGGCGAGTTCCAGGCTTCCGAGCGGCTGAAGGACGCGGCACTCGTGATCGAGGAGCACCCGATCGCCCTCCAGCTCCGGTACCTCCAGACGCTGCTCGAGCTCGGCTCCTCGCAGTCGACGACGATCGTCTTCCCGGCGCCGATCGACCTGCTGACGCCCTTCCTCGAGCGCGCCAAGAAGAGCTCCTGAGAACTGAAAGCGTTCAGCAAGGACCTCCGTCGGTTCGGCGGACCGTTGCCGACGGACGCACGGGCAAAGCCCCTGCGTCCTGATGGCGGCATCGCAAGCGATGCCTCGCCTGCGGGTCGACCCGCTCTCGGGTCGCATGGTGGCTGTCGCGCCGAGCCGCTCCGCCCGGCCGGGCGCCGACTGGGCCTCGCGCGAGCCCGAGACGCCTGAGGAGCTCGAGAGTTGCCCATTCTGCGAAGGCCACGAAGACCGCACGCCGCCGGAGGTTCTTGCCCTCGGCGCCGAGGGCCGGCGGCCCGACACTCCGGGTTGGTTGATTCGGGTCGTTCCGAACAAGTTTCCGGCGTTCGAGCGCCAAGAAGTGGTGATCCACGCGCCGGAGCACGTGCGCTCGCTCGCCGATCTCTCCTTGGAGCAGCTCGGGCTCGTGGCCGAGGCATGGCGCGACCGGGCGGCGGCGGCGCGTGCAGACGGCTTTGCGCAGGTGTTCGCCGGGGTCAACGAGGGTCGCGCGGCCGGTGCCAGCCTGGCCCACTCGCACTCCCAGCTCGTCGGCTTTCGCGAGGCGCTCGGCGGTCTAGGCGAGGATCCCTGCCGCCTGTGCGACTACCTGGCGTGGGAGCGGAAAGAGAAGGCCCGCGTCGTCGTCGAGCGAGGCGGGTTGCTTCTCCTTTGCCCCTACGCAGCCCGAGCGCCCTACGAATGCCTGATTGCGCCGCTCGAGCACCAGTCCGACGGTTTCGCGAGCGCGCACCTCGGAGCCGCGCTCGCCCTGGCTGCCGAGGCGCTTCGCCGGCTGCGCGATGCGGAGGGCCCGAGACCGGCCAACCTCTGGTTGTATGCTGAACGGCACTGGCACCTGGAGCTGCTTCCGCGGTTGACCGTCTTCGCCTCGATCGAGCTCGGCGCGGGCCGTTACGTCAACCCCATGCCGCCCGAAGAGGCTGCGGCGAACCTGCGGGCCGAGGAGGGTTTGGCGGAATAGCGCTCGTGGTCGGGGCGCGATGGTCGTTCCGAGGCAAGGACGCAGGGAGCGCTCGTACCTGTGCGGTACGGGCGCGACTGAGGACGTCGCATCGGTGCGAGCAGCGCGGCCCCGGCGGCACAGGCGGTATTTCGTCAAGCCCTCCTACTAGGCGACTGGAATCTTCGCGGCGCGGAAGCTCCGCGCGGCCTCGATCGCAGCGCCGAGGTTGAGACCTTTGTCCTTGGCCTGCTTGATCAGCATGACCGTCTCGAGCGCGTCCATGTCGTAGATCCGCTGTTTCTTGCCCTTGGTGGGAATCTGGGCCTTGTTCGTCCAGTAGTCGAGCTGCATCTTCGAGATTCCTGCGATCTGGCAGACCTGCCCGAGGTAAAGCTCGACCTTGTCGAGATGCTCGGAAATGTCGATCGGCTCGAGGAACTGGACTGCCTTCTCATACATCGTTTTTACCTCCGGCGGCGGGACGTTTCTATCTGCATTGAAAGTTATAGCGGTCTTGTTCGCGTTTGGGAAGGGTTTCCGCGCGAAACTGACGCTACTTTTGACTTTCTTCTGCAGCCGCGGCCTCGGTCTCCGCCTCCGGCTCCTCGTCGGATTCGGCCACGAGAGCGATGCTCGAGACCTGCTCGGCCTTGCGAAGACGCATCACGATCACGCCCTGGGTCGCACGGCCGAGGCGCTTGATCTCCTTTACAGGCATGCGGATGACCGTGCCACCGTTCGAGATCAGCATCAGCTGCTCTCCCTCTCGAACCACCACCGCGCCGGCCAGCTGCCCGCGCGCCTTCGTCAGTTGGATCGTCTTCACTCCGAGCCCGCCGCGCCCTTTGACGGGGTAGTCGGAGATTCGAGTCCTCTTGCCGTAGCCCTGGTCCGTGACAACCAGCATGTCGAGGTCCTCGCTCGCGATCGAAGCGGAGATGACCTCGTCGCCCTTGCGGAGGCCCATCCCCTTGACGCCCGACGTCGCGCGCCCCATCGGCCGCGCCTGGTCCTCGTGGAACCGAATCGCCTGGCCCTTGCGCGAAACGAGCATGATGTCGTCGGTCCCCGACGAGTGGAGCACGTCGACGAGAGCGTCTCCCTCACGCAGCTTGATCGCGATGATCCCGTCCGACTTCAGCGGCGTGTTGTACTCCTCGAAGCGCGTCTTCTTGACCATCCCGTTGCGAGTCGCGAGGACGAGGTACTCCGCCTCCTTGAAGTCGCGGGTCGCGATCACGGCTCGGACTTGCTCGTTCTGCGCGAACGGGAGCAGGTTGACGATCGCGCGGCCCTTCGACTGACGGGTCCCGAGCGGCAGCTCGTGCACCTTCAGCCGGTAGACCTTCCCGACCGAGGTGAAGAAGAGCAGGAAGTCGTGCGTGGAGGCGACGAAGAGATGCTCGATGTAGTCGTCCTCCTTCAGGTCCATCCCCATCACGCCGATCCCGCCCCGGCGCTGCTCCCGGTATGAGGTGACCGGTAGCCGCTTGACGTAGCCCGAGCGCGTGATCGCGATCACCATGTCCTCTTCCGCGATCAGGTCCTCGAGCTCGAGCTCGTCCTCGCCGGCGACGATCTCCGTGCGCCGCTCGTCGTCGCGAGCGTAGGCGGCCACCAGCTCGTTGAGCTCCTCCTTGATCACGCCGTCGACGCGCGCAGGGTCGCCGAGAATCGAGCGCAGCTCGGTGATCCGCTCCTGCAGATCCTTGTACTCCTCCTCGATCTCCTTGCGCGCGAGACCGGTCAGGCGGGCAAGCCGAAGGTCGAGGATCGCCTGAGCCTGAACCTCGGAGAGCTCGAACTGCTCTATCAGGCCCGTGCGCGCCTCGTCCGGGTCAGCCGCGCCGCGGATCAGGGCGATCACCGCGTCGAGGTTGTCGAGCGCCTTTAGGTAGCCCTCGAGGACGTGCGCTCGGCGCTCGGCCTGTCGCAGCTCGTACTTCGACCGGCGCGTGACGACCTCGCGCTGGTAGGCGAGGTAGTGGCTGACGAGCTCGAGCAGCGACAGCGTCCTCGGGACGCCGTCGACGAGCGCCACGGCGTTGTAGCCGAACGTCGTCTGGAGCGGCGTCAGCTTGAAGAGCTTGTTCAGCGCGACCTGCGGCACCGCGTCACGCTTCAGCTCGACGTAGATGCGCATCCCTTCCTTGTCGGAGTGGTCCTGCAGCGCTTCCTCGGACATCGGCACTTCGTTGAGCGTGCCGGCCTTGACGAGGTCGGCGATCTTCTCGATCACGCCGCCTTCGCCGGCCTTGCGAACGCCGTACGGGAGCTCGGTGATGATGATCGCGCTCTTGCCGCCGCGCAGCTGTTCGATGTGCGCGCGGCCGCGGACCGTGATGCGCCCCCGCCCCGTGCGATACGCGTCGCGGATCCCGGAGAACCCGACGATCGTCCCGCCCGTCGGAAAGTCGGGCGCCTTGACGTGCTTCATAAGCTTCTCGACGTTGATCTCGGGCTCGTCGATCATCGCCATGATTCCCTTGACGACCTCGCCCAGGTTGTGGGGCGGGATGTTGGTCGCCATCCCGACCGCGATGCCGGCCGAGCCGTTCACGAGCAGGTTCGGGAAGCTCGCCGGCAGGACGACCGGCACACGGCGCGACTCGTCGTAGTTCGGGACGAAGTCGACGGTGTCCGCGTCGATGTCGCGCAGCATCTCGGTCGCGATCCGCGAGAGCCGGCACTCGGTGTAGCGCATCGCTCCCGCAGGGTCGCCGTCGACCGAGCCGAAGTAGCCCTGGCCGTCCACGAGCGGGTAGCGGAGCGAGAACGGCTGCGCCAGGCGGACGAGGGCGTCGTAGATCGCCTGGTCGCCGTGCGGGTGGTAGTTGCCCATGACGTCGCCCACCACGCGCGCCGACTTGCGGGTCGGCCGGTTCGGCTGCAGCCCGGCCTCGTGCATCGCGTAGAGCACGCGCCGGTGCACTGGCTTGAGGCCGTCGCGGACGTCCGGCAGCGCGCGGCTCACGATCACGCTCATCGCGTAATCGAGGAAGCTGGTCCGAACCTCCTGGTCTAGCTCGCGGCTCTCGACGCGGCCGGCTCCGAGCGGGCCGGTCTCGATCTCAGACATCGAGGTTCTTTACCTCCAGAGCGTTCTGCTCGATGAACAGGCGCCGTGGCTCGACCTCGTCGCCCATCAGGCGGGAGAACCAGAGGTCGGCCGCGGCCGCATCCTCGACGTCGACCCGGATGAGCATTCGTCGAGCAGGGTCCATCGTGGTCTTCCAGAGCTCGGGCGCGTTCATCTCGCTGAGACCCTTGAAGCGCGTGATCTGGATCCCGCTCTTAGCAAGCGTCAGTGCCGACTCCCGCAGCCCCTCGAAGGTGAGGGCATACTCGGACTCCTTGCCGAGACGCAGCGAGAAGGGCGGCAGCCCGCCGACGATCTCCGCGAGCCGGCCGTGCGCCTTGCGCACGTTCTGGTAGATCGGTGACTCCAGCAGCGCGGCGGGGACGACGACGTTGAGCGTCGCGTTCGTGCCAAGCTCGATGACCTGGACGAGGAGTGAGTCCCCGTCGGCGCTCGCCTCGAGGCCGAAGCCGTTGTGGTCGGCCTTGGCGATCGCCTGGACGGCATCGCTCACCGAGCCCGCCTCACTCTCGACGAGCCCGTGCATGAGCACGAAGTCCGAGACCTGCGCACCGAAGTCGGAGCGCAGGCGCGCGACCCAGCCGAGGTATTCGGCCAGCGTGCGCGAGAAACGCCGGAACCGGTTCTCGGTCAGCTTGATCGCCGTGCCGCCTCGGCCTTCGATCTCGAGGTCTCCGAACTTCTCCCTCACGAGCAGCTCCTCGAGCTGGGAGTCCTTCTCGAGGTAGTTCTGCTGGCTGCCGAACCGCGCGAGGTAGAGCGGCGGGACTGCGATGTACACGTGCCCGCGCTCGAAGAGCTCCTCCATGTGCCGGTAGAGGAAGGTCAGTACGAGCGTTCGGATGTGCGCGCCGTCCACGTCGGCGTCCGTCATGACGACGATCCGGTGGTAGCGCAGCTTCGAGATGTCGAACTCGTCGCCGATGCCTGTCCCGATCACCTGTACGAGGAGCTGGATCTCGGCGTTCGAGAGCACCTTGTCGATCCGGTTCTTCTCCGAGTTGATGATCTTTCCGCGCAGCGGCAGGATCGCCTGGTTCGACTTGTCGCGCGCCTCCTTGGCGGCGCCGCCGGCCGAGTTGCCTTCGACGATGAAAAGCTCTGCGAGCTCCGGGTCGCGCACCTGGCAGTCGGCGAACTTCTTCGCGATATCGCCGCCGAACGCACCCTTGCGACGGGTGAGATCGCGTGCCTTGCGAGCGGCCTGGCGGGCCCGAGCAGCCGCGATCGCCTTCTGGATGATCTGCTTCGCGTCGGTCGGGTTTTCCTCGAGGAACTCGGCGAGCTTGGCGTTCACGGCCTGCTCGACGAATCCCTTCACCCACGGGTTGCCGAGCTTCGTCTTCGTCTGGCCCTCGAATTGGGGGTTCTGGAGCTTGACCGAGACCACCCCGGCGAGCCCCTCGCGGACGTCCTCGCCCTCGAGGTTCTCCTCCTTCTCCTTCAGCAGGTCGAGCCCGCGCGCGACGCGGTTCAGCGTGCGCGTCAAGGCCGCGTTGAACCCCGAGAGGTGTGAGCCGCCCTCGTGCGTGTTGATGTTGTTCGCAAACGTGTAGACCGAGTCCTGGTACGAGGCGTTCCACTGCATCGCCACCTCGACCGCACCCTGCTCGCCTACGCACTCGAAGTAGGCGATCCGCTTGTGCACCGGGTCCTTCGTCGAGTTGACGTGTGCGACGAAGTCCTTGATGCCACCCTCGTAGTGAAACTCCGCGGTTTCGCCGCCGGCGCGCTCGTCGGTCAGGACGATCCGCAGCCCACGGGTCAGGAAAGCGGTCTCGCGCAGGCGCTGGCTCAGCGTCTCGTAGGACCAGTCGACCTCCTCGAAGATCTCCTCGCCGTCGGGAAGGAAGATGATCGTCGTGCCCGTGGTCGTTGTCTTACCGACGACCTCGAGCTCCGTAGTCGGGTCGCCGCGTGAGAATTCCTGGCGCCAGACCTTGCCATCGCGGCTCACCTCGGCGATCAGCCACACGGACAAAGCGTTCACGACGGAGACACCTACTCCGTGGAGACCGCCGGAGACCTTGTAAGGCGCACCGTCGCCACCGAACTTTCCACCCGCGTGAAGCTTCGTCAGCACGACCGTCAGGGCAGACAGCCCCTGGTCCGTCATCACGTCCACAGGGATGCCTGAGCCGTTGTCCCGCACCGTGACGGAGTTGTCCGGGTGGATGGTCACGTCGATCCTGTCGGCGCGGCCTGCGAGCGCCTCGTCGACCGCGTTGTCGACCACCTCGTAGACCAGGTGGTGCAGCCCTCGCGCACCGGTCGAGCCGATGTACATGCCCGGTCGCAGGCGAACCGGCTCGAGGCCCTCCAAAACGGTGATGTCCTTGGCGGTATAGGAAGCTTTAGTCATAAAAAAAGCCCTGCAAGTGCCGCAATTCCGGGCTACTCGAAGTCTACCAGACGGAGCGGCCGGAAGCGGCTCTCGCGAGGCTTGCGCGCGCAGCTTTTTCCACTGATTTGCGAAGTTCTTTCGATTCGATCGCGGCCGCCCACGAGCGCGCGTCCCGAGCGTGCTCGGACGTCGGCCTCAGCGGGGGCGGGGCGGGCCGTTCCGACGGCGGCGCAACCTCCGGTAGAGGGCCGGGAGCGAACCTCAAACGCTTCGGGCAAGCGCCGCCCAGAGCCTCGCGAAGGCGAGGCAGGATCTCGCCCTCGAGTTGGCCGAGCTCGAACGCCCACGCCGACGAGCTCGCCGCGACGTTCAGCGTCCCGTCGCGAGCCAGGCGCGCCGGCCAGGCATTCGCAGCGACCGTCTCGCCGACGACGTGAGGCCACGCTGCAACCACGTCGGCCATCGCGCCGGCGGTTCCAAAACGACCGAGCTCGCGTCGCACGGCCTCTCCGATTCGATCCATCAGGCGGCGCTCTCCGCCTCGCTCGTCCCGTCCCTGTCCTGAACCACCGCCACCGTCTGCGCCGGCTCGCCGGGAAGCGCGTTCCGGCTTGCGCTCGTAACCAGGGCCTGGCCGCCCGCTCGCAGGCGATCGGTCAAGATCCGCCGCCGCTCGGGATCCAGCTCCGAGAGCACGTCGTCGAGCAGGAGCAGCGGCCTTGTTCCCCGCCGCTCTTCGAGCAGCTCGGCTTCCGCAAGGAGCAGGGCGAGAACCGCGACACGCTGCTCGCCCTGGGATCCGAACGCTCGAAGGTCGCGGCCGCCCGCCAGAACCCCGATGTCGTCCAGATGCGGGCCGAGGCCCGTCGTCCCACGCTTCAGGTCGCGCTCGGTTCGGACCTCTAGATCCGCGACGGCGGGGGCTTCGGCGGCATACGCCAGCTCCGCGCCCGGCAGGCCGAGCTCCTCGGCGCGCTCGCGAAACGGCGGCCGTAGCGACGCCACTGTCTCGTCACGCCGCTCGACGAGCTCCGATCCCAGCCGGCTCACCTGCTCGTTCCACGGCGCGAGAGCCTCTCTCGGCGCGAGCCCCTGCGCCACCCTCCGAAGCGCGGCATTTCGTTGACCGACAGCTGCCCCGTACTCCGCCGACAGGCCCGCACGCGCAGGCGAGAGGCGGCCGAGCGCGCGATCGAAGTACGCCCGCCGGGCGGCGGGGCCGCCTTTTACGACCACCAGCCGATCGGGAGTAAAGACGAGCGTCGTAACCTCGCCGCGCAACTGCTCGGCCGCTCTGAGCCGGGCGCCGTTGAGACTCGCTTTCTTGCCGATCCCGAGCTCGAGCGTCACTTCCAGCTCGACGGGAGCGCCGGCCTGCTCTCCTCGCAACGCGATTCGGGCGACATCCCGCCCGAAGCGGACCAGCTGCGCATCGGCCCGCGTGCGCGGCGAGAAGCCCTGCGTTCCGACATGCAGCGACTCGAGCAGATTCGTCTTCCCCGCTCCGTTGGGCCCGGTCACGAGTACGAGCCCAGCTGCCAGCTCCAGCTCGAGCTTGGCGTAGGAACGAAAGTCTCTCAGCGAAACCGTGGCGACTATCAGCCTGGTCTAACCGGCAAGCCGAATCGGCATGATCAGGTATAGGAAGTCGTCGCTCTCGCCTTCGAGCACAGCCGGCCGCAGCGGGCTGATCAGCTTCAGGCGAACCTGTTCCCCGACGATCGACTCGATCCCATCACGGAGAAACTCCGCGTTGAAGCCGATCTCCAACGGCTCACCGCTGAACGCTGCAGGCAACGTCTCGCGGGCCTCTCCGACATCCTGCGTCTGGGCGGAGACCGTCAGCTCCCCTTCGGCGAAGCGGAGCCGCAGCGGCGAATTGCGCTGGGCCATCACGGAGACGCGGCGGACGACGTCGAGCAGCTCGTCCCGGGCGAGGGAGACCTCGTACTCGAACGTCTCCGGCACGAGCTGCTTGAAGTTCGGGAACTGCCCGTCGATCCGGCGGGTAGTCAGCCAAGCATCGCCGGTGCCGAAGACGACCTGGTTCTCGTGCACCCCGAGCTGGATCTTGTCGCCCTCCGAGGCGATCCGGGCGAGCTCCCCGAGCGCTCGGGCCGGCACAATTGCCTCCAACTCCGGCACAGTCCCTTCCAGCTTGGTCTCCTTGACGGAGAGGCGGTAGGAGTCCGTTGCCGCCATGACGAGCTTCCCAGGCTCGAAGTGGACGAGCACCCCGGTCAAAACTGGACGCGATTCGTCCCGTGAAGCCGAGCGGCTGACGCGGCCAATTGTCTCGAGGAGGCTTTCGCGGGCAACCTCGTACAGCTCGATTCCCTCTGTCTCCGGTAGGCGCGGGAAGTCCTCGGCGTTGTAGGTGTGCAGCCGGTACGTCGCCGAGCCACAGCGCACCTCGACAATCGCCTCTTCCAGCTTGTGCTCGATCGTCACCTCCGCCCCGGGGAGCAACCGAGCGAGGTCGACCAGAAGCTTCCCGGGGACGACCACCGAGCCCTCGGCCTCGATCTTCGCCTCGAGCGAGGTCCGGAGCGAGAGCTCCATGTCTGTTGCCGCAAGCCGCAACTTCCCGCCGTCTGCCTCGAGCAGGATCCCGGCCAGGATCTGCACCGTCATCCGAGTCGAGACACCACGAGAGACGATGCCGAGGGCGCGCAGAAGCTCGTCCCGCGAGCAGGCGATCTTGAGAGCTCCTTGTGCGACCACGGCTTCTACTTCGATCATTTATGAAATTCCTTTGTCGTAGTAGTAGAGAGTGTGAATGGCGGGGAAGACACTCCAGACTGGCTCGGAGAACGGAGTTTGCCTGTGGGGGACGGTTGGGGAGAAACAGGCGATCTCGACAGGCCCCACGACAGCTGCCGGCTCGATCCACATTTCAGCGGGCCTGCTTGATCCTTGCGGTCAGTTCTTGCACCAGGTTGTACACAGACCGGTCTTCTCGAATCAGGCGCGCGATCTTCGAGGTGGCGTGAATCACCGTCGTGTGGTCGCGGCCGCCGAACTGCTTCCCGATCTTCGGCAGTGACGAATCGGTGAGTTCTCGCGAGAGGTACATCGCAACCTGGCGCGGGTAGACGATGTTCTGCGATCGCTTGTCGCCGCAAAGCTCCTCGAGGGAGAGACCAAATCGGTCGGAGACGAGCTCCTGGATCCGCTCGATCGAGACCTGCGGGACCTCGCCCTGGGGGAAGACATCCTTGAGCACGTCCTGCGAGAGGTCCTCGCTCATCGGCCGGCCGGTAAGCGACGAGAAGGCCACGACGCGTGTGAGCGCGCCCTCCAGCTCGCGGATGTTCGAGGAGATCCTGCCCGCGATGAACTCGAGCACCTTCGGATCCGAGATGTGGATCTCGTCGGTCTTGACCTTCTTGCGCAGGATCGCGATCCGGGTCTCCAGGTCAGGCGGCTGGATGTCCGTGATGAGACCCCACTCGAAGCGTGAGCGTAGCCGTTCCTCGAGCGTCGAGATCTCACGCGGCGGGCGGTCGGACGAGATCACGAGCTGTCCGCCGGCCTCGTAGATCGAGTTGAACGTGTGGAAGAACTCCTCCTGGATTCGCTCCTTGTGCTCGAAGAACTGAATGTCGTCGATCAGCAGGAGGTCGTAAGCCCGGTAGCGTTGCTTGAAGCCCTCGATCCGCTTGTCGCGCAGGGCGTTGATGAAGTCGTTCATGAACGTCTCGCTCGTCACGTAGCGGACGGAGAGCTCGCTCTGGTGCTCCCCGACATACTGGGCGATCGCTTGCAAGAGGTGTGTCTTGCCAAGACCGGTCCCGCCGTAGATGAAAAGCGGGTTGTAAGCCTGTGCAGGCGCCTCCGCAACGGCGAGCGCGGCCGCATGCGCGAATCGGTTCGAGGAGCCGATGACGAAGGAGTCGAAGGTGTACTTCGGGTTGAGCCCGATGCTGGCCGCCTCCCGCCGGTGTTCCTCGGCCGGCTCGGCCGCGTCTTTCTGGGATTCGGAGATTGCGAGCTGAACGCGCCGCTCCTTGCCGGTCGCATCTCCGACCGCAGCGCGAATCAAGCCCACGAAATGGCTCTCTATCCAGTCGCGCGTGAAGTCGTTCGGGACGGACAACACGAACTCGTCCTCCGTGAGGTGGATCCCGCCGACGTGGTCGAACCACGTGCGATAGGTCGTATCGTTGAGAGCGCCTCTGAGCCGACTGGAAACCTCGCTCCACAGGCTCTCCGCAGTCAGCTCGGTTGGGGGCTTCACGCCGCCGGCAGGCTCCTTCTCGAGGTCCGGGCGAGCGTCCGAGCATAGCAGCGCCCCGGCCGCCCTACAATGCCCACGACGGCGTTGTCTCGGTGGACAAAAACTATGCAATTTGCAGGGAAATACAGCTGCTCCACACCGGTCTCCACAGCTGTGGACGATGTGCCGGGGAAGGCGACGCTTGCATCAGCAAGGACGGCTCTCGCGCCTCGAATCAGACCGCGCTTGTGCAGTGCCGTATCTGTGGACAACCACCCGGAGGGCCTCGTCTATACTGACCTCTTGCCGCCGTCCGACCTGGCGGCGCTTCCTTCTCTTTCTCCGACTCGGTGAAACGGACCTATCAGCCCAACGTGCGCAGGCGAAAGCGGAGGCACGGGTTCCGTGCCCGCATGGCCACGCGGGCCGGGCGAGCAATCTTGAAGCGCCGGCGCGCGAAAGGCCGCAAGCGCCTTTCCGCGTAGCTCGCTGGACGTACCCGTGAACCGCCGCCACCGCCTCTCGCGCTCGCGCGACTTCGACGCCGTGTACCGGCACGGGCGGTCGGTCTCGACGCGCTTCCTCGTTCTCTACTGGTTCTCACGGGACGACGAAGGCGGCGGCGGTCCGAGGTTCGGGCTTGCAGTGCCGAAGGCCGTGGGAACTGCGGTCGTACGCAACCGGATCAAGCGCAGGCTGCGCGAGATCCTCCGGGCGCGATCGGCCGCGCTGCCCGGGGATCATGACTACGTGCTCGTCGTGCGCCCCGGCCTGGCCGAGGCCGCGGAGAGCCGTGGCTCGGAGTGGCTGAACGAGCGAGTCGACGAGATCCTCGGAAAGGCCTCCGCATGAGGTACGCCTTGCGCGCCCCTACCTACGCCGGGTTGGCGTTGATCTACCTCTACCGCTGGACGCTGGGGCTGCTCTGGGCCGGCTCCTGCAAGTACCACCCGACTTGCTCGCAGTACGCGGTCGACGCTCTGCGCCGCTACGGGCTCCTGCGTGGCTCCATCCTCGCCGGCTGGCGTCTCCTCCGCTGCAACCCGTGGAGCCGCGGCGGCGTGGATCACGCCGAAGACCAGAGGCTGTTCAGATGATCCTGCTGTCGATCCTCTCGCCGCTCGAGAACATCCTCCGGAACGTCCTCGACTGGCTTCACGGGACGGCCGGGCTCTCGTGGGCGTGGTCGATCGTGGCACTGACCGTGATCGTGCGTGTCTTGCTCGTGCCGCTGACGGTCAGGCAGATCCATTCGATGCAGAACCTCCAGCGGCATGCGCCGCAGATGAAGGAGATCCAGCGCAAGTACAAGGCCGACAAGACGCGTCAGCAAGAGGAGCTGATGAAGTTCTACCGGGAGAACAACATCAACCCGGCTGCTTCGTGCCTGCCTCTCCTCGCACAGTTTCCGGTCTTCATCTCGCTGTACTTCGTGCTCAGGCACTTCTCCAAGCATCCGCCCTGCGCGGCGCACGCGGCGCACCCGCAGCTCTGTGTTGCACACGGCGACTTCGCGTGGCTTCACCATTTCGTGCCGAACATCGCCGCTCACGCGAGCGCCCACTGGTCGGGGTTCGTCCTGCTTGCCATCTACGTCGTGAGCCAGCTCGCGTCGACGCTGTTGATGGCGACGACGATGGACAAGACGCAGCGAACGATGTTGCTCGTGCTGCCGGTCGCGTTTGTGTTCTTCCTCCTGAACTTTCCCACCGGTCTCGTGCTCTACTGGGTCACGACGAACCTCTGGACGGTCGGCCAGGGACTGATCACGCGGCGGCTGATGCCAAAGGCCGCCCCGCCGCCGAGGCGAACCTCGCGAACGCCGCCAAGGACCGAAGCTCCGTCCGAGCAACCTGCAGACGATGAAGCTGCGGTGCCCGCACCCGCGGTCGCGCCCGCAGCGCCCAAGAGGGTTCGGCGGAAGAAGAAGAGGAAGGCCCGAAGATGAGCCCGGACTCGGAAGACTCGATTCAGGTCGAGGCGACGGGCGAGACCGTCGGCGAGGCGAAGTGGTCGGCGCTGCGCGAGCTCGAGAAGCTCCAGCCGGGGCTCGACAAGGCAGCGGTCCGGTTCCAGGTCGTCTCCGAAGGGGAGCGAGGCCTCCTCGGAGTCGGATATGCGCCTGCCAGAGTGATCGCGACCGCCGAAGTGGCTGCGCCCACGACGCCGGCCCAACCGCCGGCGGACGAGAGCGACCTCGCGGGTGACGTGCGGGATGTGATCGAGCGCATCTTGGAGGCGATCGGGGCGCGCGCCCAGGTGGAGATACGTGAGGACGGCGAGTCTCTGGTGGCCACACTCGAGGGCGGCGAGCTGGGTCTCGTGATCGGCAAGCACGGCCAGACGATCGACGCGATCCAGTACCTCGTGAACGCGATCGTCTGGCGTGGCCAGGGCGAGGACCGCAAGCCGGTCGTCGTCGACGCCGCGGGGTATCGAGCCCGCCGGGAGGCGAGCCTGGACGCACTGGCCGTCCAGAGCGCGGAACGGGCGGTCTCGTCGGGAAGTGCGGTCGAGCTCGACCCGATGACGGCGGTCGAGCGCAAGGTGATTCACGTGCACCTGAAGGACTTCCCCGGTGTGACCACCCGTAGCGAGGGCACGGAGCCCAACCGCTTCGTCGTGATCGATCCCGAAGGTGAGCAAGGCTAGCCGGGGAAATCCTCCGGTTTCCCCCGATCCCCTCGACGAGCCGGCCGGCGCGGACGGGCGACTCCGGCGCTGGCTGGAGGCGCTCGTTGCAACCCCGGGCTTGACCTCGGTCACGGCCGAGGAGGCACCGCGCGTCCATCTCGCGGACAGTCTGCAGGCAGCCGAAACGGTGCGGCAGTTCGACGGGCCAATCATCGACGTTGGCTCCGGCGGCGGCGCGCCGGGGATTCCTCTCGCAGCGGCGTTGCCCGAGCGCGAGGTGACGCTGCTTGATGCGAGCCGGCGTAAGTGCGCGTTCCTCGAGCGATGGGCGCGTGAGTTCCCGAACGTGCGGGTTGTCTGCGGACGGGCGGAGGAACAACCGGTTGACGCCTGGGGCGTCGCCTTGGCGAAGGCGCTCGCAAGCCCGCCGGTGGCGGCCGAATGGTGTCTTCCGCTCGTAAGGCCGGGCGGCGCCGCGATCCTCTTCGCCGGGCCCAGCGCCGAGCGAGAGCGCGTGGCGAGCGTTGCGGAGCAGCTTGCCGGGGAGCTCGCTGAGCCACGGTCCGGCCTGCTCGTCCTGCGCAAGCTCGGCCCGACGCCTCCGGGCTTCCCCCGGCGGCCCGGCCTGGCGAGGAAACGTCCGCTCGCATAGCTAGCGTGGCCGTATGCCCGGCCGGGTATACGCGCTTGCCAACCAGAAGGGCGGGGTCGGCAAGACGACGACGGCGATCAACGTAGCCGCGTGTCTCGCGGAGGCCGGCGAGCGCACGCTGGTCGTCGACCTCGACCCCCAGGCAAACGCGACCTCCGGGCTCGGCGAGCGTGCGAACGGGAGCTCCTCGCTCGATTTGCTGGACGGAGTGCGGCTCGAGCGGCTGGCCAAGCCGACGCGGTTTCCGCGGCTCGAGCTGGTGCCGTCGCGACCGGAGCTCGCCGCCGCGGCTGTCGAGCTCTCACGCAGGCCGGACGGCGAGCGCTATCTCGCTGAGTCGCTCGCCGAAGCGGGCGACGGGTACGCGTTTGTCTTCGTCGACTGCCCGCCTTCGCTCGGCCCGCTGACGGTCAACGCGCTCGCGGCTGTCGACCGGGTGCTCGTCCCCGTCCAGGCGGAGTACTACGCGCTCGAGGGGCTCGCTCAGCTCGTCGGCTCGGTCGAGCTCGTGCGGGCTCGCTTGAACCCGCGCCTTGCAATCGGCGGCGTGATCCTGACGATGGTCGACCGCCGAACACGGCTTGCCGCAGATGTCTCCGAGGAGGTCCGGCGGCACTTCGGCGAGCTCGTCTTCAAAGCGGCGGTACCGCGCTCGGTTCGCGTCGCCGAGGCGCCGAGCCACGGCATGCCGGTGACGGCCTACGACCGTGACTCGGCCGGCGCCGACGCATACTGGAAGGTGGCGATGGAGCTTGTCGGTCGCTCCTGACAAGCGGCGAGGCCTGGGCCGAGGCCTCGAGCTCCTGGTCGGAGGCGTGCATGCCCCCGAGCTGGCGCACCTTCCGGTCGAGACGATCCATGCGAGCCCGCGCCAGCCACGCAAGCGTTTCGACCACGAGGCGACGAGCGCGCTCGCGGACTCGATCAAGGCGCAAGGGCTCGTGCAACCCGTCGTCGTGCGCCCGCGAGAGGCGGGCGGCTTCGAGCTGATTGCCGGCGAGCGGCGCTGGCGCGCCGCGCGTGAAGCGGGCGTGCCGACGGTCCCGGCGCTCGTGCGGGAGGCCGACGACCGGGACTCGCTTCTCATCGGCCTGGTCGAAAACGTCGCGCGCGAGCAGCTGTCCGCGGTCGAGGAAGCGAGGGCGTATGCCCTCTTGATGGACGAGTTCGGGCTCTCGCTCGGCGACCTTTCGGAGCGCGTGGGCAAGGCGAAGCCGACCGTCTCGAACCGGCTGCGCCTGCTCGAGCTGCCTGACGACGTGCTGGCCCTCGTCGAGCGAGCCGAGCTGACCGAGGGACACGCGCGTGCAGTGTTGGCGGTTCCGGACAACGACGGGCGCCGGCGCCTCGCGCGCCAGATTGTCAGGCGAGGGATGTCTGTACGCGCGGCGGAGCGGGCAGCCCGCTGGGCGGGCGCGAAGACGAAGCCGCGCAAGGTGCCGAAGATCGATCCGGCGCTCGCCGAGCGCGTCCGTAAGGCGGCCGAGCAGGTGACCGGTTTCACCGCGCGCGTAGCGTCCGGGCGTCTCGAGATCGCATTTACGGACGAGACCGAGCTCGAGGAGCTCGCGGAAGCTCTCGAGCGCCTGGCTGTCTAGCCCGTATCCCGAAGCGTGGCCTCGCCGTTCCACCGTCGACATGCTGCCGAGCTGGCACTCAGATCTCGAATCCCTGGAGGCCATAAACCAGGATTGCGTGACACGCGACCTGATTCTCCGGATGTCCGCCCTCTCGCAGGCGGGCAGCCTCGGCCCGTTCCTGTTCGAGCTTGCCCGGGACGACGAGCTCGACGATATGACGAAGGGCACGCTGGCCGAGATCGCCGAAGATCCCGCCTTCCTGCTGGCGGTGGAGGACTACCTCCAGCGCACCGAGATCTTCCACTAAGCGGGCGGACTCTTTAACGGCGATGGGCGATCGTGGATTCGAACCACGGACCTCCGCCTTATCAGAGCGGCGCTCTAACCAACTGAGCTAATCGCCCGAGGGCCGACCAGTCTAGCCGCACCCGCTCAGGGGATGCGGGGCGGCGCCAGGGCTGCCGATGAGTCGTCGACTGCGGCGATGAAGATCGGTGACCTTGTCCTCTTCCAGGGTCGACCCTGCTATCTGCGCGGGCTCGATCCAATGAGCGTGCCCAACCGGCGGGCGTTGCTCGAGGACGCGAAAACGGGCCAGGAGCTCTCCGCTCCCATCGCCGAGGTCGATCCCTTGCAGCCCGACGGCCCGGAGCGGCCGGCCTGAGTTTTACGGGGTACCCTCTGGCTATGATCGGTGCCGAGGACGACGTTTGATGCACGAGATGGTCATCTACGGCGTTAGCTTCGATCTCGTTGGCAAGCAGCCGATCGTGCTCCTCAAGACGGCCGACGGAAACAAGTTCCTCCCGATCTGGATAGGCCATCCCGAAGCGGCCGCGATCCTGATGAAGCTCCAGGGCGCGACCACGCCGCGGCCGATGACACACGACCTCGTGACCGAGATGCTCAGCCAGCTCGACGCGCAGGTGGTTCGCATCACGGTCACGGAGCTGAAGGAGAACACCTTCTACGCGAGCATCACCGTGCAGCAGAACGGTTCCGAGATCGAGATCGACTCGCGTCCGTCCGACGCGATCGCGCTCGCCGTCCGCGCCGACGCGCCGATCTTCGCCGCCGAAGACGTGATCGAAGAGTCCGCGATCGAGTTCGAGGGCGAGGACGTGAACGAGGAGGAGATCGTCTCTGAGTTCAAGCAGTTTCTCGAGCACGTCACCCCCGACGAGTTCGCCGAGGCCAACGGCGACGAGGACTAGGAGTCCCGCTCGACCTCGCGCTTCGTCAGGTCGAGCAGCTCCTCGAAGATCTCCCGCAAGCCTTCCGCCGAGAGCGGCCCTCGGTTCGCGCGAGAGAGGTACTGCAGCATCCACTCCTCGCGCTCGGGGTCGACGAACGAGAGGCCGCGCGACTCCTTGTAGCTCTTCAGTCGCGCGACGAGCTTCAGACGCGCATTGATCGCCTCGACGATCGCACGGTCGTTGTCGGAGATCTGCTCGCGGATCTGGCGGATCAGAGGATCGGGCTCGCTCATCTTCCTTCAAGCTTGACGTACACGGACTTGGTGCTGCCTTTCATGCGCAGCAAGCGGTACGGATACGTGACTCGTGCGACGACCGGTTCGCCGAGGGAGGGCGTCTGCTCACGGGCGTAGACGTAGATTCCCCGCCGCTGCTCGACGACTCGCAGAACTCGGAGCGAGTAGCCGGTGCTGGAGCGCGGGCCGAGCGCGATGACGACCACCTGGTGGTGCTCCCAGTCGAGAGGCGGTAGCTTCGGGGGCCGGCCCGGCACGGATTCGTCGAGGAACTTCAGGAATGCGCGGCGGGAGTGGTAGACGCCTGTGGTTCTGCGCGTGAACTCGATCGCCCCCAGCTTCGGCGTCAGGTCGGTCCACGCCACGGGGCGCTCGCCACCGGTGCCCCAGACCTGTGTGTAGACGAGCCAGCCCACAATTGCGAGCAGGAGGGCCGCGAGGGCGGCCATCTTCGCCTTGAAGAGTGGCATCACAGACGGCGCCTCAGTAGATGTAGACCGTCGTTCCGTAAGCGTTGAGCGAAAAGAGCCGTGGTGCGACCCACATCGGGACCCGAACGCAGCCGTGGCTGGCCGGGTAGTAAGGGACCTCCGGATAGCCGTGGATCGCGAAGCTGCCTACGAAGAACATCGGGTACCACAGCACGCCGTTCCAGCCGGGGACCTTCGAGTAGACATGCCACACGCCGACCGGCGTATTGCCGGTTGCGCCGGTTGAGACCGGAACCACGAGCGTCACGTGGCCACCCCGGACGAGGAACAGCACCTGGCGCTCCTTGCTGACTTCGACGTGGTCGCCCGCGTTACGCGCGACTGGGACATGCGCGCTCTCGAGCTCGCGCCAGAAGCGGGCGTCGACCCAGCCGGTTCGCGGCAGGCCGTGCAACTTCTGGAACGCGACGACCGCGTCGGAGGTGTCGACTCCGTAGTAGCCGTCGACTCGCCCGAGCGCGAAGCGCAGCTCGTTCAG
>JBARRQ010000067.1:0-12525 GCA_049644305.1 Gaiellaceae bacterium
GTGAAGCCGATCGCGAGCCCCGCGATCGACTTGAACGTGCCGCGAGGGTCCGCGGCCGTCGCGAAGATCACCCAGACCAGGAAGAAGGTCAGCACGAGCTCGATCACCAGCCCCGCGCCAGTGCCGATCCCCGGGCCGAGGAACGGCGCGCCGAGCTTGCTCGACCTGACGAGAGCTCCCGGGAGCACCCACTTGAGAAGAAGGGCGGCCAGCACGGCGGCGAGAAACTGCGCCCCCCAGTAAACGGCGGCGAGCACCGGGTCGATCCGGCGGGCGACCAGGAAGCCGAACGTCACCGCCGGGTTGAAGTGGCCGCCGGAGATGTGTCCGACCGCGGAGGCCATCACGCCGATCACGAGCCCGTGGGCGAGCGCGACCGCCGTCAGATCGCCGCCCGCGGCAATCGAGCCCGCGCCGACGAAGACGAGCGCAAACGTCCCTACGAACTCCGCAACCGCCCGTCTGGGAGCGTCGATTGCCACGCGCAGAACTTAGGAAACAAGCCGGATGGCACGGGGGAGCTACTTCGAGGGATGGCCTCGGAACCGCTTCAGGCCGACATAACAGTCGGCGTATCAACTGCGGAACGAAAGGCGAATATGTCTGCGGAAGTCCTCAAGCGGAAGCTTCGCAATTTCCCCGTTGCGAACCTGAGCCAGCGCATCTCTGCGACCAGCTGAGCTCCGTTTTTCAAGCCTCCGGGCTTGCCCGGGTGTCCACGATCCACTAACTTGCCGCTCTGCGGAAGGAGCGGCACGTGGACGAGAGCGCACGCGGCAACGAGACGAGCATTGAGCCCGGTGGCTATGCCGCGCTCGGCGAGCGCGTCGCCGGGATTCTCGAGGCCGCCGAGCAGGCAGCCGAGAAGATTCGCGAGGAGGCACGGCGGGAGGCTTCCGAGCTGGAGCGCCGCGGGCGCGCCGAGTCCGAAGAGCTGAAGAAGAGGCTGACAGAAGACGCGCGAGCCCTCCGGGCCGAGGCCGAGGAGTACGCGCGCGACATGCGCCTGGCAGTCGAGGCGTACGCGACGCAGCACCGCCGTCAGGCCGAGGAGGAAGCCCGCACGATCGTCGCCGAGGCGGAGCGCCAGTCGACGACGATGCGAGAGGCCGCAGAGCAGATGGTCCGCCAGGTGGAGAGCGACGTACGGCGCCGCCAGGACGAGCTACGAGGCGAGGTCCGGATGCTCGAGCAGCGGAAGCGCGACGCGCTCGAACGCCTGCGGGAGCTTGCGGCCCTCATCGAAGACGTTCTCCCCTCGGGCGAGCGCGACGAGTCGCTCGTCGGAGATCTCAGGCCGCGGCGGCAGCCTAGCCGCAGCTGAGAAGCAGTCCCGCCCGCGCCTCGACGTTCTTGGCGTACCGGAGCGTCGCCAACGACGGCGCGGCCCCCCTGCGCTCGACCGCTGTAGGCCCGGCGTTGTACGCCGCGAGGGCCAGCTCGACGTCCCCGCCGAACCGCTTGAGCAGCTGCCGAAGGTAGCGCGCGCCGGCGAGGACGTTCGCGGCCGGATCGTTTCTCTCGAGCCGAAGCTCACGAGCGGTCACCGGCATGAGCTGAAGCAACCCGCTCGCGCCGGCGCCCGACCGGGCGCTCGGATCCATGCGCGACTCCTCGTACGCGGTCGCAACCAGCAGGGACGCCGGCACGCCGGTCTTGGCCGCAGCGGCGGCGAACGCCGAGCGAAACCGGACTGGAACCGGGCATGAGGGATCGAGGCTCGGGGCGGGCTTCCTTGCGGCTACCGGTGGCTTCGCGTTCGAGCTTTCGAGCCGGGTGGACTCGGCGACGAGCGCGAGTAGGACGAGGGCCAGTACGCCGGCGCGGACGCTTCGCCAGGCAGCGGGGCTCCGCTTCGGCGGCTTGCGACGGCGGACGGTGGCGCGCCTCCCTGACCGCTTGAACAGCAGATCCATCTCGGAGAGGTTGCGCCAGGAGCTCTCGCCGGCCACGGAGCGGCATCCTACCCCGCTTCGAGCAGGGAAAAACTACGTGTGGCCCAGCGACCAGCTGAATCGGGTCAGCGTCCGCGCCGGGGCCAGACCGCTCGGACGCAGGCCTCCGTGCACCAGTAGGAGCGGGATCTTCGTGCGCTCGGCCAGCTCGGCTCGCGTGCCGTCGATTTGCGGTGACGGGAGTGAAGCAACGAGAAGCGAGCCGGGCTCGGAGAGGATCCCGGCCGCTCCGGGGGGGACGAGCACCGGCTCCGCAGCGGTGCCGGCGAAACGCTGGAGTGCGAGCGAAGCGCTTGCCAGCAGCCTGCTCGAGTCCCTGCGGCCCTCGCCGGCCTCGCTGCCGAGCAGCCTCAGCGTGAGCCCATGCGCACGGGCAAGCCAGGCCGCGAGCTCGAGTGCGGCCCACTCCTCGCGGCCGCCTCCGAACGGAACCAGAACCGGGCCGGAAGCCTCGAAGCCCAAATCCGGGCGCGGTGCGACGGCGACGTCGCAGGGCGTGGAGGCGACGAGGCGTTCGAGCTCGTTCTCGCGAAGCGGGCCGCACAGCAGCAGCTCGGCATCCTGCTCGGCTGCGAGCCGCGCGAGATCGGCGCCGGGTGACTCCGAGACAAACGACGCGGTGCGGATCTCTGCGTGCCTGAGTTGCTCGAGCTCCGCCGCGCGCGCCTGGAGATCGCCGGCGGCGGAGACGAGGGCGACGAGCAAGAGCTCGCGCTCCTCGGCGGCGAGCGGCCCGACAAGGCCGGCCAGCTCCGGGACGGCGCAGACGACCGAGCCCCGGGGACGAGCTTGCCGCCGCGGCTCGACGAGCACCGGGTCCTGCCGCAGGATCGCGCCTTCCAGCTCCTGCAGAGCCGGTCCCGGCTCGATTCCAAGCTCTTCGACCAGCAGCCGCCTGCCCGCCCGGTAGCTCTCGAGCGCCTCCGCCTGTCGGCCGCCGCGATACAGAGCCAGCATCAGCTGCGCGCGCGGGCGCTCACGCAGGGGCTCCTGAGCGACGAGCGACTCGAGCTCGGCGACGAGGCGCGTGTGCTCGCCGAGCTCGAGCTCCGCGTCGATACGCTCCTCCAGAGCATGCAGCCGCAGCTCGGCCAGGCGACGCGCGGCGGGCTCGGCAAACGGCTCGTCCCGAAACTCGCCAAACGCCATGCCGCGCCAGAGAGAGAGCCCTTCGCGCAGGAGCTCCACGCGGCGTGCCGGCTTCTGCGCAGCGTGCGCCTCCTCGCCGAGCTGCTCGAAGAGGCCCAGGTCGGTCTCGTCCGGTTGCACGCGGAGCACGTAGCCCGGCGGACGCGTCTCGATCAGGGCTGCGCCCAGCGCCTTGCGCAGCTGCGACACGTAGACCTGGACGACTTTGTGCGCGCTCGCGGGCGGCTCGCTCCAGAGCGCGTCGACGAGGGTCTCGACACCAACCGCGCGCCCTGGCTCGAGCAGCAGACGCGCCAGCAGCGCCTTCGGCTTCCCGCCGGGAAGCTTCGCCGGCTTGCCGGCGTCAAGCGCTTCGAGGGGCCCGAGCAGGCGAAAGCGAATCACGGCCGGCCGGGGATAATCGCAACCGTGGGCGAGATCGCCGTTCCTGGGGAGACGATCGGACGCTTTCGCCTCGAGGAGCTCCTCGGCGAGGGCGCGGCCGGCGTCGTCTTCGGGGCCCGGGACGAGCACGGCCGCCGCGTCGCGCTCAAGCTCCTGCGGCCCGAGTTTTCCGAAGATGCGGTCATGGTCGCGCGCTTCGAGCGCGAGGCGAGGCTCGCCCGCGAGCTCGGCACCCCGCATGTCGTCCCGATTCTCGAGCTCGGCCGTTCAGACAGCCTCACCTACCTTGCGATGCCGTACTACACGGGCGGGTCGCTCGCCCAGCGGTTGCGCGCCGTTGGGCCGCTCGGCCTCCACGAGACCGTCGAGCTCGCCGCTCAGCTCGGCCGCGGGCTCGACGCGCTGCACGCTCGGGGAGTGCTCCACCGCGACGTCAAGCCCTCCAACGTGCTCCTCGACGGCGAGGGAGCCGCAGCGCTCGCCGACTTCGGCCTGGCCCGCGGCGCGGATTCGACGCGGCTGACCGCCGACGGCCAGTTGCTCGGCACGCCGCACTACCTCGCCCCGGAGCTGATCGAGGGCAGCGAGGCCACGCGTCAGAGCGACGTCTATGCGCTGGGTTGCGTCCTCTACAAGTGCGTGGCAGGCGAGCCACCGTTCGCCGGGCGTGGAGCGGCAGAGATCGGCTTCGCGCACCTGGCCGAGGCGCCGCCCGACCCGCGCGAGCGGCGCCCCGAGCTTTCCGAGGACGTCTCCAACGCCCTTCTCGCGGCGCTCGAGAAGGATCCGGCTGCGCGGCCGACGACGGCCACGGCTCTCGCGCGGATGCTCGCTACAGGCCACAGTGCTTCTGGGCAGCGCGGATCCGGCGCCTGACGAACGGCTGAAGGTCGAGCGGCTCGTTCGGGAGAGCCTTCTGCATGAGGCTGATCCCCTGGCGGCACTGACCCTGCTTCAGCAGCACCAAGCCGAGGTTGTAGGTCGCGAAGGCATGGGTCGGCTCGTCGTGCGTGTTCCGGTACGCCTTCTGGGCGAAGGGCAGAGCGTCCTTGTAGCGGTGGGCGCTGATCAGGATGTAGGAGATGTCGTTGAGCGTGTGCCCGTCCTTGAGGTCCAGCAGCTTGTGGAGGTCGAATGGCGGCTTCTTCGGGACGAGCGAGACCGCGCTCGGCGTGGCGTGCCCGCCCTCGCCGAATGTGAGTGAGCGCACGCCGAGGGCAACCGCCGCGCCGACGAGGGCCGCGAGCAGCAAGAGCGCCATCGAGGCGGCGAGGCGCCTCGGGTGCACGCGATGCTCGGCTGCAGCAGCTTTCGCGGCGGCCACGAGCTCGCCGCAGCTCGGGTAGCGGTCGAGCGGCGACTTCGAGAGAGCCTTCGAGATAACCAGGTCGAGAGCCGGCCGCAGGTCGGGCGCTGCCTTCGAGAGCTGTGGCGGGGCGGCGTGCAGGTGCGCGTTCAGCACCGCCACCTCCGAGGGCCGGTGGAACGGCGGCGAGCCGGTAAGACATTCGTAGAGGACGCAGGCCAGGGCGTAGACGTCTGTGCGCGCGTCGACCTGACCACCCTCGATCTGCTCCGGCGCGCAGTACTCGATCGTGCCCACGAAGACGCCCGTGCGCGTGGTCCCCGAGGAGGCGAGCTCCTTTGCGGTGCCGAAGTCGGAGAGGTAGATGCGGTCCTCCGGCCCGACGAGGATGTTGGCGGGCTTCACGTCCCGGTGCACGAGCCCGCGCGCGTGCGCCGCGTCGAGTGCGGAGGCGATCTGCCCGACGATCCACAGGGAGCGACGAAGGGGTAGGCGGCCTTCTTCGGCGATCAGCGCCTTCAAGTCCGTCCCCTCGACGCAGGCCATCGCGATGTAGAGCAGGTCGTCCTGCTCGCCCGCGTCGTAGACGGGAACGATGTTCGGGTGGTCGAGCGACGCGGCGAGCCGAGACTCGCGGAGGAAGCGCTCGCCGAAGTCGTCCTCGCCGAAGCTCGGCGAGAGCAGCTTCAACGCGGCCGTGCGTCCGAGCCGGACGTGCTCGGCCCGGTAGACGACGCTCGTGCCGCCGCGTCCGAGCTGCTCGAGAATGCGGTAGCCGCCGAGCTCGCTGCCGATGCGCTGGTCCAGCTTCACCCGCACGAGTTCTAGCGTGCGAGCCGCTTCCATGCTTAATCCCTTATTGCCTAACCGCAAAGGTGGCGGAGACAACGGCGTTCACGTCCTTCTCGCGGCTGGACGTGTCGTTGATCCCGTAATCGCTGACTTGCGTCGAGTCGCGTGGGGTGATCTGGTAGACGCCCAGCTCGGTCTTCCGCATCGGCCCCAGCTTCCCGCCGAGGCCCTTTACGAGAATCTCCGCCCGCTGACGCGCGTCCGCGGTCGCTGCGGCAAGCGCATCGAGCTTCGCCTGCGTGAGCTCGGTCGAGATGTAGGCGGGCTGCTCCGCTGCGACGTCGATCCCGCGCGCGATAAGTTGCCCGACGCTCGTCGCCGCGCGCTCGACTACGTCCAGCTTGCGCGTGCTGACGTCGAGACCCTGGGAGACGCGGTACGTGACGCGCCGCAGGTGATGCGGGAGCACCACGACCAGCTCGCTGCTTGCGACGACCGACGGCGAGATCGCGGCGGCGGGGATCCCCTCGTGCTCGAGGAAGGCGCGTACCGCAGCGACCTCCCCGCGGAGGTGTTGGGCGGCGGTGGAGGCCGCCGTCGACTGGTGGCTGACGGTCAGCGACCAGCGGACGAGGTCCGAGCTGATCGGCTTGCGGGCCGAGCCGGTGACGCTGATCGTGTCGTGGATATGACGCGCGTCGTGGATCGTCGCGCTGACGATCTTCGCGGTGACCACAACGGCAGCGGCGATCGAGAGCAGGCCGAGGAAGAGCTCCGGAATCGTCAAGAGGCGCCCGCGGGTCGGCATGGTCGGACGATGAATCGCCCCGGTAGAGCGCGGGTTTAGCGGCGGTAGGTCCGGCGGGCTTCGAGCCAGTCGAGAAGCTCGCGATAACTCGCGCAGCGGACTTCAGGCAGGCGGCACGTCTCGATGAGGAAGCGTACGAGCGCCCGGTCGTAGGCCCAGTGATTCCACGTCTCGAAGTGGCTCCCGTAGACGAACGGAGCGCGGTTTCCGGTGTAACTCGCGCGGAAGGCCCGCTTCAGGGTGAGGTAGGTCTCACGCTCGATCTTCGGCTCGAGCGACGACGGGCCGCTGACGCCGCCGGTCTGGTTGGCGAACAGGTTGTAGTCCATCGAGACGACCAGAAAGCCGTGCCCGACGAACGGGATCTCGAGAAGCGGCACGCTCCAGAGGCCGAGCCGGCGCCGCGGCCACGAGCCGAGCGGCGCCAAGGCGCTCGCGTCGTAGCGGAAGCCGCGCCGGGCCAGGACGCGGTAGAGAACCGGGAGACGCCCCTGGAGGCACGGCGTCCGCTCGCCTACGACCTCGCTCGGCCCGAACGGAAGCGCGTCGGGCGAGCGGAAGAGCAGCCGGTCGAACTGATCGAGCTCCCGGCTCCAGTCGTGGGCGTTCCACTGGTCTACGTTGCCCGGGTACGGCTCGCAGAAGTGGCCGTTGAAGTGAGTCCCGATCTCGTGACCCTCACGGTAGGCGGCCGCGATCTCGGCCAACGTGCGCCTGACAACCTCGGGCGCCGAGAGCCCGCGATCGGGACGAGCGAACCAGATGTCGGAGACGCCGGAAGTGTGGCGCGGCGCGCGGTAGAGGCGGCGCTGCCCCTCAGGCAGAAGGTAGACGCCGCTGACGAAGAACGTGAAGTGCGCGCGTGCGCGGCGGGCTACGGCGCGCCAGTAGGGCCAGAGGCGTATCCCGCCGGAGCCGTCGAAGGAGACAACGACGAACTGCGGCGCCCGCCGCGCTGCCGGCGCCCGCAGGGACGGCTTGAACCGAAGAAGCGGCGCCGGCGTAACGTGAGTGGGTGGCGTCCGGCCGCTGTCGACGTTGGCCACAACGACGAACGCCGTGCCGCACATGGCCGCCAGGGCAAGCGCGATGCGCACGCCCGGATCGTGCGCCTGTGCGGTTCAGGCCGGCTTCAGGACGACTTCAGCGCAGCAGCCGGGCCGCCGCGACAAGCATGCTGTTGCCTTTGCCGGCGAACCGCTTCGCGACCAGCGCGTACCGATCCGCGAGAGCCTTGTGGTGGTGAAGCCGCGCCGTCCCGCTGAGCGCCCATTCCCGCCCGACCATCGCGTAGTTGCCGAAGGCGGCAAGAGCAAGCGCCCGCGCGCGCCGGCCACGCGCCGTTGACGGCTTCTGTACAGCCAAGGCCCGCCGCGCGAGCAGCGCATCGTGGCGGAAATGGTTCGCCCGCCGGGTCATCCGGCGCGGGTGGCGGCGTGTGGCGCTGAGGCCGATGCCCCGTGCGTCGGCACCGATGCGGTGCGACCACGTCGTGAGCGTCCGCTTCAGCGAGGCATTGCTCGCGGCCGCCCCAGCGGGCAGAGCGAGTGCGAGGGCCGCGAAGAAGGCCGGCGCCGCGAGGCGCAGTGCCGGCCTTCGCTTCGGGGCGTACACCTCTCTAGTCCCCGCCGCCGTCATTGCCGTCCTGATTGCCGTTCTGATTGTCGCCCTGATTGCCGCCGTCTCCGCCGCAGTCGTTGCTCTCGCCCTGCTCGTCACTCTGGTCGTTCGAGCTCTGGGAGTCGCCGGACTGATTGTCGGCCTGCTGGTTCTCGGCCTCCTGCTCGACGTCGTTGGCAGCTGTCGCGACGTCGTTCGCGGTTCCCTGCTCGTCGACGCCCTGGTTCTGGGTCGAGCACGGAGTCGCCGTGGTCGTGGTGGTCGTTTGCGACGGCGTCCCGCCGCCGTCGTCTCCAAATGCCGTCGCGGCGCCCACTCCTCCTGCGAAGCAGAGGAGCGTCGCGACCATTGCGAGCTTGTTCGAGCTCATGCGGCGTCCTTTCATTCGACGGCCCTACCGTGGACCTCTTTCCTTGCTGGAGTGTCTTCGGCAGGAAAACTGGCGCCGCGAAGGCCGGGACCCCCCATTTGAGGGAGAAGAGGCCGCCCGGCGGGGGCGGCCCCTTCAGTCGTTACTGGACCGAGACGTCGTCGAGCAGCATGTACGTCGGATCGGTCGGCCAGTTGTCGTCGTGGACGTTGAAGTAGAGAACCACCGTCTGGCCGGCGTAGGCCGCCATGCTGAACGTCTTTTGCGTCCATACGCCCGAGTTGGAGCAGATGTTCATCACCGTGGCGAGCACGGTCCCACCGGTGCTGCGAATCTGGACGCTCTGCTGGTCGTACGTGATCGTGTCCGGGCAGTGCGGGTTGTACCAGTAGGTCAGCGTCGGAGACCCCACCGGCACCGTGATCGTCTGCTTCAGCGTGCTGTCGCCGTTGAAGGCTGTCGACCGCCCGAGCTGGGCCGAGTAGGAGCCGCTGTGCCCGCCGCTTACCACCGTCGGCAAGACGACGCCGCTGGCGGTCCAGCCGGTGAGCCCCGACTCGAAGCCACCGTTGACCACCGGGTTCGGCGCGGCGACGTTCAGCGTCACCTGCGCCGGGTGCGAGCCGCTCGTCCCGGTTCCCGTCACGGTGAGCGTGTAGCTGCCCGGTGCGGTGCTCGCACCGACGTCAGCCGTCAGCGTCGAGGAGCCTCCCGCCGTGACCGAGGTCGGGCTCAGCGTGAGCGTCGTCCCGGCGGGTGCGCCGGCGGCGGATAGCCCGACCGTCTCGGTCGAGCCGCCGATCGCCGTCGTGTTGACCGTATAGGTCGTCGTCGCTGCCCCGGGCCCGACGGTCCGGCTCGTCGGGGTGGCGCTGATCGAGAAACCGGGCGCCGGAGGAGGCGGCGGCGTTCCGGAGCAGCCCGCGAACTTGAACGAGCCGATCCGCGTATGCCAGTTGAAGCTCCCGTTGGACCTCAGGTACTCGTTCGTGTACCAGAAGGTGCAGTCGTCGCTGGGATCGACACTGATGCTCGAGTAGTCGCCCCAGCGGTGCAGGCCACCCGTCTGCGACCCGGTGCCCGTGAGCATCGTCGCCTCCGCGCCGAGCGTGTTCAGCGGATCGCCGGCCAGGCGGCCCGTGTACCGGATGCTCGGGCGAGTGAGGCTGCTCGAGGCGCTGTAGCCGAGCGCGATGTCCCCGCTGCCGTCCATCGCTGCGCTGCCCATCCAGCGGTACGTGGAGTCCGGCGCGTATGTGCTCGCCTGGTAGACCTGCGGCGTTCCGCCCGGGTTCCGCAGCTCGTACCAGCGGATGCCCACGGAAGTGCCGGCGGTGACTGAGTGGTTGACGACGAGCGACTCGTGATCGCCGAAGTTCCGATACTCGAGCCGATACATGAGCCGGTCGGCCAGCGAGTCGAGCCTGTTCGTCGTGCTGGGCTGTCGGATGCAGGTCCCGCCGCCGTTACAGGCGGCCGTGAACCCCGGAACCGAGATCGAGATCGGTCCGGCGAAGGTCGAGCTCGCCGGCGAGGCCCAGTCGACATGGAATCTCCACATGTTGAGGCTGTTCGTGCCGAACTCGAGCACGTAGTTCGGCGAGCCTGCCGGAGGAGCAGTCGCCCCGTCCAGGTCGGAAGGCAGCAGGCCGCCGTGCGTCGAGTCGGTGTCGAAGCACTGCTGCGTGGCCACGCCGCCGGTGAGCATGCTCGCGCGGTCGAACGCGCAGACCTTCGCCCCGGCGAACGTCGCCCCGTAGTTGAAGATGTTGTACGTCGTGTAGTAGGCGTCCGGCCAGACTCCGAGCTTCGGGTAGTCCGGGAACGCGACATTGCCGTAGCTGAATGAGTAGCGGTAGTACGAGCCGGTCGGATCGCCGCTCGTCGAGACGGCCACGCACTGGAGGTACGGCGTCGTCGAGATGGAGAACTGGCTCACGATCCAGCGGTCAGCGAGCCGGTCGTACTTGACTGTGGCGTCGCCGTCGTTGTTCGTCTCGCAGCCGCCCCCGAATCCGCGCCAGAGCGTGTTGGTTGCTGCGGGGCCGTACAACACCGATCCTGACTTGCTGAAGATCGCGAACCCCGTGTTGACGATCTGGAAGTAGTGGTTGGGACCGACGTCGCCGTTCGTGTCCGGCGGTGCCGAGTTGACCTGGAAGCCGGCCAGACCCGCGCCGACGCCCTCAAAGGAGCTTCCCGCCGTCGGGGCGAGAGCGCCCGCCATTCCCCGCTGGATGACCGGATCGCTTCGGCCACTGTGGCGAGGCAGAGGTGGAAGCTCGTGCTCCTTCATCAGGTGGCGACCCTTACGCTGATGCACCGGAGCCAGGTCGCGCAACGGGCGCGAGACGTCCTGATGGACAGGTCGCCTCACCTTCGCGCCGCGCTGGATGTGCACCGCGCGGTACCGCGACGCACTCGCCGGGAGCGCAGCGCAGAGCGAGGCCGACACGACCAGCGCGAAGCCGGCGGTCAGGAAAGGTCGTGAATGCCTTCGGCCGAGAGCCCCCAGCCTGCGCCCTGCTTTCATGCTTCCTCCTCGTCCCTGATTGACCCCGCCCGCACCTGAAGATACGACGTTAGACGATGAATTTCTAGACCCCCGGCCCAATCCGCGGGCGGTGCTCCGGCGTCCCCGTGCTCGAAAATGCGACCCGTGGCGCTGAAGGACAAGCAGTGGGACCGTTTCGCGCTCCTCGCGATCGCCGGGGGCGCCGTCGCCCGGGCGGCGTGGGTCCTCTGGCTCCACCCGCCTCCCGACTACCTCTACTCCGACATGCAGACGTACGTCACGTACGCCGCGGAGATCGCACGCGGACGAGGCCTCGACGTCTACACGACGTTCCAACCGCAGGGGACGCACCTGCTGCTGGCGCTGCCGCTGAAGCTGATCGGCGTCGACCGGTCGGGCCTCTGGGGCGGCGCCGTGCTCTGGTGGGCGCTCTCGGCCCTAACGCCGTTCCTGGCGTGGCGACTCGCGCGACTGTTGCTGACGCCGGCCGCGGCGGCGATCACGGCGCTGCTCGTCGCCGTCTGGCCGCTGTACGTCACGTCTGCCGGCTTCTTCCTGTCGGAGACGCCGTCCCTTGCATTTCTCCTGGGGGCACTCTGGCTTGGCTATCGGGCCGAGAGACAGGGGGCGGTCTGGCAGGGCGTGCTCGCCGGGGCATTGGGAGCCTTCGCGGTAGCCACTCGGCCGCAGTTCCTACTCAACCTGGCGCTCGTAGCGCTCCCGTTCCTCCCACGGCGGCGCCGGAACAGGCGTGCGGCGCTGGCCTTCGTCGCGTCGGCAGCGCTGCTGCTCGCGTGCGTGGTCGCATTCAACAGCGCGATTGCAGGCCGGGTGACAGGGCTGGGCCGCGAGGGAGGCGTCACGTTCTTCCTCGGCCAGTGCCACGTGAAGACGGTCTCGGTGAGCAAGGGGACGAGCTACTGGTCGATCGGGCCGCCTCCGTATCAGCAGAACGGAGGCGCAGTTGCATACTTCCCCGGTCACGAGATCTGGGAAGAGGGGTTCTTCTACCGCAAGGGCCTTCACTGCATCGCACGCGAAGGGGCCCACTACCCGGTCCACGCCGCGCAGATGATCGCGGACATGACGGCGACCTCGAAGCCGTGGCCCCAGGCGAACGAGCCCACGCTGCGCAACGTCGTGGACGGGGCCAACCTCCTCTACGGCTACGGGCTCCTCCCGCTGATCGTGCTCGTCGCGGTCGTGCGGATCGCGCGCCGCCTGCCGACCGCACGCGGCGAGACCGCACTGCTCGCGCACCTGCTCTGCATCGTGCCGATCGCGATCCTCTACCTCGGCGACCCGCGTCTTCGAGCGCCCTACGACGTCTTCGGCCTGATGCTCGGCGCCGTAGCTGCAGCTGCGCTGCTTGGGCGGAAAGGCCCCGAGCCGGGTACCGGCTGACAGGCGACGTCGGAGTTACGCGATCATCCGCACGTGGAGTCGATCCTCGAGGCGATCGGAAACACGCCCCTCGTCCGCGTGCGCCGATGCGCCCCGCCGAACGGCGCTGAGCTCTTGGTCAAGCTCGAGTACCGCAACCCCACCGGCTCGATGAAGGATCGAATGGCTCGGGCGATGATCGAGGGGGCAGAACGAGACGGTCTGATCTCGCCCGGCGAGACG
>JBARRQ010000068.1:0-28493 GCA_049644305.1 Gaiellaceae bacterium
AACACCGGCTGGGTAGACGATTCGTCAGCGAGCGGCACTTACCAGGTCGAGCCGTATGCGCCGGGCTTCTACAAGGATCGTGAGGGCTACATCCACCTTAGGGGCGCAGCGGACCGGACCTCGGGCAGCGCGCCCTTGATCGGGACGCTCCCTGCCGGCGCACGGCCACCCGGAGCCGCCGGCAAGTACATCTACTTCGAGGTGTACACGACAGCCGGGGCCGCCGGCGGCCTGTACGTCGGAACCGACGGGACGCTGACACTGAACGGCGGCAGTGCCGGATTCGTCTCGCTCGACGGAGTCACGTTCCGTCAGGGGAACTAAAGCTCGCGAGGCGGTTGTCCACTAGCGCAGAGGGCTGGCTTCGGCCGGCCCTCTGCATGGCGCGCCATCCCTCATCTCAGGGTGCCCGTTCGAGGGATGAGGGCCGATACGCCAGGACATGAGCGCCGTCGCCCGGATGCTCTGTGCGGCCGCCGCCTTCGCGTTTCTCGCCGCGCCGAGCGCAACCAGCGTGCAGGCTGCCGCCCCGCGGGAGGTTGTCGTCGGCTACCGCTCAGCCGCGGACCTCGCCGCCCTCGGCGCACGTGTTGTCCGCCTGATCCCCGCCCTGCACACGGCTGTCGTCGAGGCGCGCGGGCAGGTTTCGGGACAGGCGCCGGTTCTGCGGCGCGCGCTCACCGTCGACGCCCCGGCGCTCGCCCCGACTTACCTTCCCGGCGTCGCCTGGGAGTGGCAGTGGCAGGCGGCGCACATGGACCAGGTCCCGGAGTCGGTGCTCCGGGCAGCAGCGTCGGTGAAGGTCGCCGTGATCGACAGCGGCGCGGATCTGAGTGCGCCCAACGTCGGCGACAAGCGTCCTGCGACGTGGAGCGTGCTCTCGAGGTCGCGCCGGGTACGCGACAACCTCGGTCACGGCACGTTCGTCGCTTCCCTCGCAGCCGGCTCGATCGACGACGGCGTCGGAATCGCCGGCTTCGGTGGGAACGCGAAGCTCATGGTCGTGCAGGCAATCGATGCGGACGGCTACATCACCGACGTCGACGAGGCCGCAGCGATCGTCTACGCGGTCCGGCACGGCGCCAAGGTCATCAATCTCTCGGTCGGCGGCTCTCAAAGCTCAGCGGTCGAGCGCCGCGCGATCCTCTATGCGGCGCAACACGACGTCCTCGTCGTCGCGGCAGCGGGTAACGAGTACAACGACGGGAACCCGGTCGAATACCCGGCGGCGCTGGTGCAGCCGGTTGGCTCTCGTGGACAGGGCGGTGTTGGGCTCGCGGTGGGCGCGACGACCATGGACGGGGCGCGCGCCGAGTTCTCGAACACGGGCTCGTACCTCTCGCTTGCCGCCCCGGGCGAAAACGTCTTCGCGGCGGAATCGTCCGTCTCCGACTGGCCGCGTGCCACGCTCCCCTGGAGCTCGCCCGGCTTCTACGGGTGGGCGAGCGGTACTTCGTTTGCGGCTCCCGAAGTTGCAGGCGCGGCTGCGCTTGTCTGGGCCGCGAACCCGAGCCTCACGGCCCGCCAGGTCGCCTGGGTCCTGAAGCGGAGCGCGTCAGGCGGGACCTGGAGCCCGGAGCTGGGGTGGGGCAGCCTCGACGTCGCCGCAGCCGTTCGGCTTGCTCAGGTGACGAATGGAAAAGCCGCGTTGAGCGCGCACTACGAGCCGCGGCCGACCCATTCCTCGCCGCCTTGGTAGACCTCCTTCTTCCAAAGCGGCACCGTCTCCTTGAGCGTGTCGATCGCCTCGCGGCAGGCGGCGAGCGCCGGCTGGCGGTGAGGAGCCGAGACCGCGATCACGACGCTGGCCTCGCCGATCTCGACGCGCCCTACGCGGTGGTGGATCGCGACGGCACAGAGGTCATGCCGCGCCTGCAGCTCGGCGGCGAGCTTTACCATCACTTCTTCGGCCATCTCGGCATAGGCCTCGTACTCCAGGTGGGTGACCTCGCGTCCGCGCGACTGCCGCCTGACCGTGCCGGCGAAGGTGGCGATTCCGCCGGCGCGCTCGTCGGCGACCTCGGCCACGACCGCATCGAGCGACAGCGGCTCCTCGGTAACGCGGAAGGCGCCGCCGGAAACGGGTGGGATCAGCGCCACCTCGTCGCCGTCGCGCAGCTCCTGTTCCGGCTCTGCGTACTCGCGGTTGACGGCGTAGAGCAGGCCTTTGGGCTCCTCGCCCAGGCCCAGCGCCCGCCAAACGTCCTCGACCCGGTCGACGCCTTCGAGCTCGCGCCTGGAGAAGCCGGCGCGCTCCCGTAGCCCGGCGAACAGCCTCACGGTGACCGGCATGGCGGTAGCCTAGTTTCGATGGCGACAACCGAGGACGGGCGCGAGACCGACTCCGGGATCGAGATCAAGCCGGTCTACTCCGCCGACGACGTCGAGGACGCCGACCTCGAGCTCCCGGGCGAGTTCCCGTTCACGCGTGGGCCCTATCCGGACATGTATCGCGGCCGGCCGTGGACGATCCGCCAGTACGCCGGGTTCGCCTCCGCCGAGGAGACGAACAAGAGGTTCCGCTACCTGCTCGAGCGCGGGCAGACGGGCCTCTCGGTCGCCTTCGACCTGCCGACGCAGCTCGGCTATGACTCAGACGATCCACGCGCCGCGGGCGAGGTCGGCCGGACCGGCGTCGCAATCGACTCGATCGCGGACATGGGGCTTCTGTTCGACGCCATTCCCCTCGATCGCGTCTCGACATCGATGACGATCAACGCGCCCGCCGCGCTCCTTCTGCTGCTGTACGAGCTCGTCGCGGAAGACCAGGGGATCGGCCCGGAAAAGCTCCGCGGGACCGCTCAGAACGACATCCTCAAGGAGTACATCGCGCGCGGGAACTACATCTTCCCGCCGCGTCCCTCGATGCGCCTGACGACCGATCTCTTCGCGTACTGCGCCGACCGGCTGCCGTCGTGGAACACGATCTCGATCTCGGGCTACCACATTCGGGAAGCGGGCTCGACCGCCGTGCAGGAGCTGGCCTTCACGCTCGCGAACGGAATCGCCTACTGCGAGGCGGCCGTCGCGGCAGGGCTCTCGCCGGACGAGTTCGGCGAGCGTCTCTCGTTCTTCTTCAACGCCCACAACCACTTCTTCCAGGAGGTGGCGAAGTTCCGGGCGGCGCGGAGGCTGTGGGGGGCGATCATGCGGGACCGTTTCGGCGCGACCAACCCGCGGGCGCAGGCGCTCCGCTTTCACGCGCAAACGGGTGGGTCGACACTTACGGCGCAACAGCCGGAAAACAACGTCATCCGCGTTGCCGTACAGGCTCTCTCCGCGGTCTGCGGAGGGGCGCAGTCCATCCACACGAACTCGTATGACGAGGCCCTCGCGCTGCCGACAGAGCGCGCGGCCCGGATCGCCCTGCGCACGCAGCAGCTGCTCGCTTACGAGGCCGGCGGCACCGATACAGCCGACCCGCTCGGCGGCGCCTACTTCATCGAGTCGTTGACCGATGAGCTGGAGGAGCGCGCACGGGAGTTGATCGCGCGCGTTGACGAGCAAGGCGGCGCGGTTGCGGCGATCGAGCAGGGATTCGTCCAGCGGGAGATCGAGGAGGCGGCCTTCACGTATGCGCAGCAGGTGGAATCGGGCGAGCGCGTCATCGTCGGGGTCAACCGTTACGAGGAGCACGAGCCCGAGCCGATCGAGCTGCACCGGATCGACCCGCAGGCCGAGCGGCGGCAGCTCGAGCGGACGGCGCGCGTGCGTTCTGAGCGGAACGCGGCCGAGGCGGAGGCGACCCTCGCCCGAGTGGGGGAAGCGGCTCGCGGGACCGAGAACCTGCTCCCGCCGTTGCGAGACGCCCTGCGTGCGAGCTGCACGGTCGGAGAGATCTGCAACGTGCTGCGCGAGGAGTTCGGCATGTACGACGCGCAGCGTTCCTGACGGTCGCTCCGTCGGTTCCTTAACTACGGTTCGCCCGGCCTCCTCCCCGCTGCGAGCGTACCGAGGAAAGCCGCACGCGTGTGTGACGGAAGCGTGTCGAAAGCGTCAAGCTTCCAGCCGTGCGGATCCTGCTCGTCTCACAGATGTATCCCGGTCGCGACGACCCGGACCTAGGCGTGTTCGTCGCACAGCTCGAGCATGCGCTCAGAGCCCGTGGCCACCAGATCGAGCTCGCCGTTCTCGACCGGCGAGCCGGCGGGAAGCGGCGCTACGCAACCCTCGCCGCCCGCGCTTTCGCGGCGGCTCGCCGATTCCGGCCCGACGTCGTCTACGCGCACTTTCTCGTACCGGCCGGTCTCGCCGCCGCACTCGCCTCGCGGGCCCCGCTCGTCGTCACCGTCCACGGCCGCGACGTCAGGAACATCGGCGCGCTGCCCGGGATCCGGCCCCTCTCGCGACTCACTGTGCGCCGCGCAACCGCTGTGATCGCCGTCTCCGACTACCTGCGCCGGGAGCTCGAGGCAAAGATCCCCGAGGCCCGCGGGAAGACGGAAGTGATCGACTCCGGAGTCGATCTCGAGCGCTTCCGCGTCGAGCCCGCACCGGACGGCGAGCCCGCTTTTCTCTGCCTCGGAGCCCTGAGCGAGCGCAAGAACGTAGTCCGGCTCGCCGAGGCGTTCCGCCGCCTCGGCAGCGGGACGCTCACGTTCGTCGGCGACGGACCGCTCCGGTCGAAGCTCGAGGGCAGAGCAGGCATCCAAGTCGTCCCGAGCGTCCCGCACGACGAGATCCCGGCCCGGATCGCATCGGCCCGGGTCGTGTGCCAGCCGAGCCTTGTCGAGCCCTTCGGGCAGGCCGTGCTCGAGGCAATGGCCTGCGGCCGGCCCGTTGTCGCAACCCGGGTCGGGGGGCCGGCGGAGTTCGTCCCACCTGAGGCCGGCGTGCTCGTCGACCCGCTCGATCTCGACGGGCTGGCGGACGCGCTCGCGCTCGCAGCTTCGCTGCCGTGCCCGAATCCGGCCGCCCGCGCAGCGGCCGAGCGCCACGATGTCGCGGAGCAGGCGCGTCGCGTCGAGGCCGTGCTCGAGCGCGCCGCCCGCTCGGCCTGACCTTCACCTACGGCGAGAAAACCTGCAAGATCGCTTCTTTCTTTGCAGAGCGCCCTCCACGATGCCCCGAATCCGCGTCCTCATCGCCGACGACCACCGTCTCTTCGCCGAGGCGCTGGAAGCGATCCTCAGCGCGGACGAGCGAATCGAGGTGGTCGGCCGGGCCCGCAACGGCGAGGAGGCAATCGACTTCGCCGCTTCGAAGAAACCCGACGTGATCCTGATGGACATCGCGATGCCTCTCGTCGACGGCGTGGAGGCCACAAAGGAGATTCGGAGTCGGCGGCGGCCGGCCTCGGTCTTGATGCTGACCGGCTCGAACTCCCGAAGCGACGTCGCCCGAGCTCGCGAGGCGGGTGCCGCTGCATACGTGACGAAGGACCGGATCGCCTCCCAGCTGATCGACGCGATCCTCGAAGTCGCGGCGAAGTGACCGGCTGAAGCGGCCCAGCCGCTTCCTGGACCGCGCAAGGCCGCTGGTATCCTGACCGGCCGTGCTAGCGGTGCTCGCAGTCATCCACGTTCTGCTCTCGGTCGCCCTGATCGGGCTGATCCTGATGCACTCCGGGCGCGACGCCGGCTTCGGCGGAATGGGTTTCACGCCGGCCTCACAGGGCGGGACGCACATCGTCGAGCGCAATCTCACGCGCCTTACGGTCGTGATCGCGATCCTCTTTTTCGCGAACACGGTCGCACTCTTCCACCAGCTCAAATAAGCCGGTGGCGCGCCGCGCCGCGGCCCTCGCCGTGCTCGCGCTGCTCGTCGCGGGCTGTGGCACGACCGCGAAGTCACACGACACCCGCTTGGGGAGCACCGGCCCGCCCGGGGTCGTGAGGATCGCGCTCTCGAGCCTGCTCTGGCCGCTCGATCCGGCCCGCGCCGAGGGGCGAGACCAGATTGTGCTCGCGCGAGCACTCTTCGCCACGCCGCTTCGCACCGATCCTTCGACAGGCGCGCTGCGGCCGGGTCTCTGCTCGACCTGGCGCTCCAGCGACTCTGATCGCAGCTGGCGTCTCCGCTGCCGCCACGCCGGCGCAATCGCAACCGAGCTCCGCCGCGCGCACTTGATCCGGGCCAGGCGAATCACGGCGCCCGACGAGCACACGCTCGCAATCAGGCTCCTCGTACCCTCGCCTGAGCTGCCCTACCTGCTGACCGAGGTCGCCGCCGCCCCGCCCGGCGTCCCCGGCCCGTTCCGGCTGATCTCCGCCGCCCCGACGCGGGTCGTGGCCGAGCGGCCCGGTCTCCGGCTCGTCTTCCGCAGGCTCGAGCCCCATGCGGCGTTGCGGCTCTTCCGCGAGGGCCTGCTCGACGAGGCGCCGGTTCCGCTCGGCGACCTGCAGGCCGAGCTCCGAAGCAACGAGCTAGGGCCGACGGTTCGCGTCCAGGATCTGCTCGCCGTCGATGCCGTTGTCTCCAAGCCGAACGGCGCGCTTGCGCGTTATCCCACGCTGGGAGCCGTCTACGACGCGACCGCGGACAGGGCCGACTACCAGGCGCTCGTGCCCGAGTTCAAGGCGCCGCCGGCAGAGAATCTCGTCGAGCGCCCGGCGCCGAGCGCCCGGGTCGCCGCTCTCGCCGCCCGGAACGCGCGGAAGCAGATCGGGTCGCTGCCGCGGGTTGCGGTTCGGTTCGCGGAGCCGACCGACCCGGATCTCGCTTACGGCGCCAACCTGCTGGTCGCTGCGTGGCGAGACATGGGGCTAGGGCCCTTCTTCGGCACGGGCCGTCCCGACGCCCGCTTCGCGCGCGTGCTCGCGCCGTACCCACGCGCCGACGCCCTGCGCCGGGTCACCCGGCGGCTGGCCCTCATTCCGATCGCCTGGGTCGTGGACGCGCGCCTGGTCTCGCCCCGGCTGCGCGGCTGGCGCGAGGACGAGCTCGGCGCAGTCGACTACACGCGCGTTCGCACTACACGCCCGGGCCCGAGCCGATCCCCGTGACGTCGAAGCGTGCCGTCGCCACGCCCGGCACGAGAACCCCGTTCGGGTAGCGCTCGTCGTAGTACGAAGCTTCGTTCACGAGCACAGGCTCGTTCGTCAGGCCGGGCAGCTCGGCGAGCAGGTCGGGAACGGCGACCGTGAAGCGCAGGTTCACGAGCGGATCGGCGACCCGGCCGCCGCGGATCCGGAACGTTCCGTCGCGCGTCATCCCCGTGATCACGCCTTCCCGCGGGTTCACGACGCTGAGGTAATGGAGGCGGGTGACGTAGATCCCGTCTCCGACCGTCTCGGCGAGCTCCTCCGTAGAGGCCGCCTCGCCGCCGGCGACCGAGAGCGAGAAGGGAAGGGGTCCCCAATGCCGCAGAGAGGAGGGAGGGGCGTGGCCAGTCGTCTGTTTACCATCACCCGCTCGCTTGGCGGACGTCCGGTCCCAGACGACTCCGCGCAGGACTCCCTCCTCGACGAGCTGGACTCGCTGCTTGGGGCTCCCCTCGAAGTCGAACGCCTTCGGCAGCCCCCGTGGGTCGAGCGGGTCGTCCGCGAGAGAGAAGCGCTCGTCGAAAACCTTCTCCCCGAGCCGGCCGGCCGCGTAGCTGCGCTCCTCGAGCAAGCCGAGCGCGCCGAACGCGTCGTAGGCGAAGTACATGAGCAGCTCGGCGAAGGCGTATGGCTCGAGCACAGCCGGGTAGGAGCCGGGCTCGAGCTCGGTTGCGCCGCGCGTCCGCTCGGCCTTTGCAGCCGCCTCCTGCGCCGTCGCCGCCGGGTTGATCTCGCCGATCCGCCACGACGTCTGCTCGGCGTAGCCGGAAGCCCCGTCGACCGCAGCCAGTGCGAGCACGCCGGCGTCGGTCATCGCCTGAGAGACCGACAACCCCGTCGTGGAGGCGAGCGCGAGCTCGGTCAGCGCGCTGGTGAAGAAGCCGTAGAGATCGAGCTCGGATGCCTCGATCGCAGCCGCCGCAAAGCGGGCCTGCTCCTCGGGCGCCAACGACGCGGTTGCCTCGTCGTATCCCTCGACGGCCGGGGGGTCTGCCTTCGGCGCCAAGCCCGGAAAGTCAGGATCGGGCGGCGCGCTATCGGCAGCCTCGGCGGCCCGCGCGGCGAGCCGCCGCAAAGCTTCGTCGTCCGTTCGGTTCGCGGCTGCGAGGCCAACCCGCCCGTCGCGCACGATCTGGAGCTCGACTACCTCGTTCTCGATCAGCGTGGGCTGGTGCACCTCGGAGCCGGCGAAGCGGGCCATGCCCGATTGCTCCCGGTGCACCAAAGCGAGAGCCTCGTCGCCTTCGGCGGCGCGCAGAGCGCGATCGGCCAGCTCGAGCGCCTCGCTCATCGGCTCAAGTCCGGAAGCCAACCTGCACGTTGCGGAAGCGGGCCGGCGCGGTGCCGTGCGAGACGTGCGCATGCTGGCCCGGCTGGCCCTTGCCGCAGTTCGTGAGCCCGTGCAAGCGCCACTCCTCGGCGCCGGCGACAGCGTCGAGCGATCCCCAGAAGACCGGTGTCTGCCCCGTGTAGGTCGCGTCGCGGAGCATGCGCCCCAGCTTGCCGTCCACGATCTCCCATGCGACCTGAGTCCCGAACTGAAAATTGAGCCGCTTGTCGTCGATCGACCAGCTCTTGTTCGTCTGGAGGAAGACCCCGTCGTCCACGCCTCCGATCAGTTCCTCCAGCGAGCCTTCCCCCGGCTCGAGGTGGAGGTTCGTCATCCGGACGAGCGGCATCCGGCTCCACCCGTCCCCCCGCATCGAGCCGCCGGAGCCGCTGCCGATTCGAGCCGCCGTCTCGCGTGAGGTGAGAAAGCCGCTGAGAATGCCTTCGGAGACGATCGGCTCGCGCCGCGCCGGGACGCCCTCGTCGTCGAAGCCGAACGTGCCGAGCCCGCCGGGAGTGGTGGGGTCGGCCGTGATGTTCATGTGCTCCGAGCCGTACCGGAGCGAGCCGAGATCGTCCGGCTTGAGGAAGCTCGTTCCTGCATAGGCGGCTTCGGTGCCGTAGATCCGGTCGAGCTCCGTCGGATGGCCGACGGACTCGTGCACCTGCAGCTCCATCTGCTCGGCGTCGATCACGACCGTGGTCACGCGAGACGGGCAAGGCTCTGCGAGCAGGAGGGCGGAGGCTTGCTCGGCGACCCGTGGCGCTTCGCGCTCGAACGCGAGAGACTCGATGTACTCCCAGCCCGCCTGCGCGCTCGACCCGCCGTGGCCGCTCGGGTAGCTGCGGATCTGCGTGATCCCCTCGCGCGTGGCGAGCGCGTCGATGCCGCCTCCACACTCGACGAGCTCTTGCTCCGTCGAGGCGCCCTCCGACGAGGCGAACACTCGCCGCTCGAGCTGGGCCCGGACAAACGCGGAGGTGACCTTCACGTCCTTGTGCTCCAGCGCGCGTTCCGCGCTCAGGCAGTGCTCGACTTTGTCCCCGAGCGAAATCGCAAAAGGATCCTTCTCGACCCGCGTACGGAACTCTCCGTGCGCCGCCTCGACGGGCGCGAGCTCGCGATGATGTCCGCCGGGAGCCGCCTTCGCAAAGGCGCAGGCCTTCGCCGCCGCAGCCTGTGCGCCCTCCGCGTCGAGACGGCGGTCGCAGGCGAATCCCCACGCGCCGCCGAGGAGAACGCGGACGCCGACGCCTTCGCTCTCGGCGTCGTCGAGCCGTTCGACGCGCTGGTTGCGCGTCGCGACGGTCTGGGCCCGGCGCTCCACGGTGCGTGCATCCGCGTAGGACGCACCGGCCGCGAGAGCCGCGGACACCGCTTCGTCACAAAGCTCCCGCACGGGCGGAAGACTAATCGGCGAGCTGCCGAACCTGCGAAGCCCGTCGCTACAATGCGCTCCGCGCGCTGGTGGCGGAATTGGTAGACGCGCAAGGTTGAGGGCCTTGTGGGGTTAATACCCCGTGGAGGTTCAAGTCCTCTCCAGCGCATCGAGTCCTGCGCCAAGGGCTTGACAACTATAGCGTCGCGATATATCTTCGCGCTATATGAAGTCGGCGGCCATCACTCCTGTCGTCCTCGGACTGCTCGCGCAGAGGCCTCGGTCTGGCTACGACATCAAGGCTGTCGTCGACCGCTCGACGCGGTTCTTCTGGGCCGCGAGCTACGGCCAGATCTATCCCGAGCTGCGGCGCCTGGAGGGCGAGGGGCTCGTCCAGGGCGAGAGCGCTCCGAGAGGCGGCCGCGATCGCCGGGTCTACACGCTCACCAAGGCGGGCCGCGATGCGTTGCTCGAGTGGCTGCTCGGGAAGGCCACGACGATCGAGCTGCGCGACGAGTCCCTGCTGCGGCTCTTCTTCGCAGACGCGCTCGCCCGCGAGCAGGCGCTCCGGCTGCTCGAGAGCCGGAAGCGCGGCCACGAGGAGTACTTGGAGATCCTTCAGGCGATCGATGCCCGGCCGGGCGAGGATCCGGCCTTCGTCGACCTCGTCCTGCGCTGGGGAATCGCCTTCAACGAATGGGGTGCCCGCTGGTGCGAGGAGCAGCTGGAACGCCTGAGGAACGAGACCAAGGCGGCGTGATGTCTGAGATGACGGCCCGCACCGACAGGCTCGTCCCCGCATCGCTCCCGACGCCGACCTTCCGCGGGATCTTCCTGACGGGCCTGCCCGGCTTTCTGCGAGAGGGCTTCCTGCCGCTCGGGGCGTTCTACGCCGGTCTCCGCCTCGATGGACTGGGCGCCGGCGTCGGCGCGGCTGCCGCAGCGTCGGTGCTCGTCTACGTGTTCGAGCGCCGGGCCCGGCGCGACGGCCTGCTCGTCCGCATCTCGCTCGCGTTCGTCGCGGTGCAGTCGGTGATCGCCCTGGTCTCGCACAGTGCCACCGTCTACCTGGCCCAACCCGTACTGGCAAACGCCGCCTGGGGCCTTGCCTTCCTCGTCTCGGCAGCCCTACGTCGACCGCTCGCCGGCGCACTTGCGTGCGCCTGGTATCCGTTTCCGCACTGGTTCAGGCAGACGGAGGCGTTCAAGCGCGTGTTCGTCGTCGAGTCGCTCGTCTGGGGCGCGTACTTCCTCGCCCGCAGCGCGATTCGTCTCACAGTGCTCCTCCAGGGGAGCCTCGAGAGCTTCCTGCTCGTCGTGTTCCTGACCGGCACGCCGGCGATGCTCCTGCTGATGGTCTGGTCGATCCGGTACGCGATGCGCGGTCTCTCGGACGCAGAGCCGGTTCCCGCCTAGGAGGGTTTGGCGGAATAGCGCTCGTGGTCGGGGCGCGATGGTCGTTCCGAGGCAAGGACGCAGGGAGCGCTCGTACCTGTGAGGTACGGGCGCGACTGAGGACGTCGCATCGGGGCGAGCAGCGCGGCCCGGCGGCACAGACGGTATTTCGTCAAGCCCTCCTAGTTGACGCCGTCCGGCAGGAGGGCTACCCTCACTGTCGAACATACGTTCGTCAAGCTCCCGACCCAGGAGACGCGATGCTCACCGGCCGTCAGCAGGAGATCTGGAAGTTCCTCACCGACTACGTCGACGACCACGGTTATCCGCCCACCGTGCGCGAGATCGGCGAGGCCGTGGGCCTCGCGTCGCCGAGCACGGTCCACGCGCACCTCGCCAACCTCGAGCGGGCCGGTCTGATCAAGCGCGACCCGACGAAGCCACGCGCACTCGAGCTGCGCCGCGAGCCCAAGCCCGAGCCGGCGCGTGCTGTCGACGTACACCGCCTTCCCCTGGTCGGCGAGATCGCCGCGGGCGGGCCGCTCCTGGCGGAGGAGAACGTCCAGGACTACGTGGCCGTCCCCGAGCCGCTGGCGCGGGGCGGCGAAGAGTTCCTGCTCCGAGTCAAAGGCGACTCGATGGTGAACGCGGGCATCCTGGACGGCGATCTCGTAGTCGTCCGCCGGCAACAGACCGCGGAGAACGGCGATATCGTCGCCGCGCTCGCGGGCGACGACGAGGCCGCGGACGAGGCGACCGTCAAGCGCTTCTTCAGGGATGGCCGCCGGGTGCGCCTGCAGCCCGAGAACGATGCGCTCGAGCCGATCCTCGCGGACCACGTCCAGATTCTCGGCAAGGTGACGGGAGTCTTCAGGAGCCTGTGACCGTCGAATCCCTCAACCGCACGCTGGAGCAGGAGGTGAACGCGGTGCTCAGGGGGGCGAGCCTCGAGTGTCTCGCCTGCGGCGAGTTCGTGATGCACCTCACCCATGGCGGCATCTTCTGCCCCGAGTGCGGCAGCGGGCTCGACGCCGCCGAGGCCGCCGAGCCCGCACAGCCGGCCGATGCTCGCTCCGGCTGAGAAGCGCTAGCCGATCACGTGGAAGGTGAAGTCGTACTGCGTGCCGCCTGCGCGCGACTTCAGCTCCATCCACCCGCGTGCGCCGGCGAAGCCCTTCGTCCCGCCGGTGATCGCGAGCCGGCTGTCATGCGTGTCGTAGAAGGGTCCCTCGACGGTGACCTGTCCGCCGGCGAGGAACGTCGTCCACCAGCATTCCCAGGCCTTGCCGACGATCGTCCGGATGCAGAAGCCCTGATCGTGGCCTGAGTGCTTCGCGTTGGAGTCGTCGAAGACCTCGTTCGAGAACGTGAGCAGGTCGCCGACGGAATCGGCGCTCCCATTGGCGTGGTTCGTCACCGCATCGGTGGTCGCGTGCTCGATCACGTGAATGAGGCGGCCCTGGGGGCCGCCGCCGGACCCGCGTGCAGCAAGCGCGACGCCTGCCGCGACCGCGAGCGCCAGCGCGAGAAGGAACAGCGGAACGATCCGCTTCATAGGTCCTCCTTCGGACTCGGGGGGTCGCCAATCCTCCCACGCTCGGCGGCGGCAGTCCACGCCGGATCGGGGCTACACTGAAGATGCAGGCCGGGTGACCGCGGGGCGCCGAGAGGCGCTTCGAGGAAAGTCCGGACACCGCAGGGCAGGACGCTGGGGCGACCCAGGCGGCGAAAGCCGACGGAAAGTGGCACAGAAAGGAGACCGCCAGCGGCATATCTCCGGAGATGCCGACGGTAAGGGTGAAACGGTGGGGTAAGAGCCCACCAGCGTCGTGGCGACACGGCGGCTAGCCAAACCCCGTCCGGTGCAAGGCGAACAGGCTCCGACGACGCAGCCCGCCGAGGAGCCGGGTAAGCCGCACAGAAGGATGGTCACCCGCGACAGAATCCGGCTTACAGGCCTGCTACAGGAAAGCCCTGCAAATTGCAGGGCTTTCCCATTTAATGGGCAGCGGAGCTCATCTGCCGCGCTGCTGCCGGCGGGCCCGCACGATGCTGCTCACGACGAGCGCCACGGCAGACACTGGTAGCAGCCACCATGCCGGAAAGCCGGCCCGGGACAGGCCGTAGGTCGCGCCGAGGGCGATCGCCACTCCGGCCGCGATCGTCCAGTCGTCCCCGATGACGAAGTCGTACCAGAAGATCCCGAACGCCTCGAGCCAGCCGAGCAGGCGTCTCATGTTGCCTCTCTCGCCCTCAGGCCCGCGAGCTCGCGCCGGAGTACCAGCACGAGGGCCGCCGCGAGGCTCGAGTAGTAGCCGAGCAGCACCGGGATCGCCAGGTCTCCTCCCGGCCAGCCGATGCTCAGCCCCTCGACGGACCAGAAGGTGCCGAAGGTCGAGAGCAGCAGGCCGACGACGAGGATCAGGACGCTGCGCGGGATCCGCGAGAGGTGGCCGTGGAAGACGACCCCGAGCCCCGCAAGGAGCACGAGGGCCGAGCCGCCGCCGAGCGCTCCCACCCAGATGTGCTTCGACGCCGAGCCGAACGTAACGACGATGAAGGCGATCTCGAGGCCCTCGAGTAGCACTCCCTTGAACGCGAGCACGAACGCCGTCCAGTCGAGCCCGAAGCGGGTTTCCCCGCCGCTGTCGGCCTCGATGTCCTCCTCGTCGCCCGCGAGCCCCTTGGCAGCGACCCGGCTGATCCCCTTGCGCAGCCACTGCAGCCCGAAGATGAGCAGGAGGGTGCCGACCACGAGCCGCAGGACGTCGATCGGGATAGCCGTGAGAGCCGTGCCGAGCCCGCCGCCGACCAACACCAGCACCACGAAGCCGGCGGCCGCACCGATGAGCGTCGAGCGCCAGCCTCGGATTGCTCCGACCCCGATCACGATCGTCACCATCTCGATCGCCTCGACAGCGGAGGCGAGGAAGGTGGTCGCAAACGTCGCGCCGCCGTTCACGGGTGGCATCTTCGGGCATGCTTGAACTGTGTTGCGCCGGAAGGTCGTGCTGACCGGCCTGGCCATCGTCGTCGCAGGGGGCCTCGCGACGGGGCTCGCCGTCGCGTTCGGGGGCGGGAAGGCGCCGCCGAGACTCACGGGAGTCGCCCTCGACCGGGCGACGCCCGGCGTCTCGCTGCTCGACGAGCGTGGGCGGCCGACGTCGCTCCGAGCCTTCCGTGGGCGGGTGGTCGTGCTCGCACCGACGCTGACGTACTGCCACGAGGTCTGTCCGATCACGACCGGCGCTCTGATGCAGGTGGAGAGGACCATCCGGCAGGCCGGGTTGTCGGACCGTGTCGAGGTGCTCGAGGTCAGCGTGGACCCGTGGCGCGACTCCCCGGCGCGGCTCCGGGCCTACCGGCGCGCAACCGGCGTCTCGTTCGGGCTTCTGACCGGAAGCCAAGCCCACCTTTCGCGGTTCTGGCACGCCTTCGGCGTCGGCTTCTACCCGCTGGGGAAGGGGAAGACGTTCGACGTCGCGCACACGGATGGAGTCTTCTTCATCGACGGCAACGGGCGGCTGAGGATCGTGGCCGTCGGGATGCCGGACACGGGCGGACGGCTTGCCGCGCCGCTCGAGCGGCTCTTGGGCCCGCAGGGGCGTCGCAATCTTCGCCATCCATTGCTGGGTTGGACCGTCGCCCAAGCCCTCGATGACCTGAGCCGGCTGCTCGGCAGGCGGGTGGTGTCCTAGGCCCGGAGGACTACCTCGAGCGCCGTACCGCGACCCGGCGTCGAGACGAGCCGGAAGCCGCCGCCGATCGAAGCCGCGCGGGCGCGCATGTTCTTCAAGCCCTGGCCGGCGAGGATGTCCTCTTCGTCGAAGCCCGAGCCGTCGTCCACGACCGTCACGAACCGCTCGCCCGAGCGCTCGCCGATGTGCACGGCCGCCCTGCGCGCGCCGGCATGCTTGCGAGCGTTCCCGAGCCCTTCCTGGACGATCCGGAACACCTCGATCTGCTCGTCCGGGGCAAGGCGAATCCCGTCCTGGATCTCGAGGTCGACCTCGAGCTGCCCGTCGGCTGTCAGGAAGTCGACGTAGCGGCGCAGTGCGGAGTCGAAAGGTGCTGAACCGCCCGCCGAAGAGAGCGCGAGCACCGCGAAGCGGGCCTCCTGCTGCGCGGCCGCAGCCGCCTCTTTGAGCTGCGGGAGCATCTCCTCGGGGTTGGCCCCGTTCTGAAGCATGCTCACGTGGGTCGAGACTGCGAACAGGTACTGGGCAAGACCGTCGTGGATCTCGCGCGCGACGCGCGCGCGCTCCTCGGCGACTGCCCGCCCGAACTCGGCGAAGCGGATCGCCCGCCACACGCCGACGAGGAGCACGCCGTACGAGAGCAGCCGGAGGAAATCTCCCTGCGAGATGTAGCGGCTCGAGAGCTGGGGGGTAAAGACGAAATGCAGCTCCGCGAAGAGCGCCAGCGTCGCACCGAGGCACAGCCAGCGGTCGAGATCGCCGCCCCGCGCGCGGAAGCGAAGGCCGAAGCCGATCATGGCGAGTAGCGAGAGCACCGCCTGTGCGGCCAGCGACGCGATCAGCAGGAACGGCTGAGTGTCCCCCGGCCGGTCGAGCAGCGGCGGCAGCGACGTCCCTGCCTGCTTCGCAACGCCCCACGCGAGCGCCAACACGATTGCGACGCCGATGAGCATCTCGCCGAGCGCACGGCCGCGGGCGTTCACCCGGCGTTTCGAGAACGGCGCCGTTGCGATTAGCGTCAGCGCGAAGATGCGGCCGCCGATTGCAGCCCACGCCTCGGTTCGGTGGAGTGGATGGCCTCCGAGCACCGGTGCAATCGCAAACGCGAGCATCGCCAAGGCCGAGGCGCTGAAGCCTCCACAGAGAAGCAGGTCGAGCCTGCGTCCGTCGACCGAGAACCGGATCCCGGCGAGCACGGCGACGATTCCGGCCGCCAGCATCACGGCGGTGTCGAGGACGAGCCGGGCCTGGGGCAGCGAGTACGTGTTGCGGAGACTCGGGTACGCCACGAACAGCGCCAAGGAGGCCCCCAGCAGCCCGATCAGGAGCACCTCGCCCCAGAGCCAGGCTTGATAGTCGTCGCGGTCTTCGTGCCGCATGCAACCCTTGTCGGCAGGCGGACCGTTGCCGATAAGTGTTCGGTGCGGATCCTGATCGTCGACGACCACCCCATCACGCGGGACGCCCTCGCCGCCCTCCTGAACCAGCATGGTTTCTCGGTTGTGGGCCAAGCCGCAGACGGCGAGGAGGCGATCGAGCTCGCCCGGCGCCTTCGTCCCCAGCTCGTCCTCCTCGACCTCTCGATGCCGGGCCTCGACGGCCTAGAGGCGCTGCCGAGGATCCGCGTGGCCGCACCGGAGTGCGAGGTTGTCGTCCTGACCGCGTCGGGGACGGAGGCGAACCTGCTCTGCGCGATCCGTGGCGGGGCTGCCGGCTACCTCCTGAAGAGCGAGTCGCCCGACCGCATCGTCGAGTTCCTGCGCGGCGTCGGCAACGGCGAGGCCGCGCTTTCCGGTGAAGTTGCGCGCCGCCTTCTGGAGCAGGTGCGTGAAGGGGGAAGCCGAGGCGTTCCCGACCGAATCGCGGAGTCGCTCAGTGCGCGCGAGGTCGAGGTGCTGCTCCTGCTGGACGAGCATCTCGGCACGGACGAAATCGCTTCACGTCTCTACATCTCGGAGCACACGGTCCGCTCGCACGTCAAGAGCCTCCTGCGCAAGCTGGGCGTCTCGTCGAGGCGGGAGGCCCTAGAAGCGCTGAACTCTGCGAGAGCAGCCTGACGAATCACCCACCGTGGGGGATGCGATTCACCCACGCTTCGAGCCTGCGCGTTCCGATAGTTAGACCGGCACCGTCCTCCTGTTAGGTGTCGAAGCGCGGTGGCTCTGTGCTTCCTCGGCGACACGGCCGGCCTCGAAGGGCCGGCCGTCGTCATTCTGTGAACCCTTCGAGCGCCGCCGCCACGAGCATCGGCAGAGTACGCGGGTCGTAGCCGCCCTCGAGCACGGCGGCGACGCGTGGGCCGAGCTCGGCGCTTCGGCGGGCGAGCTCGCGAAAGCCGTCAGCGGTGACGAGCATCCCGGCCAGCGGGTCGTCCACGTGAGCGTCGAAGCCGGCGGAGACGATGACGAGCTGCGGCTCGAACGCCCGCACCGCCGGTCCGGCGACCTCGTCGAAGGCCCGCAGGTAGTCCTCGTCACCCGATCCTGCCGGGAGCGGGATGTTCAGCGTGGTCTCGTCTCCCTCGCCGGGGCCGCCGCTCCCCGGGTAGAAGGGCCATTGGTGCAGCGAGACGAAGAAGACGGAGTCGTCGCCTCGGAAGATCTCTTCAGTGCCGTTCCCGTGGTGGACGTCCCAGTCCACGATCGCGATGCGCTCGAGGCCCAGCTTGTCCTGTGCGTGGCGGGCGGCGATCGCGACGTTGTCCAGGAGGCAGAACCCCATGGCTCTGCCCGGGAGGGCGTGGTGGCCGGGCGGGCGCACCAGCGCGAAGGCGCCCCGCTCGACCGCCTCGAGCGAGCATCCCGCTGCAAGCAGGGCCGCCTCGTAACTCGTCTGCGATGCGACCGTGTCAGGGTCGAGCAACGTCGGCACCTCGATCGCCGCGAGCCGGTCGAGGTAGGCGGGCTCATGGCAGCGCTCGGCCTGTTCCCGGGTCGCCTGGCGTCCTTCGACGGTGTCGAACGCTTCGAGAAGGACGGCCAGCCGCGCGCGCGTCTCCACGTGCGGCTCCGTCGGATGGAGCGCCGCGAGCGCCTGATGGCTTACGAGCTCGATCGGCGCACGGCCTCGGTGACGGTTTCCAAAGAGGTTTCTCCCTGCGCACGGCCGCGTGTCAGCCAGGCATCCACGAGCCGATCCTAAGCGGCCATGCCCGCCAGCCGGTCGGCCAGCTGGTTGAGGCCCCACTTCCGAACGAGAGTGGACGCCTCTGCCCACGTGGGGTTCTGGTCTTCGAGGGGAGGGAGGGGAGCAGAGGCGTCCAGCGCAGCGATTCGACGGTAGAGCCGCAAGTCCTCCTTCTCCGCCGAGAAGCGTCCAGCGGCAAGCGCCGCCTCGAGCGTCCCGTGCTCCTTGAGCACGTCCGCGGCCTTCTTCGGCCCCACTCCGGCCGCACCGGGCAGGCGGTCGGAAGGATCGCCCCGCAGCGCAATGAAATCGGGCACCTGCTCGGGCTCGACGCCGTAGCGCTCCCGCACCCCGGCCGGGCCGATCCGTGCGAGCTCAGAGACGCCGCGAACCGGCTGGAGGACGGTTACCCGCTCGCTGGCGAGCTGGAAGGCGTCGCGGTCGGATGTCGCGACGAGAGCCGAGCCGCCCCGCGAGTCTTCGGCAGCGACCGCGGCCGCGAGGAAGTCGTCCGCCTCGTAGCCCGGCGCTTTCGCGTTCGCGAAGCCGAGCGCCGTGACGAGCTCCGGGAGCTGGTCGAGCTGCTCGACGAGCTCCAGGTCGAACTGGCGGCCGCTCTGGTAAGCCTCGAAAGCCTCGTTTCGGTAGGTCGGCTCGCCGAGCGAGTCCCAGCCGACGAGCACGGCTCGCGGGTCTTCGGCCTGCCAGAGGCGCAGGAGCATATTGGTGAACCCGAGGACGGCGCCCAGGCGGACGGTCTTCGGCATCGCGTGGTAGGCGCGGTGCGCCAGCGAGTCCCCGTCGATCACGAGCAGCGGCTTCAAAGGCCGGCCTGCAGCTCCGCGATCCGCGCCATCAACCGCTCGGTCGCCGCTTCTGACGCGCGCTTCTGATCCAGGCCCTCGAGGTCTGCGAGGTCGAGGGGCTCCCCGTACACGACGCGCAGCGGGCCGAGGCGCAGCAGGCGGTCGGTGCCCGAGATCGCGGCCGGGACGAGCGGCGCCCCAGCCTTCAGCGCGATCCGCGCAGCGCCTGAATGGGCGCGCGGCACGTGCTTCTTGCGCAGCCCCTTTCTCTGCCGGGTGCCCTCGGGGAACATGACCACGATCTCGCCGCTGCGAACGAGCTCGATGGCCGTCCGCATCGCCTCGACGTCGCCCTCGCCGCGACGCACCTTGAACGTGCCCCCCGCCCGCAGGATCGGCCCGAGCAGCGGGTTGAAGAGCTCGGACTTGGCCATGAAGCGGAGCTGGCGCCGCGGCCAGAGCGGTATCCCGAGGGGCCACGGGTCGAAGTTGGAAGTGTGGTTAGCAGCGAGCACGAACCCGCCCTTGGGAAGGTGTTCTAGGCCTTCAGCGCGAAGACGGAAGAGACCCGTCACCACCGGCCAGCTCACGAGGCCGATGAGGAGGTAGAGGGGCGAGACCATGGCCACGCAATCGTCACATTTCCGTACGCCACGCGCGCGAATTCCGCGGCTACTGTCGGAGTTCGCGGCTTCGCTAAGGTGATTTGGATGAAGACGCTAGTAATCGCCGAGAAGCCGTCGGTCGCCCGCGACCTCGCCGATGCGCTGCCCGGAAGCTTCGAAAACCACGACACCTACTACGAGTCCGACGACACGGTCGTCACGTTCGCGGTCGGGCATCTCGTCGAGCTCGTCGACCCAGAGGAGTACGACGAGCGCTTCAAGAAGTGGCGTATGGCCGACCTGCCGATCGTCCCGGACGAGTTCCGCCTGCGGCCGCGCGACAAGAAAGCGGACAAGCAGCTGAAGGCGATCCACAAGCTCCTGAAGCGGGACGACGTCGACCGGGTCGTGAACGCGTGCGACGCCGGCCGCGAGGGCGAGCTCATCTTCGCCTACATCTACGAGACCTCAGGCGTCGACAAACCGGTCGAGCGTCTCTGGATCAGCTCGATGACCAAGCAGGCGATCCGGGAGGGCTTCGAGCAGCTCCGCCCCGGCGAGCAGCTGCGCCAGCTCGAGGCGGCGGCCCGCTCACGCTCGGAGGCCGATTGGCTCGTCGGCATGAACGCGACTCGGGCTGCGACCATCCGCGGCCGCGCCTGGGTCGGAGGGGTTGTCTCACTCGGCCGGGTGCAGACGCCGACTCTGGCGCTGATGGTCAAGCGTGAGCGCGAGATCCAGGCGTTCGTCCCGGAGCCGTACTGGCTCGTCCACGCGCAGTTCGATCCCCGTTACGAGGGCCTCTGGTTCGAGGGCGACGAGACGCGCCTCAAGAACGCGAAGCGGGCGGAGGAGATCGTCGCCAAGGTCTCGGGAGCAGACGGCGTCGTCGAGTCGGTCGAGCGCAAGGAACAGTCCGAGCGTGCGCCGCTGCTCTACGACCTTACGTCGCTCCAGCGGGACGCGAACCGCCGCTTCGGCTTCTCGGCGCGGCGAACCCTGCAGGCCGCACAGTCGCTTTACGAGGACAAGAAGGCGATCACGTACCCGCGCACGAGCTCCCGCTGGCTCTCCGGTGATCTCGTCGCGCAGCTGAAGCCGACCGCGGCGACGCTGGCGCCGATCCCGGACTACGCCGAGGGTGCCCAGTACGTGCTAGGCCTCCAGCAGCTCCCCCTGGCCCGCGTCGTCAACGACTCGAAGGTCGATGACCACCACGCGATCATCCCGACCGACGTCGAGCACGAGCTCGACCGCTTCTCGCCGGACGAGCGGCGGATCTTCGACCTCGTCGCCCGCCGTTTCCTGGCGGTCTTTCACCCGCCGGCGCGGTACGCGCGAACGACGATCGTGACGCTCGTCGAGGAAGAGCGTTTTCGCACCCGCGGCAAGGTCACCCTCGAGGCCGGCTGGCGAGGCGTCTACGGCGTCGAGGCCGATGCCGACAAGCAGGCGCGGCAGGACGAAGACGCCGAGGACGAGAGCGCGGAGCTGCCCCAGCTCGAGCAGGGCCAGCGTGTCAAGTGCGCCGCCGCGGAAGTCGAGGCGAAGGAGACCAGGCCGCCGCCCCGCTACACGGAGGCGACGCTCCTCTCGGCGATGGAGACGGCCGGCAAGCTCGTCGACGACGAGGAGCTGCGCGAGGCGATGAAGGAGCGCGGTCTCGGAACCCCTGCCACGCGCGCGGAGACGATCGAGACGCTGATCCGGCGCGAGTACATCGAGCGGGTCGCGAAGGATCTTCAGCCCACTCCGAAGGGCCTACAGGTGATCACGATGCTCGAGGAGCATCCCCTCACGTCGCCCGAGCTGACCGGCGACTGGGAGAAGCGCCTCACCGACATCGAGCACGGGAGCGACGAGCGCGGTGCCTTCATCAGCGACATCGCGGACTTCACGCGCTCCACTGTCGAGAAGATCGCCGCGCTCGACAAGGAGAAGTTGCGCCCGGAGCGAGTGGAGCTCGGCCCCTGCCCGCGCTGTGGCGCCGAGACCGGCGAGATCATCAAGGAGAACTCGAAGGCTTACGGCTGCACGAGCTGGAAGAGCCGCGAGGAAACCGGCTGCGGCTTCGTCATCTGGAAGCGCGTGGCGGGTCGCACGCTGACGCCCGAGATCGCGCGTCAGCTCCTCGAGGAGGGGAAGACGAAGGAGGTCATTTCCGGCTTTCGGTCCCGTGCCGGCAAACCTTTTCGCGCGCGCCTCGTCTTGAACGAGGAAGGGAAGGTCGAGTTCGACTTCCCCGCACGTGCGCAAACCAAAGAGGCCGCTGTCGCGGAATAGCAAATACCGGCACCGCGTTCTGACAACCGAGGCCACAGGGGAGGGCGGCCTGCCCCTGTTCAGGCGAGGAGAATGCTCATACAGTGCGAAAGATCGAGGCAAGAACGACGTCTAAGCCCGAAGAGGAGAAATTGACCCAGCATCAGCTTCATGAGCTGCTCGAGACCGAGCCTGCCCGCGCCCTGCTCGAGGGTGCGGAAGAGCGCGGTTTCGTCGAGCCTGCAGAGCTCGAGGCGTTCGCGCTCGAGCACGACCTGGCCGACGACGAGGTCGAGCTTCTGACGCGCGAGCTCGAGGCCACAGGCCTCGAGGTGCGCGAGTCCGCGACGACGGAGGAGCCCGAGAAGGCCCGGCAGCAGCCCGCGGCGCCGGAGCCCGACCCGGAAGCGCAGGTGCTCGTAGGCGCGGCCGACAGCCTCCAGCTCTTCCTGGCCGACATCGGGCGGCACAAGCTGCTGACCGCGGCCGAGGAAGTCATGCTTGCGAAGGCGATCGAGCGCGGCGACCTGAGCGCCAAGCGCCGGATGATCGAGTCGAACCTGCGTCTTGTCGTTTCGATCGCGAAGGGGTATCGAGGGCTCGGCGTCCCGTTCCTGGACCTGATCCAGGAGGGCACACTGGGTCTCAACCGCGCGGTCGAGAAGTTCGACTGGCGCCGCGGCTACAAGTTCTCGACGTACGCCACCTGGTGGATCCGCCAGTCGGTGCAGCGCGCGGTCGCGAACCACGCGCGCACGATCCGCGTGCCCGTGCACGTGGTCGAGCGGCAGCAGAAGCTCGGACGCGCGGCGCGGCGGCTCGAGGTCGAGCTAGGCCGCGAAGCCACAAAGGATGAGCTTGCCGAGGCGACAGGCCTGCCGATTCAACATGTCGACGAGGCTCTCGGGGCCGCCCAGGCCTCCGTCTCGCTGAACCAGACGGTCGGCTCGGACGACGAAGGCGAGCTCGGCGACCTCTTCGCCGACCGTGAGGCCGCCGATCCGTTCGACGAGGCTGAGGAGTCGCTCCGCCGCCAGGGTGTTCGGCGGGCGCTCGACGCCCTGCCCGAGCGCGAGCGCCGGATCCTCGAGCTGCGGTTCGGCTTCGAGGGCGAGCCCTGGACGCTCGAGGCCATCGGCCACGAGCTCGACCTCACGCGCGAACGCGTCCGCCAGCTCGAGGGCCAGGCTCTGGCCCGGCTCGCAGCACTGCGCGAGCTGCAAACGGTCGCGGCCTGACCCAGATCCGCGTCTGTCTAACCGACGCGGCGCCGGTCCGGGCAGAGCCCGACGAGGCCGCCGAGCAGGTGACACAGGCGCTTCGCGGCGAGCCGCTCGCGGTCGAGGAGACGAAGGGCGAATGGGCGCGAGTCCGGACGGCCTATGACTACCCCGGCTGGATCAGGACCGGCGCTCTCGGCGGTGAGCCCGACGGCGAGTGGCCGGGTCTTCGGCGCGCGGGCGATCCTGTCGAGGAGGCTCGCGCCTACCTTGGCACCCCGTACGAGTGGGGCGGACTGACCGACCGCGGAATCGACTGCTCTGGCCTCGTGCACATGGCCTACCGCCGTCTCGGGAGGCTTGTCCCGCGCGACGCCGACCAGCAGGAGGAGGCAGGGGAACCGGTTCCAGAGGACCGATTGCGGGCCGGGGACCTGATCACGTACGGCGAGGAGAGCACCACGCACATCGCCTTCTGGCTCGGCGACGGGCGCATTCTCCACGCGACTCAGCGGGAGGACGTGAGCCGCGTGGCAGAGGAAGACGAGCCCGCGGACCTACGAGCCCGCCGGCGCCGGCTCGTGCGCCTGTAGGCCCACCGCGCGGCGACGCTCGGCCTCGGCCAGCGCGTCGGCGTCGTAGAGGTGGCACTCCACTTCGACCGGACCTTCCGGCAGCAGGCGTGGGTCGACGGGCTCGAACCACTCGATCTCGACTTGCCGGTCGGCGGCGCTCAAGCTGCGGACGCCCGACCAGAAGGGCTCGTCCGGGTCCTGAGCACGCACACGCTCGAGGAGGGAGAGCAGGTCGGCGCCGCTGGCACCGCCGCGCGTGGGAACGCTGATTCGCAACGCCTCCTTGTCGACGACGGCGAGATCGCCCACGATCGAGCGCTCGGCCTCGTACTCGTCGGCGCTCATGTGAGCCCACCGGTTCTCGAGCAAGTCCCTGAGGTCGCGGGCTTCCCAGCCGCAGACCTCGAACGCCCGCGGGCAGCGGGGGTGGAACGAGCAGCCGAGCGGCGGCCGGGCCGCGTCGGGAACCTCGCCCCGGGGCAGGTCCCTTGGGACGGTACGCAGCGGATCCGGCTCGGGAATTGCCCTGAGCAACGCCTGCGTGTACGGGTGCTTCGGATCCGCGTAGATGGCCTCGGAAGGCCCGATCTCGACAATCCGGCCGAGGTACATGATCGCGATTCGGTCGCAGAAGAACTTCGCAGTTGCGAGGTCGTGGGTGATGTACAGATACGTGAGGTCGAAGTCGCGCTTGAGCGCGAGCATCAGCTCGAGGATCTTCGCGCGCACGCTCATATCGAGCATCGAGACGGGCTCGTCGGCCACCATCAGCACCGGGTTGACGATCAGGGCCCGAGCGATCACCGCTCGCTGCTTCTGGCCGCCGGAGAGGTCGGTCGGGTACTTGTCGAGGAACTGCTCCGCCGGGGCCAGCCCTACGTGCTCGAGGATGTCGGATACCCGGGCGCGGGCCTGCGCCTTGTCCTGGACGAGCTTGTGGATCGAGAGCGGATGCGCGACGGACTGGCCGATCGTCATCGCCGGGTTCAGCGAGGCGTGGGGATCCTGGAAGATGATCTGCATGCGCCGGCGGTGCTCGCGCAGCTCGCGCTCGCTGAGCTTCGTGATGTCGCGTCCCTCGAAGAGCACGCTGCCGTCGGTGGCGCGCACCAGACCGAGCAGCGTCCGGCCAAGCGTCGTCTTGCCGCTGCCCGACTCCCCGACCAATCCCAGCACCTCGCCCTCATTGAGATCGAACGAGACGTCGTTCACCGCCTTGACGGTTCCCGCCTCCCGGCCGATCAGGCGCTCGGCGAAGTTGCCCCGGATTGAGTAGTAGGTGCGAAGGTCGCGGACCGAGACCAGCGGCGTACCGTTTGTCTCAGGCTTCATCGGCGACCGAGATCTCCTCACGCTCGAGCGGCTCGGCGGCGCCCTCCGGGATCTCGTCCTCGGGCCCATGCAGCCAGCACTCGACACGGCGGTCGCCGCCGTCGAGCTGCACCGGGATCGGGAACTTCCGCGAGCAGACGCGCATCACGTCCGGGCAGCGCGGATGGAAGCGGCAGCCGCTCGGCGGGTTGATCAGGTTCGGCGGCGCACCGGGGATCGAGTGCAACTCCGTCGTCTCGAGCGAAATCGTCGACCGAAGGAGCTCACGCGTGTACGGGTGGGCGGGCTTCGCGAAGAGCTGCCGGGCCGGTCCTTCCTCGACGATCCGCCCTGCGTACATCACGGCGACCCGGTCGCAGGCCTCGGCGATGATTCCGAGGTTGTGGGTGATCAGGAGAAGCGCCGTCCCGAACTCGCGCTTGAGGTCGGCCAGGATTCCGAGGATCTGCGCCTCCACGATCACATCGAGCGCGGTCGTAGGCTCGTCGGCGACGAGCAGCTTCGGCCGGAGAACGAGCGCGAGTGCGATCATGATCCGCTGCCGCATCCCGCCTGAGAACTCGTACGGGTACTGTCGGAAGCGCGTCGGGGGAATTCCCATCTTCCCGAGCGTCTCGAGCGAGCGCTTCCGGATGGCCCGCTTGTCGAGGTCGGGCGCGTGGCGTTTCAATGTCTCCTGGAAGTGATCCTCGATCCGCATCAGCGGATTCAGACGCGTCATCGGCTCCTGGAAGATCAGTCCGAGATCGGGACCGCGAAGCTTGCGAAGCTCTTTCTTCGACATCTCGACGAGGTTTCGTCTCCCGTACAGAACCTGGCCGTCGGAGCGAGCACCTTCGGGAAGTAGTCCGAGAATGCCTCTACCAAGCGTTGACTTGCCACAGCCGGACTCGCCGACGAGCCCGAGGACCTCGGCGGCGCCGATTTCGAGTGAGACGCCGTCAACGGCGCGCACAGATCCTCGAGGCGTTCCGTAGTAGACGCGAAGGTCCCGAACCGAGAGAACCGGGCCGTTCATTCTCCGATCTCGGCCTCGACGATCGAGCCGCCGGCGAATTCCACCTTCTCGATCCGCCGCCGCCGGAGCACCGGGTTGATCGTCTCGTTCAGCCCCTCGCCCAGCAGCGTCAGGCCGGTCACGAGGAGCACGATCGCCAGGCCGGGATAGAGCCCTGTCCACCAGATCCCCGACGTTGCGTCGGAGGTCGCCCGCGAGATGTCGTAGCCCCACTCGGCCGCCTGGCTCGGCTGGATCCCGTAGCCGAGGAAGCCGAGCGCGGCGAGCGTCAGGATCGCGTCAGCGGCGTTCAGCGTCGCGATCACGGGCACGTTCTGGACGACGTTGAAGAAGACGTAGCGGCGCATGATCGAGAACGGCTTCGCCCCGAGGGCGCGCGCTGCCTCCACGTAGGGCTCCTCCCGCACGCTGATCACGTGGTTTCGGACGACGCGGAAGTACTGGGGTATGTAGACGACAGTGATCGCGATCGCCGCCGTGAAGACGCCCTTCCCGACGCTGCCGCCGAGAAGGAAGGCGATCACGATCGCGAGAAGCAGGTACGGGAAGGCGAAGAGCGCGTCCATGATCAGCACGAGCACGCGGTCGAGCGGCCCGCCGAAGTAGCCCGAGACGACGCCCAGCGGCACACCCACGATGAGCCCGAACGCGAGCGCCAGCGCTACCACCTCGAGCTCCGTGCGCGCGCCCCAGATGACGCGCGCGAGCACGTCGGTCGACTGGACCGTCGTTCCCATCAGGTGCGCGGAAGACGGATGGGCCAGCTGGTCGAAGCGCTTGCCGTGCGCCTGGTACTGGTCGAACTTGTACGGCGAGATCGCAAACGCGAATGCGGCGAGCACGACGAAGAATCCGGTGATCAACGCTCCGATCCAGAGCATTGCGCGTGCAAGGCCGCGGGCCTCCGCGATCGGCTGAATGGCCCTTCTGATCCCCGGAAGCACGCGCCGAGTACGGCTTGTCGCGGTCGCAACAGCCATCAGTACCGGATCCTCGGGTCGATCGCTGCGCTGACGAGGTCGATCAGGACGCTGACCGCGACGACCACGAGCGCGAAGACGACGATGATCCCCTGGACACCTGCGTAGTCACGGTCCGCGAGGTAGACGATCAGCTCGTGCCCGAGCCCGGGCCAGTTGAACGTCGTCTCGGTGAGCACAGCCCCGGAGAGCAGCAGCGCCATTTGCAGCCCGACAACCGTGACCACTGGCACCAGCGCGTTGCGAAATGCGTGGCGGTAGACGACCGCGCGCTCCGGGATCCCGCGGGCGCGGGCGGCTTCGATGTAATCGTCTTTGAGCGTCCTGATCACGTTCACTCGGATCAGCCTGATGAAGATCCCGCCGATCACGAGCCCCAGCGTCGTCGCGGGAAGGATCAGGTGCTTGACGATGTCCCAGAACGCGCCCCAGTTGTTGTCGATGACGGCGTCGAGCAAGTAGATGTTGGTGTGCGTCGTCAGCAACGCCTGCGTGATCGGGCTCGCCTGATCGGAAGTGGGGAGGATGCCGAGGTAGGAGCCGAAGAAGAGCTGGGCGAGATAGCCGAGGAAGAACACGGGCATTGCATAGATGACGATTCCGAAGAGCCGGCCGCCGACATCGAGCGCCGTATCCCGATAGCGACCTGCGATCAGCCCGACTAAGACGCCGACGAAGATCGCAACGATCATCGCGAAGAAGGTCAGCTCGAGCGTCGCCGCGCCGTTCACCGCGATGATGTCCCTGACGGGCCGGCGGTCGGTGATCGTCGTCCCAAAATTGCCTCGCACGGTGTCCCAGAGGTAATTCCCGTACTGGGTCAGTAGGGGCTTGTCGTAGCCCAACCGGTGCTTGATCTGCGCCACGACCGCCGGCGGCACCCTGCCCCCGAGTGAGGCCGAGATCGGGTCGCCCGGAGCCACGCGCATGAGCAGGAACACCAACGTGAGCAGGATCCACACCATCGGGAGCACGAGCGCGAGACGCGTCAGCATGTACGTCTTGAGCGAGGTTCCCGGGGCGGCCATCGACTGCTATTCGATCACGCGAGGGTAACGCCCGGGCGCGCACGCGCACGCCCGGGCGTTGATTCCGTTAGGACTTCGAGATCAGGTAGAACCGCATGATGAAAGTCGGGTCAAGTGTCGTGTCCACGCCTTTCACGTTTGTTCGTGAGACCGCGATCATCGGGGCCTGCCAATACGGAATGATCGGCGCGTCCTTGGCAGCGATCGCTTCGACCTGCTTGACGAGCTTGATCCGCTTTGAATTGGACTTCGTCGCCTGCTCCTGGGCCATGAGCGAGTCAAGCCTCGCGTTCTTGTAGTTGTTCCCGGTGAAGTTGCAGTCCGCGCACGACGGATAGAACGGGAGCAAGTAGTTCTCCGCGTCCACGTAATCCGGGAACCAGCCGAGCTGGAAGGCGCCGTACTGCGTCCCGAGGGTCTTGCTGTACGTCGCCCACTCCGCCGACTTCAGAGTCACCTTGAACAGACCACCGGCTTCGAGCGACCGCTGGATTTCCGCGTACTCGTCCGCGGACGCGTCGCCGTAATGGGTCGGCGTGTACCAGAGCGTGATGTCGACAGGCGTCTTGATGTTCGCCGCTTTCAGAGCGGCGCGCGCCTTCGCCTGGCTCGGTGACGCCCCATAGGTCGTCTTGAACGCGTCGACGTGGCCCGGCAGGCCGGACGCCACCATCGTGTAGAGCGGCTTCACGAGACCGTGGTACACGCGGCTGGCGATGGTCTGCCGGGGCATCAGGTAGGCAATGGCCTTTCGCAC
>JBARRQ010000069.1:0-5800 GCA_049644305.1 Gaiellaceae bacterium
CGCTTGCATCGCTGGCCCGGTCAGCTTCGCGAAGGTCAGCTTCCACTTCAGCTTGCTGCCGCTGAGTGTGCCCTTGAACAAACCATGCGCAGACGTGTCCTTGACGACCTGCTTCGGCACCTCCTGACCAGAGCTCAGCGCCGCCGTCCAAACCGTGGCGCGACTGGCGGCGAGCGAGAGCGCAGCCAAGACCAGCGCGCACGCGGCGCCGGCGACGACCAGGGTGGTGAGCTTGCTCACATGCTCCTCCTTCTTATTTGCAGTGCTTGCATCAGGAATTCGCTGAAGCCGCCTCGACGGTTTGCACGGATAATCTCGCTGGGTTGACCGCGGGTGATCTGGACCCCGAAGTCGGCTCCGACCGGGTCACGTTTCGCTGGCGGTGCTCGCTGACGGACGCCGAGATGGTCGACCTGGTCCGCGCGCACGGCGGGCGGGCCACACAGGGCTGGTGGGATCAGGTACGCCCTTACAGTCTCGGATGGGTTACCGCGCGGGCGACTGATGGGACAGTCGTCGGCTTCGTGAACGTCGCCTGGGACGGCGGCGACCACGCCTTCCTGCTCGATCCCAAGACGCACAGCGCCTTCCAGCGCAAAGGCATCGGGACTCGCCTGGTCGAGGTCGCCGCACGGCACGCCAAGGCCGCGGGTTGCGAGTGGCTCCACGTCGACTTCGAGCCGGAACTGGAGCCCTTCTACTTCGACGCTTGCGGGTTCCGACCAACGCCTGCCGGGCTGATCCACCTCCCATCAATCGACTCGTCGGTGTGATGTGCAAGCCATGGCTGAGGCTACGAGACGATCTCGGGCCGCGTCCGACCGGCGCGGGGCCGCCGCCTTCCAGCGGCGGCGGCCCAAAAGTCAGCTCTAATCCGCCTCGAGTGCCGGCTCTGCCGCGATCGCATCCACCAGATCACGGCGCCGCACGACGAACAGCGCCACGAGAATGCCGAGGATCGCGACTCCCGCAGCGCCGAAGAATGCCGACTGGAAGCCGTCGGTCAACGCCACCGGCAGTGCGGATCCGGACGCGATCTTCGTGTTCGTCGTCGATGTCGCGATCGAGGTGAGCGCGGCGATGCCGAGCGCTCCGCCGATCTGCTGCGACGTGTTGATCAGCCCCGACGCGAGTCCCGCCTCCGCCGGCTGCACGCCCGCGAGCGCGGCGATCGAAATCGGCACGAACGAGAAGCCGATCCCGATCGAGATCAGCAGGAAGCCGGGGAGGAGGTCGCGGAGGTACGTGCCGCCGACCGATACCTGCGTGAAGTAAAGGAGCCCAGCCGAGAGCGCGGTCATCCCTGCGACGAGCACGGGCTTCACGCCGACACGCGTGACGAGCTGCGCGGCCAGCGCCGACCAGACTATCGCCGTCCCGGCCACCGCCAGGTAGGCGACGCCGGTCTTCATCGCCGAGTAATGCAGCACCTGCTGCATATAGAGCGTGAGCATCAGGAACATCCCGAAGATCGCCGTTCCCATGACGAGCCCGGCCACGTTCGCGCCGGAGACCGTGCGCAGCCGGAGGATCCCAAACCGCATCAGCGGCTCGGCGGTCCGCAACTCCCAGCCGATGAACGCTGCGAGCAACGCGAGCGAGCCGGCGAAGAGGCCGATCGTCGCGAGCGATCCCCAGCCGTAGCTGTTCGCCTGGGTTATTGCGTAGACGAGCGTGACGAGACCGCTGGTGACGAGCACCGCACCGGGCGCGTCGAAGCTCTTCGCGCGCGCGTCGCGGCTCTCGGTGAGGAAGAACGGTGCGAGCGCGAGGCCGAGAACGCCCACCGGCACGTTGACGTAGAAGATCCAGTGCCAGCTCAGCGCCGACGTCAGGATGCCGCCAAGGAGGACGCCCGCGACTGCGCCGAACGCACCTACCGCGCCCCAGGCGCCGAGGGCGGCGTTCCGTTCCTTTCCTTCCGTGAACGTGGTGGTCAGGATCGAGAGCGCCGCCGGGGTGATCAATGCTGCGCCGAAGCCCTGGAGGGCGCGGGCGCCGATCAGCGCGCCCTCGCTCCACGCAAGCCCTGAGGCAAGCGACGCCAGGGTGAAAACGATGAGCCCCCCGATGAAGAGGCGCCGCCGGCCGAGCAGGTCGGCCACGCGCCCCCCGAGCAGGAGCAAGCCGCCAAAGAAGAGCGCGTACGCGCTCACGACCCACTGGAGGTTCCGTTCCGAGAACCCAAGGTCCCTTTGGATGGACGGAAGGGCCACGTTCACGATCGCGATGTCGAGGACGACCATGAACTGGACGCCCAGGAGCAGGGCCAGTGCGAGCCACTTCCTTTGTGCCGCTGCGATCAAGGTGCCGTCCTTTCACTCAGTTAGCGTAAGCTCGCAAGTCTACAGGAGTAACTTTCGTTTTGCAAGTAGCTCCTTGTAAATCGCAAGATGATCGGCTACACTAACGACGAACGGCGATGCGGAAATTCGACCAGTACTGCCCGGTGGCGCACGCTCTTTGTCTGGTGGGAGAGCGCTGGTCGCTGCTGATCGTCCGGGAGCTGCTTCACGGCCCGAAGCGCTACACGGACTTGGCGCACGGCCTGCCCGGGATAGGCACGAACATCCTGGCCGCGCGGCTGCGCGACCTGGAGGAGTCCGGCGTCGTCCAGAAGCGGACGCTGGCGCCGCCGGCGGCGTCGACGGTCTACGAGCTGACCGAGTACGGGGCCGGCCTGAAGGAGGCGCTGTATGCGTTGGCCCGCTGGGGTGCACGCACGATCGGCCCGCCCGGCCCGGACGACGAGCTGTACGCGGAGTGGGGCGTGAACGCGCTGCCGGCGCTGTTCAACGCCGAAGCTGCGCGCGGCCTAACCGAGACGTACGTGCTGGTGGTCGACGGCGACGCATTCACCGCCCGGGTGGTCAACGGATCGCTCGAGGCGACGATCGGTGCCGCGGAGGACGCGGACGTCGTCGTCGAGGTCGATATGGAGACGTTCTTCGGCCTCGCGTCGGGCGAGCTCGCACCGAGAACCGCGGTGAAATCCGGCCGGGCCCGTCTGCAGGGTAATCTCGACGCGCTCGAGCGCTGCTTCCGAGTGCTCTCCCTGGCGCCGCGCGTCACCGCAGCGGCCTAGAGAGCTCCGCTCCAACGGACCGGTTGCCGTGGCGCTGGACGGCACACCGTTGCCACTGCGGATCTTCTCTGCTAGGAAGCCGTGCATGGGGCGACTTCTCGGAACGGCAATCGCACTCGTGCTCCTCGTGGCCGCGAGCTCCGCGGCCGCCGGCGCGCCTACCGCTGTCGGCGGCTCGGCGAGGTTCGACTGCGGCACGAAGGCGCTGACCTTCCTCTTCTGGCCGCAGGGCCACGATGCGATCCCGAGCATCAACTTCCCCATGTACCGGTATCCGCACATGGAGATCTACAAGACGTCGGCAGGCGCGTACCCGAACCAGAATCAGGTTGCAGGGATCGGGTTCTCGACGACCGGCCAGACATACGCAGCCTTCGCCAAGACCTGCACGTCGAAGAGGTCGAAGATCGCCAACTCCAGGCCCCTTCGGGCCAAGACGACGCAGGCGGCCTCGCTTCTCTGCACCTTTCCCAAGGCTGCCCAGCTGGGCTCCAAGAAGCACAGCCAGGGGACGACGGCAGTCGATCTCACGGTGACCTTGCGCTCGAAGTCGAACCAGGCGCCGCTCGAGGTTCAGGCCTACATAACCGGCTCCGGCTCGACGCTGCGCTACGACCCGAAGCACTGCAAGGCGTATCCACCTCCGCAGTAGCGTCCGGCGCCGCTTCCCGAGGGCCCTGCTCTGGGAACGGGAGACCCGGCACTATCGTTGTAGTAGGTGAAACCGATTTGAGGAGCCACATGCCAAAGATTGAGAAGACCGACGCCGATTGGCGCGCGGAGTTGACCCCTGAGCAGTACCGCATCCTCCGGGAGAAGGGCACCGAGCGCCCGTTCAGCGGCGAGTACGACCACGTGTTCGAGCCCGGTACATATCAGTGCGCCGGCTGCGGCGCCGAGCTGTTCAGCTCCGAGACGAAGTACGACTCCGGCTGCGGCTGGCCCGCGTTCTACGCGCCGGTCGCCGAGGCCGTCGACGAGGAGACCGACGTGGGCTACGGGATGGTTCGCACCGAGGTCCTGTGCGCCAGCTGCGGCGGGCATCTCGGGCACGTCTTCCCGGACGGGCCCGCCCCGACCGGGCAGCGCTACTGCATCAACTCGGCATCCTTGAGACTGGAGGAGGAGTAGTGATGAAGAAGGCAACGTTCGGCGCAGGCTGCTTCTGGGGAGTTGAGGCTGCGTTCCGGCAGATCGAGGGCGTCACCAAGACGGAGGTCGGCTACGAAGGCGGCCACCTCGAGAGCCCGACCTACGAGGACGTCTGCTCGCACACGACCGGCCATGCCGAGGTGGTCGAGGTCACCTACGACCCAGAGCAGGTCTCCTACGAGCAGCTGCTCGAGGTCTTCTGGGGAAAGCACGACCCGACACAGCTCAACCGGCAGGGTTGGGACATCGGCGACCAGTACCGCTCGGTCGTCTTCATCCATGACGACGAGCAGCGCGCGGTCGCCGAGCGCTCGAAGGCAGAGCTCGACGAGTCCGGCCGCTACCGCAAGCCGGTCGTGACGGTGATCGAGCCGGCTCAGACGTTCTACCCGGCCGAGGACTACCACCAGCAGTACCTGGAGAAGCAGGGCCGCTCGAGCTGCACGGCGACCCTCGCCCCAACGGGCTAGCGCATCACGGAGGGGCGCTCCGGGCTGCCGCCGGAGCCGGGCTTTGCCCGGCGGGAGGCCAGTTAGCCGTCGAGAAAGATCGCCAGTGTGGCGGTGAAGCCGTGGAGAAACGGCCGGCCGCCCACTGGACCGATCTCGCCCGCACAGAAGAACCCCGCGACGGCGTCAGCCCCGAGTGCCTCGGTCACGGCCCGAGCGTCGTGGTCGGGCTCCGGAAACATGTTCGTCCCTCGTCCGTTGCACGTAAAGAGCAACGCGCCGAGAGCGCCATCGCCGTCGACTGCCTCTTGGAGGCCTTCCCGGAGGTCTTCGTCGGCCGAGCGCGCATCTCGCACGTGGAAGCGAAGCGTCTGCCCTACACGCACGGGCTCTCCGACCGCGAGCGATCCCGAGTCTTCGTCGGCGCCGACCAGGCCGCGCATCAGGTAGTCGCCGCGGCGGTACTCGGAGCGGTTCTCGTCGATCACGAGGCCGGCGAGGATCCCTCCGCGTGCCGCCAGGCGCTGCTGCTCGGCGCTCATCGTGCGGAGCTCCGTCTCGAGCCGCTCGAGTGCGGGCTTCCCGGCAAGCTCGAGGACGACGTTCTCCTCGGCGCTCGTGATCACCGAGTCGCTCCCGACGGGCGCGCAGCCTTGTGAGACGAGGGTCCTGACGCGGACTCCTCGGAGCACGGCGCCGACCGCTCCGTCGGTCAATACCTCGTTGTCGAGAAAGAGCGCCTGCGTCTCGGGCTCGCCGCCGCCCGACGCCAACCCGCCGACGAGCGGTACCTCGCCCTCTTCCTCGGTCAATTTCGAGAGAAAGCCCGCGGCCGGGAACGTGAAGGGATCGGCGAGGAGCGTGATGAGGTCGGCATCATCGAATTGCGGCACGCCCGCGACAGCCACACCGTCGTCCATTCCGAACGCGACGGCGTGAAACGTCTCGATCGTGCTCCCCGGGAGAGCCGCCGCCCAGACTGCGGCGCCGGGCCCCTGCTCGAGCTCGCGGTCGTGGCCGACAACGCCTTCAGCGACGCAGCCGAGCAGGTGGGCGGCTTCCAGCTCCTCGGAGGCGGCTGCGAGGGCCTCCTCGGCCGCGTCGATGTGGTCTG
>JBARRQ010000070.1:0-13923 GCA_049644305.1 Gaiellaceae bacterium
GGTCCGGAGTCACGGAGCGCACGAGGTGCTGGGCGATCAGGCCCGGCAGGATCCGTTCGGCAGCGCCGCTCGGCAGTTGCCAGAGCGCCAGCTCAGGTGCGATCACCTTTCCGCCGGCCTGCAGTAGGGCGAACTGGATTCCCGAGCCACGGACGTGGTCGAGCTCCACGAGCGTGTGCGGATAGGCCCGGATGCTCTGCGTCATCTTCGCCGGGGACAGAGGAGCCGGAAGGATCGCGTGTCCCGGATGCGTCAGCAGCGCAGCCTGGGCCGGGGCAGAGCACGTGAGAAGGACGACCCCAATAAGCGAGACACGCCGCACGTAGGCCCACAAGGTAGCGTCGCGGAGCGGACGCTGCCTCGGGGCCGCGAGAATCCGAGAGGTGACCACAGCCTTCGTCGGCATCGGCTCGAATCTCGGAGAACCTGAGCGCCAGATCGCGGCGGCCCTGGAGCAGCTTGCCGCCGAAGAAGGCATCGAGATCGCCGGGGTCTCGACGCTGCGCGAGACGGAGCCGGTCGGGTACGCGGATCAGCCGCGCTTCCTCAACGGCGCGGTCGCGCTCGAGACCGAGCTGCCGGCGCGGGAGCTCCTCGACCGACTGCTCGCCATCGAGCGCCGGCTGGGCCGGGTCCGGGGAGAGGGGCCGCGGTTCGGGCCCCGAACGATCGACCTCGACCTGCTGCTCTACGGAGCCGAGAGGATCGACGAGCCCGGCCTCGCGGTCCCGCATCCGCGGCTGGCCGAGCGGCGGTTCGCGCTCGAGCCGCTTGCGGAGCTCGATCCGTCCCTGGAAATTCCAGGGTTCGGGCCGGTCCAGGGCTTGTTGGCAGGGCTACAATGAATCCCCATGTCGCACCTGGACGAGCTGGACGAGTTCGAGGCCGAGCTCGAGCTCGCGCTCAAGAGGGAGTACTCGGCTGTCTTCGGCCTTTTCCGCTACTGCGTGCTGACCCAGGACGCGACGTACCTCTGCAACCGGCTCGACCTCCAGTACGTCCCGCAGCAGAGCTACCCGTTCTTCCACCTGAAGATGGAGGACGTCTGGGTCTGGGACAAGAACCGGCCGACGCGGATCATCCCGCGGGCCGAGGTCTACACGTCGAGCGACGTCACCGTCGAGGAGCTGCGCGGTGACGGCGACGAGCCGACGCTGACGCCAGAGGCGCTCGCCGAGCGAATCGGCGAGCCGCTCTCGTCCGACGACGACATCTAGTCGACACGCGTTGCTCCTGGCGATCGACGTCGGGAACACGCAGACGGTCGTCGGACTGTTCGAGGGAACCGAGCTACGCGAGCACTGGCGAATCTCGACCGAGTCGGAGCGAACCGGTGACGAGCTCGGGCTCATGCTGCGCGGGCTCGTGGATCTCGCCTCACTGGAAGGGCTCGCGCTCACGTGCACGGTGCCGCCGCTCGTGCGGGCCTACGAGGATCTCGCGGAGCGGGAGGGAGTGTCTCTGCTCGTGCTGGGGCCGGGCACGCGCACGGGAATTCCGGTTCGCTACGAGGACCCACGCGAGGTCGGCTCGGACCGGATCGCGAATGCAGTCGCGGCGCTGGATCGGTACGGCGCCCCGTGCATCGTCGTCGACTTCGGCACGTCGACGAACTTCGACGTCGTCTCTCCCGAAGGCGAGTACATCGGCGGCGTGCTGGCGCCCGGGGTCGAGGTCTCGATGGAGGCGCTCGCCGCACGGGCGGCGCGGCTCTTCAGCGTGGATTTCTCGGCGCCCGAGACCGTGATTGCGAAGAACACCGCCGCGAGCCTGCAGTCGGGGATGGTCTACGGCTTCGCGGGCCAGGTGGACGGGATCGTCGAGCGCATTCGGGGAGAGCTGGGCGTGGAAGCCCAGACGGTCGCGACGGGCGGGCTCGCGGACCTGATCGTCCCCCACGCCCGGACCCTCGAGCGGATCGACCCATACCTGACGCTGGAGGGCGTCCGTCTCGTGTGGGAGCGCAACCGCGACTAGAGATCACACTTTCGTCACGGTTCTGTGACACACGCGTACGTAGTTCCTCGTTACGCTCATAGCGGGGAGGAGGCCACGGGTACCAGCGGCCGGACCTCGCCGGAAAGGCCGTGCCGGACCCGGCGAGGCGCAACTATCCGCCGCCGTAGATGGAGATCGGGAGATCGAGGACGACGTCGTCCTCGCCGTCCGGGAGCTCCGCTTCGAGGCGTTCCAGGACGTCGACGGCGCCGGGCGCGGCCGCGAGGAGCCGTTGCTCCACCTCGTCCAGGGTCTCGAGCTGCACGAGCTCTTGCTTGAACGGACGCGGGAACCTGCCGCGCCCGAGGTACCAGCCGTAGAACTTCTTGAGGAAGCCGGTCGAGCGGTTCTCGCCGAGCTCCTTCACCGTCTCACGCATGAAGAGGATCAGCTCCGCGACGACCTCCTCGCGTGCCGGCGGCCCCGCCTCTCCCTCGATGATCTCGCGCAGCGCCCACGGATTACCCTGCGCCGCGCGTCCGACCATCACGGCCGACGCACCGGTCGTCGCCAGGATCGCCTGCGCCCGCGCACGCGAGGTGACGTCGCCGGATGCGACCACCGGCACGTCCACTTGGGAGACCAGCTCTGCGGTCAACGAGTGGTCGGCCTCTCCCGTGTACATCTGCCGCGCCGACCGAGGATGCAACGTCAAAGAGGCCGCGCCCGCATCGACGAGCCTCGGCCCGAGCTCGAGGCACGCGCGCGAGCCGTTCTCGAGACCTCGGCGCATCTTCACCGTCACCGGCACGGAGACGGCGTCTGCGACCGCCGACACGACCGCGCACGCACGGGCCGGATCCTCCAAGAGTGTTGCTCCGGCACCCGTCTTCGTCACCTTCTTGACCGGACAGCCGAAGTTCACGTCGACGAGATCCGCGCCGGCGTCCTCGACCATGCGCGCGGCCTCGGCCATCACCTCCGGCTCGGAACCGAAGATCTGCACGGCCAAGGGCCGCTCGTCCGAGGCGATCCGGAGGTACCCCAGCGTCCGCTCGTTGCCGTGCTGCAGCCCGGCGCAACTGACCATCTCCGAGCAGACGAGGCCAGCGCCGAAGCGCCGGCCCTGACGCCGGAAGGCCTGCACGCTCACGCCTGCCATCGGAGCGAGCACGAGGCGCGTCGGGATCTCGACGTCCCGAATCTGCCAGGAGCTCCGAAGATCTACCTGCATAGAGGGAAAAATGGTATCCGGAAGAGGGGTTGACGTCCGTCCACCCCTGCAGGTAACATCCCCGCCCGCGACGGCGCCGGTGCGCCGCGCGTTTTTCTTTCAGGAGGTCCGTTGAAGGACGTCATTCTCACTCAAGAAGGCTACGAGAAGCTGAAGCAGGAGATCGAGCTCCTCTCGACCGTGAAGCGGCGCGAGGTCGCCGATCGTATCCGTGTCGCCCGCGAGTTCGGCGACATCGCCGAGAACGCCGAGTACGACGATGCGAAGAACGAGCAGGCGCTGCTCGAGCACCGCATAGCGACGCTCGAGGAGCGGCTGCGCAACGCCCGCGTGCTCAGCAAGAAGGACGTCGCCAAGGACGTCGTCTCGGTCGGCTCGAAGGTGCGGCTGCGCGACATCGGCGCGAAGGAGACCGTCGAGTACCGCATCGTCGGCTCGGCCGAGGCCAACCCCGCCGAGAACAAGCTCTCGAACGAGTCACCTGTCGGCAAGGCGATCATCGGCAAGAAGAAGGGCGAGACCGTCGAGGTCGCAGCCCCGCGCGGCTCGATGAAGTTCAAGATCCTGGAGATCAAGGCTGCCTAACCGAAGAAAGTCCGGCGCGCTGCCCGCGCCATGACGACTTTCTTCGGCTCCGAGCGCCACTAGACTCGCGCGGATGTTGCCGAAGCGGTTTCCAGACCGGGAGGAGATCGCTGCGGTGCGCGCGGAAGCCGAGAAGGCCGAGCCGGGGCAGACGCTCGAGCAGGAGCACCGCGTCGCCGGGCGGGTCATGGCCCGCCGGGAGATGGGGAAGCTGACGTTCCTCGACCTCCTCGACCGTTCGGGCCGCGTCCAGCTGATCTCAGACCAGAAGGTCGATTTCGACCTCGGCGACATCGTCGGCGCGACCGGCAAGCCGAGCCGCTCGCGGCGCGGAGAGCCGTCACTCACGGTCTCCGAGCTCGAGCTGCTCGCGAAGATCCGCCGCCCGTTGCCCGACACGTTCCACGGAATCACGGACGTCGAGACGCGCTACCGGCAGCGCTACCTCGACCTGCTGATGAACGAGGACTCGCGCCGGCTTGCGACGACCCGCACGCGCATGATCCAGGAGATCCGTGCCTACCTCGACGGCGAAGGCTTCATCGAAGTCGAGACGCCGATCCTGCAGCCGCGCTACGGCGGGGGCTTCGCGGAGCCGTTCATCACGCATTCGAACGAGCTCGACATCGATCTCTTCCTGCGCATCGCCGACGAGCTCTACCTGAAGCGCTTGATCGTGGGCGGGCTCGAGAAGGTCTACGAGCTCGCAAAGGACTTTCGCAACGAGAGCATCTCGTACAAGCACTCGCCGGAGTTCACCCAGGTCGAGTGGTACGAGGCCTACGCCGACTACCGCGACACGATGGAGCGAACCGAGGCGCTGGTCGAGCGTGCCGCGCTCGGCTCGATCGAGACGACCCAGGTCACATTCCACGGGCACGACGTCGACCTCGTGCGGCCGTGGCAGCGCGTCGCATTCGTCGAGTCACTCGAGGAAAAGGGCGTCTGGTCGCGCGACGAGGCAGAGCTTCGCTCCAAGCTGGGCGAAGCCGGTGTCGACACGTCTCGCGACGGCTCGTGGGCACAGCTCGCCGATCACGCGTACTCGCACTTCGTCGAGCCGGAGCTGATCCAGCCGACGATCGTGTACGACTGGCCGATCGAGCTCTCGCCGTTCGCGCGCACGACGGACGGCGACGAGACGCTGGTGGAGCGGTTCGAGTGCGTGGTCTCGGGGATGGAGTTCGCCAACGCCTTCAGCGAGCTGAACGACAGCGAGGAGCAGGCTCAGCGGTTCGCGATGCAGGAGGCCGAGCGCGCGGCGGGGGCGGGGGAGACGGAGCCGGGCGACCCTGACTTCGTGGAGGCGCTCTCCTATGGCATGCCGCCGACGGGCGGCTGCGGCATCGGCATCGACCGGCTCGCGATGGTGCTGACCGGGAGCGACGCCATTCGCGACGTGATCCTCTTTCCCGCGCTGCGTCCTCGCGAGTAGATGGAGCCGGAGAGGCGGTACGCGCTCGACGCGCTGCTCGACGCGCTCGGGTTGCCGTTCGACGAAAGCGCGCCGGCGGCGCCGGAGGAGCTGGACGAGGTCTTCGGGCTGCTCACGCTCGCCCGCGAGCGTGAGGCGGAGCCGGACGAGCACGGCCGGCCGCTTCCGCCGGCCGATCCGCCTGGGCCGCGCGTGGCCGAGCTGGCGGCCGAGCTCGGAGGACGCCTCGGCGTCGAGCGGCGCGGCTACCCGGGCGGCGAGCGTTTCCTCGTCGCGCTGACGCACGACGTCGACCTGCTCGGCGCTGGGGGCGTCAGGACCGCGCTGCGCAAGATCGCCGGCGGAGTCGCCTACCGTTCGCGCCCGCGCTTGGCCGAGGGAACGGCCTTCCTGCTCGACGCGCTCGCCGGCCGCGATCCGGCGTTTCCTCTTCCGGAAATGGGCCCGCGGTCGACCTGCTTCTTCCTAGTGCGGCAGGAGGATCCGCACGACGGCTACCCGGAGCGCTACCAGCCGGCGCTTCCGCGCGCGGTCGAGCAGGCCTCCGCCGACGGCCGCGAGATTGGCCTCCATGCGTCGTACCTCGCACGCGACCGCCCTGGCGGCATCGCCGAGGAGGCCCTTCTGCTCGACCAGCCGCAGGGGCTGCGCCACCACTACCTCCGCAGCGCGCCGGACCGGCTCGCGGCCGAGTTGCGCACAGCCGGCCTGCGGTACGACTCCAGCATCGGCTGGGCCTCCCTGCCCGGGTTGCGGGCCGGTACGCCGTACCCGTACCGGCTCTGGGATCCCGAGCGGCGCGAGCCCGGTGCGTGGGAGCTGCCGCTCGCGGTGATGGACGCCACGCTCGCGGAGGAGCGCTACCTCTCGCTCGACGCGGGGGCCGCATTCGAGACCGTGGTGGCGACACTCGAGCCCGTCGCCGAGCACGGCGGAGCGGTGGCGATCCTCTGGCATCCGCCCTCGCACCACCCGCGCCTCTCGAACGGGTACGACCGGCTCTACCGCCGTCTGCTCGAGTGGATCCAGGAGCGTGGCGGCTGGACCGGCACCGCGGCCGAGACGCTCGACCGCTGGGAAGCCCGCCGAACGTAGGGAGCTCTAGCCGAACAGGCGGCGTGCGAGCATCGAGACAAGCGAGGCGAGCTCTCGCGCGATCTCTCGCTGTGCGGCCACGGTCTTGCCGAGCGGATCGGGCAGCTCCGGCACAACGCTGTTCCGGAAGCCAGGCTGCCGGGCGGCGTGCGCCTGCCTGGCGCGGACACGCGCGCGCTCGACGGGATCGCTTGGAAGAGGACGGCCGCGAAGTTGCCCGAGGAGCTCGACCAGCTCCGGCAGGGTGAACGTTCGGTCGACCGGCGCTCCGGCGTCGACGGCGGACGCGACGACGTGGCGTCGTTCGAAGCCGAGCACGAGGTCGAACGGCCTGAGGTCGACCTCGGAGATGCCGCGGGCGCGGTGACCCGAGAGATCGAGGCCGAGGCTCTCCGCGATCGCGATTGCCTCCGGCAGCGCCGGCTCAGCACCGAGCTCGAGCGTACCGAGCGAGGCGATCTGCAGCGGCAGCCCGTTCGTCTGCTGCGAGAGAAGCGCAGCCGCCAACGGGCTGCGGAAGCGGTTGCCTGTGCAGACGAACGCGATGTCCATTCAGCGCACGTGGCCTTCCTCGAAGCCGAGGCGCTGCTCGATCCTCTGCTGGCGCGCTCGAACGAACGGGCCGACGAGCCGCGGCGCGAGACGAATCACGCGGGCCTTCCAGACCAGGGCGGGCTCGCTCGGGCAGAGGGCCGCCGCCTCGCGGTAGCTCGCCGCGGCCTCTCCGTACCGCCGCGCGCGCAGAGCTTGGTCACCCCGCCGTCCGAGCTGCGCCGGCCCGGGCCCGTTGAGGCGCCTCTTCACGTAAGCCCGCTCCTCGCGGGTGAGATCGTCCCGCGCCGCGGCCTTGCGAAGAACGGCCTCTGCGTGCTCGTCCATCCGCGCGGGATCGGCTGCGAGCCCGCCGGTCCCCCAGCGGTAGAGCGCAAGCGGCCGCGGCTGGAGCGCGACCCGATGACCGGCGTAGATCGCCCGCAGCCAGAAGTCCCAGTCTTCGGCGACCTCCAGCTCGGCGTCGAACGGGCCGACCTCGTCGGCGAGCGTTCTCTCGAAGAGCGACATCGTCGAGACGAAGTTCTGCTCCAGGATCGCCAGCCTCTGCCGCTCGGGGCGCGGAAAGCGGCCCTTGTAGCGCGTCCGGGCGGGATCGATGCCGCCGGGGAAGAGCCAGTAGCAGTTGGCCGTGGCGATCCCGCCGTCGCGGTCGTGCAACTCGACGAGCACCTCGAGGTGCTGGGGCAGAAGCACGTCGTCGGCGTCGCAGAAGGCGATCAGCTCGCCCGCTGCCTCCGCGATCCCCCGGTTGCGCGCTGCGGCGACGCCGCCGTTCTCCTGCCGCACGAGCCGAACCGGTTCCGGGAAAGCGGACGCGATCAGGCCGGTGGCGTCGCGGGAGCCGTCGTCGACGACGACGATCTCGAAGTCGCGGTACGTCTGTGAGAGCGCGGACGAGATTGCGGCACCGACGGTCGCCTCGGCGTCGTAGGCCGGAATGACCACGGACACCCTCATGCGGCAAGCCTCTCGTAGAGCGCAAGGAAGCCCTCGACGAGCTCGGCGTCGGAGCCGGCACCCGGGACGCGGCGCCCCGCCTCGGCAAGGCGGGCGGCGAGCTCGCGATCGTCGAGGACGCGCCGCAACGCCGCAGCAAGCGGCCCGGGCTCCTCGGGCACGAGCAGGGCGTCGCGGCCGTCGACGACGAGCTCACGAACTCCACGGACGTCCGTCGCCACCAGCGGCGTACCGGAGGCGAGTGCCTCGAGCGCCGTCAGTGGGAGCCCCTCCCAGCGTGACGGCAGTACGACCGCGTCGGCCGCGCCCATAAGCGCCCGCGCATCGGGCCGGAGCCCAGCGAAGACGACCCGGTCGGCGACGCCGGCCTTTACCGCGACGCGCTCCAGCTCGGCTCTGAGCGGCCCCTGACCGGCGATCACGAGCGTCGCATCGGGCACGTCTGCGAGCGCGCGGATCGCGAGTGCGTGGTGCTTCTGCTCGACAAGCCGCCCGACCGCCAGCACCAGCCGGGTCCCCGGCGAAAGCTCCCACTCCCGCTGCAGCTCTGCCCGGTCGGCCGGAGGCGGGGCGGGGCCGACGGCGTTCGGAACCGTCGCCATCGGTGTGCACCCATGCTGCTCGAGCGCGGCTGCGACGCCCGGCCCGCAGGCGACGGGAGCGAGACCGGACAGCCGGACGAGCCTCACCGTCGCAGGCCATTCTTCCTCGGCCACGCCCTGCAGGTTGACCAGGCCGCGCGGGCGGCGGCCGCGGCGCGTGACGAGGCCGGCGGCCAGGGCCATCGTCGGGTTGTAGGCGTGAATCACGTCCGGCCTCGAGGCGCGAACCGCGTGCCGGACCGCCACAGCCGCCCCCGGAAGGCGCCAGGGCCTCCTGCGGACGAGCGGGAGCGGGAACGGCTCGGCGCCGAGCTCGTCGGCGAGCGGCCCCGGAGCCGCGGCGACGAACACCTCGTGCCCGCGCTCTCGCGCTCCCCGGTAGACCGAGACGAGAATCCGCTCCGCGCCGCCGGTGCCGAGCTCCTGGATCACGTGGAGGATCCGCACAGCTCCTCGTAGAGCGCAACCGTCTGTCGCGCGATCCCCTCCGCCGAGAAGCGCTCTTGGACTCGCTCGCGGCCGCCCTGGCCGAGCTCTCGCCGCCGCTCGGGGCTCGCAGCCAGAATGTCGAGCGCCGCCGCCAGCGCCTCGGGGCTCTCAGGCTCGACGACGAGGCCCGTCTCTCCATCCACGACGAGCTCCGGAATACCGCCGACGCGCGTCCCGATCACGGGCAGCCCGGTGGCCATCGCTTCGAGAACCGCGAGCGGCAGGTTGTCCGCCCGCGAGGGCTGGACGAAGACATCGAGCGCAGAGAGGGGCCCGCGCATGTCCGAGACGAAGCCGTGGAACTGCGCATCCACTCCGGAGCTCCGCGCCTGCCGCTCGAGCTCCTGGCGCAGCGAGCCGGTGCCGTAGATCTCCAGCCGCAGCGGAGCCCGCACGAGCGGCGCCGCGGCCAGGAGGACGTCGACTCCCTTCCAGTACTCGAGATTCGCAGCGACCCCGGCGACGAGCACGTCCTCCTCGGGGCGCCTGTTGTTCGCCGGCGCCTGCTCGACGCCGTACGGAATCACGTGCACGAGCCGCCCGGGGAAGCCGTGGGCGAGCAGGAAGTCGGCCATTGCCTGCGAGGGCGCGACCACATGCCCGAGCCGAGTCAGCGCTGCTTCCACCGGCAGGTAGCCGTGCAGGAGCCAGGCGATCCGGCCGTTTGACACACCGGGAGGGGCCGGAGCGTCGTCACGCCCGACTCTCGCGGCGATCTCCTCGGGCATGCCGTGGAGCGTGTGGACGACGCGGCTCCCTCGCAGCCGGCCCACTAGCCGGCCGAAGAGCCCCGCGCGGCGGTCGTGGGTGTGGACGACGTCGGCGCCGCGGAGAAGCGGCCAGAGCGCACCGGCGCCGCGAACGTCGAGCTTGTCGTCGATCGGCACCGCCTGCGCCGGCACGCCGAGGCGCCGAAAGCTCTCGGCCAGCTCTTCTCCTCCGCAGAGCACCTCCACGTCGATGCCTTGCGCGGCCACCCTGGGCACGAGCTGTCTCAGGTGCGTCAGTGGACCGCCGCGCTCGATCGTTGAGACATAGACCACCCGCATCAGGCCGGGGAGATCTGCGACGTGCCCTCGTCCGCCCGGCGCCGCCCCTCGACCCAGATCGCGGCGGCCAGGCCGCCGATCAGCCAGAACGGCAGGAAGTACTGCTCGGACAGGAACATTGCGCTCACAGCGGCGATCACGAGCGAGATCCTTAAGGCGCGGATGAAGCCGGGATCGCCGAAGACCTGGTAGAGCGCCGAGGTCAGACGCGAGAACGCGAGCAGGAGATAGAGCGCCAGCAGGCAGGCCGCGAGGAGGCCCAGCTCGGCGGCGATGTCGAGCAGCGCGTTGTGCGCGACCGTCAGGGTGAACGTGCCCTGAGGCTGCCCGGTCAGCTTGTTGTAGTAGAACTGGAAGTTGCCCGGCCCGACGCCCAGCAGCGGGTGGTCACTGGCCAGCCGGGCGGCCGCGCCCCAGGCCTGGAACCGCGTCGTCACGTTCTCCTGGGCAACCTGCTGCTTGAGCAGAAGCGCTTCGTGGAAGCGCTGCGGGTTGATGTGGATCACGAGCACCGTTCCGGCCACGGCGAGCAGCCCCGCCGTGAGCGAGAGTTGGAGTCGGCGGCGGTCGGTGAGTACGAAGAGAAAAAAGCCCACGCCGAGGCCGACGAGCGCTCCTCGGGACAGGCTGAGGAGGATCGCCGCGGACACGAGACCGATCGCGCCGAGCACGAACGGCCGCAGGAATCGCGGGCCGTTCAGGACGACGAACATCAGCGGCAGCGAACATGCAAGGACGAAGGCGAAGTCGTTCTGGTTCACGTAGGGCAGCGTCGCCAGCTGCTGTTTGCCGGAGAGGTATTCGTGCAGCCCCAGCCCCGCCGCGATCGCGGACGTGACGGTCAGCGTCCAGGCGATTCGGCGCTGGAGCACGCGGTCGTGCCCGAACTGCGTGAAGATCACGTAGACCGCCGCGAAGCTCGCGTAGCGCGTCGTCGTCGTGAGCGCGGCTGATGTCTCCTGCGCATGGAGGGCCGAGAGCATGGCGAGCGCGAGGATTCCCAGGACGAACACCTGCCCGCGCTCGAACACGAGCTCACGGCGCCGGCGCAGGAGCGCGAAGGCGAAGCTGGCGAGGCACACGCCGCCGGCGAGCTTGGTGATGCTGATCCCCGCCGGCCCGGACGAGAACGCGCCCTCGAGCGGAGCGGTGGCGACCACGAGGAGGATCGCGAGGTCGATACGGAGCAGGAAGAGCAACAGCAATGCGCCCACAGCGGAGACGAGGAGCGCTGTTGCAGGCTTGTCGACGGCTCCCAGCGTGAGCACACCGGCGGCGGCGCCGAGCCCGAGAGCGCCCGCGAGCTCGACCGGATCCGGACGGGGGCGCCAGACGACTGCCTCGACGCGTTCCCCGAGCAGCACGCGCGTGACTCGCCTCAGCGTCGCGCGGCGCCGCGCGTCTCGCGTTTGGCGGACAGGCGGCGCGCCGGAAGCTTCTCGGTCTCGTCCTCGCCGCTGGGCCGCATGTAGTAGCTCGAGCTGGGGACTGCGAGCGAGTAGTTGAGCACGGCTGCGGTTGGCTTGACCGAGATCAGCGCGAGCCGCTCGACGGCCGCGCGCACCTGCCGGCGCAGGGCGTACCCGGCCCGGGCCACGAGCAGGGTCGCGTCGGCGTAGCGGGCCACGATCCGGGCATCGCTGATCGGAATCACCGGCGTCGAGTCGATCACCACCGCCTCGTAGTCCCGCTCCAGCCGGCTGAGAAGGGTCGGGAACTCGTTCGTCAGCAGCTCTCCCGGATCAGCGGAGCGGCGGCCGGCTGGGAGCACGTCGAGGCCGTTCTTCTGACGTACGACGTCCGTGAGTTGCGCCTCCCCGAGCAGCACGTCCATCAGCCCGGGAGCGCGCGGAATCTCGAGCAACTCCGCGATCCGCCCGCGACGGAGGTCCGCGTCGACGAGCAGAGTGCGAGTGCCTGCACGCGAGAGCGTGGCGGCGAGCGCAAAGGCGACGGTGGTCTTGCCGTGGCTGCCGTCGGGGCTGGTGACGACGATCGAGCGGATGGTGTCGTCCGAGAAGAGGAGGTTGGTCCGAAGGTCGCGCATCGCCTCGGCGACGATCTGCAGGCGCGGCTGGCTCGCAAGGTCTTCGGGAGAGCCCATCTTCAGAATCGCCGGCTCCGACGGGATCTCGGCGTAGACAGGCACGCCGGTCACCTTCGCCAGATCCTCGGCGGACTCGACCTTCGTCGCCAGGTTCTCTCGCAGGATCGCGGCCCCAAGCCCGAGCCCCAGCCCGAGCAGTGCCGCGACGAGCAGCGTCAGCTTCGTGCGAGGGAAGACCGGCGAGGTCGGCAGGGCGGGGTTGTCGATCTCGGTCAGCTTCAGAGAGGGGATCCCGATCTCTCCGGCGGAGACACGGTTCCGGAGGGCTGTGGCGACCGCCGCCGCGCTGAGCTGTGCGAGTTTCGGCTTCGTGCAGCGTGACTTGATCCTGAGAATCCCCGTTCCCTTGAAGGTTGCGACCGAGGTGCTACAGAGCGGCCCTCCGAGGAGCGCCTCGGCCGCCTGCAGGGTCGTGCGCGAGGTTGCCGCGTCCGCGTACACCGGAACGACCGTGTCGAGGATGCCGAAGAGCACGAGGTCGTTGGCAGCCGACTGCTTGGGCGTCAGCGCCAGCGTCGCCGTCGACTCGTACTCGGGCGAGACCAGCTTCACGGCGGCGAACGACGGAACGATCACCGCGAGCGTGACGATGACGATGAGCAGCTTCCGCTGCCAGAACACCCGCAACAGATCGTTGAAAGTCATGTTCCTTCCTCGGGCGCGGCGAGCCGGGGTCGTAGCCCCTCTTCGGGGCGACCGAACAATACCCTTCGTGGCGTGACGCAATCACGGCGCCTCCTCGTGGCGGCACAGCCCATGGACGGCGGGGTTGCGCGCCACGTGATCGGGCTCGTGGAGAGCCTTCCGCCCGGGCGCTTCACGGTCGACGTGGCGTGCCCACGCGCGTCCCTCATCTGGACGGGCCTCGAAGGCAGGCCCGCAGTCGAGCTACATCAGATCAAGCCGCACCGCCGGCCGGCGCCCGGTGACACGAGCTCGTTGGTGACGCTGCTCCGGCTCGCCCGCCGGGCGGACGTCATCCATGTGCACTCCGCAAAGGCCGGCTTCCTCGGGAGGTTCGCCTCGCTCCTGCGCGGCAAGCTAGACCGGTGCGTGTTCACGCCGCACGGCTGGTCGTTCTGGGCGGCCGAAGGTGCCGAGGCTCGCCTCTACATACGGCTCGAGCAGCTTGCAGCGAGCTGGTGCCGGACGATCGTCGCGCTCTCGAAGGACGAACGCGCCGCCGGTCTCGAGGCGGGCGTCGGGCAGGCCGAGCAGTACCGGGTCATCCCCAACGGCGTTCCTCTGGAGCGCTTCGCCCTTCCGCGCTCGCCCGTTCGGGGGCGCATCGTGATGATCGGGCGACTGGCCCCGCCGAAGCGTCCCGATCTGGCTCTGCGGGCGTTGGCGGCGGTCCGCGCCACGATCCCGGAGGCCGAGCTGGAGATCGTCGGCGACGGCCCGCTTCGGTCCGAGACCGAGCGGCTGGTGGCCGAGCTGGGTCTCGGAGATGCGGTCCGCTTCCTGGGCTACCGGGAAGACGTGGCCGAGCTGCTGGCGGCCGCTGAGTGCGCTCTGCTCGCGAGCGACTACGAGGGCTGTCCGCTGGCCGTGATCGAGGCGCTCGCCGCGGGCGTTGCCGTAGTCGCGAGCGATGCAGGCGGCGTCCGCGAGCTCGTGGAGCCCGAACGGGCGGGCCTCGTCGTCCCGCCGGAGGCCGGCGCCGGCGCGCCACGGTACGCAGCAGACCCGACATGAGAGATCCATAGAGAGCCGCAGCCGCACCTTTGCCGCTCACGTCGCCGAACGCCACGGTGGCGTGCTCATCATCGTGCTGCGAGAAGTCGTAGATATCGCCGCTGATCTCGCGGGCGGGCCGCAGGCCGATGGCGACCTCGAGGTTCGCCAGTTCCGGAGGCTCGGTGGGCAGCAGCCAG
>JBARRQ010000071.1:0-7477 GCA_049644305.1 Gaiellaceae bacterium
CTCGCGCTCGGGCAGCTCGCGTTCGGACCACGAGAGCTCGAGATCGATCCGGCGGTAGAGCGCTTCCTGCGTCGGGGCCACGGTCCCCGAGCGGGTTCAACGGGAACGCTAGAAGGCCTGCCTGAGATGCTCGAGGCGCCCGGCGCGAAACGCGACCACCTCGAAAGTCGCCTCGAGGCCGGCGAGCTGGGGATTCGCTGCAAGCCACGCCTCGGCGGCCCTGCGCAGCCGCCGCTGCTTCTCCGGGCCGACCATCTCGAACGGGTCGCCGTGGCGGCCCGATGTCTTCGACTTCACCTCGCAGAAGACCAGGCGCCGGCCGCGTCGGAGCACAAGGTCGAGCTCGTACCCGCCGACCCACTCGTTCGTGGCGAGGACCCGGTATCCGCGGAGGCGGTAGAACCACCGCGCGCGCCGCTCGGCCGCCACCCCGGCGCTGCGCGTGTCACGCGTAGCAGAGCGCCTGAAACGACCGCCGGTGGATGTCCGAAGGCCCAAGCTCGCGCACCACGGCCGAGTGCCGCGGCGTGATGTAGCCGACGTGCGAACGGAAGCCGTAAGCGGGATACAGAGCATCCATCCGCCGCATCATCCGGTCGCGAACGACCTTCGCCACGATCGACGCGGCGGCGATGGCGGCGCTCTTCTCGTCGCCGTCGATGACTGCGCGGTGCTCCGGAGCCAACGGCCCGAGCCGGAACCCGTCGACAAGGCAGACCTCCGCCGGAGGCGAGAGCTCTAAGAGCACCGCGCGAAGACCGGCGAGGTTCGAGCGGTGCAGCCCTTCGCGGTCGATCTCCCCCGGTGAGACCGCGCGGACGACGATCTGCTCGGCGCAGCCGACAACGGCGCGGAAGAGCTCCTCGCGCTCGGCCGCGCTGCACTGCTTCGAGTCGTTGAGGCACGCGAGGGGACGCACGCGGTGGTCGCGCAGGCGTGCGTAGTCCATGAGGACACCTGCCACCAGCAGCGGTCCGGCAAGCGGCCCCCGCCCCGCCTCGTCCGCGCCCGCCACGAACCGTGCGCCGAGCTTACGATCGAACTGGAGGAGCTTCCTACCGGTGCGTCGCGCCACGGCCGCGAGAATAGCGCCGCGGTCAACCGGCGACGACGATCGGCACGCTTTCGTTACTCGGTGACGGGCTCCGCCTCGGCCTTCGCTCCGGCCTTCGGCTCGGCCTCGGCGGTGCCCTCGGCTTCGGCTTCGGGCGTCTCGGTCTCGGCAACCTCGGCCGCAGGCTCCTCCGCCTCGGCCTCGGTGTCCGCCTCGGCCTCCGGCACCTCTTGTAGGACCTCGGCCTCGAGCGCTTCATCCTCCGGCGGCATGTCGTCGGCCGACGGCGGCGTCTCCATGACCGGCAGCGCCACTCCGCGCTTCGCGCGCACCCGGGCGCGCTTGCCGACCTTTCCGCGCAGGTAGTAGAGCTTCGCGCGGTTCACGTCGCCGATCGCGATGACCTCGATTCGCTCGATCTTGGGCGAGTGCAGCGGGAACGTCCGCTCGACGCCGACACCGAACGACTGCTTGCGGACGGTGAACGTCTCGCGCACGCCTGCGCCCTGCCGCTTAATCACTATCCCCTCGAAGACCTGCAACCGGCGACGCTGGCCCTCGATCACCTGGAAGTGCACGCGCACCGAGTCTCCGGCCTTGAACGGAGGCAAGTCTTTGCGCAGCTGTCGCTGCTCGAGGCTCTCGATCACGCGATTCATGAAAAGAGGCCCGGCGGGCCGGAGGCCATGCTAGCAGCGTCGATCTTCGGTCAGACGCGTCGACTCGTCGGTTCGGGCGAGTCGGAGCGCCGTCTGCGGCGCAGTGGCAGCAGCAGGATCAGCCCGAACCAGCTCCCGCCGGGGAAGATGGCGTGGAACGAGATCCGGTTCGGCGGCCAGTAGGTCAAGAAGACCTCGCCGATGATGTTTTTCCTCGGCACCGAGCCCCAGGCCCGTGAATCGCACGACTCACTGCGGTTGTCGCCCATGAAGAAGTACCGCCCTCTCGGCACGTGCCAGGTTCCCTGCCGACCCCCGCCGCGTCCACGTTTTATGTATGGCTCCTTCACGACACGGCCGTTTACCGAAAGTACGTTGTTCTCGTACGTCACGGTGTCCCCGGGCAGCCCGATCAGCCGCTTGACGAATGTGCCGCTCGCGTTGCAGGCCGCCTGCGCCGCGGCCGCGGGTGTGTTGAAGACGATGATCTCCTTCCGCGCCGGGCTGCGGAAGCGGTAGATGAAGCGGTTTGCGAGCACGCGGTCCGAGAGACGCGCCTCGCAACCCTGCCCCGGCCGGGCGCAGTGGAGCGTCGGTTCCATCGAGGAAGAGGGAATGCGGTACGGGTTGATGACCCACTGCTTGATCGCGAGCACGATCGCGATCGCGCCGGCAATCGTCACGATCCAGTCGATCGCGATCCGCCAGGGACGCGGGAGATTGTGAGTGAGCCGGTCGATCGGATTCCGGGAGTGCCGCCGCTGCGCCTGGTCGCTCGTCGGCTGCAGCACGGGGGGATATGCAGGAGGAGGCGGCTGCTCGCTTGCCCCGAATTCCTCCGGCGGCACGCCGCTGTACGAGTCGTCCTTCACGACCGGGTCGTCCTCAGACGCCTCTGTTCCTTCCGCCGTTCGTCGATTCTCGTGCGATCGATCCGGCTGCTCGCTCGCCCCGAGTTCCTCCCGCGGCGGCACGTCGCTGTACGGGTCGTCGCTCACGATCGAGTTGTCCTCAGGCGACTCTGTTCCTTCCGCCATTCGTCGATTCTCCTGTGATCCCCTGAGAGCAGGACATCGGGCACCCGCCAACCTCGGAACTCCGCGGGGCGCGTGTACTGAGGGTACTCGAGACCACCTTCCAGCTCGGCGGAGAAGCTCTCGACGAGGCCCGACTCGTCGCTGCCCAGTGCGCCGGGAAGGCGCCTCGCGACCGCATCGACCACGACCATCGCCGGCAGCTCGCCGCCGGACAGGACGTAGGGCCCGATCGAGATCGCGTCGGAGGCCAGGTGGATGAGAGCCCGCTCGTCGAAGCCCTCGAAACGGGCCGAGAGGAGGGTCAGACGGTCTTCGCGCGCCAGCTCCTCGACCACCGCCTGGGTCAGCTGGCGGCCCTGCGGCGTGAGCGCGACGACCCTGTGCTGGGGCGCCCCGCCGTAGGCGGCTTCGAGCGCGGCCGCGACGACGTCCACGCGCAGGACCATCCCGGCGCCGCCGCCGTAGGGCTCGTCGTCGACCTGGCCTGCAGTCAGCGGCGTGTAGTCGCGGTAGTTGAAGAGCCTCAGGTCGAGCTCACCGCCGAGCACGGCAGCGACCGGTCGCTGCTCCGTGAGCCAGGCGAACGCGTGTGGAACGAGGGTGAAGACGTCGAGCTGCAAGAGACGGCCGCGGAGCAGGTTACCCGGGCGCGGCGAAGCCACGCGCCACCAGAATTCGACCTCCGTCGAGGTCGACCTCTCGCACGCAGGCCTCCACGAGTGGGAGCAGAAGCCCCGAGTCGAGCTCGAGCACGTCGTTTGCAACGCCGGGCTGGACCGCCGAGACGCGTCCCAGGGACCGTCCCTCCTCGTCCTCGACTGCCAACCCCAAGAGCTGGAACTCGTAGAAGGAGCCTTCCCCGGCCGGCGGCAGCTCGGAACGCGGCACCGCCAGCTCGGCGCCCCGCGGCGCCTCTCTGTCGAGCCTGATCACCGGCCGGCCGCCCGAGCGCTTGGAGGCGACTACGTGTGCGGGGCCTCCGTTCACGTGCAGAGTCGCGCCGACGGCGAAGCGCTCCTCGGCCTCGCTCGCCCGCTCGACGAAGAATGAGCCGTCGAGCCCGTGCGGCCTGCCCACCCGCCCGACCGGGACGAGCTCATCAGCCCCCGAACGCGGCAAGCGCCTCCTCGCGCGAGGGGACGGTGAGGATGTTCTCGGAGGCGAGCTCGTCGGCAAGGGGGTGTGAAGAGGCCCTGAACCGCGCCGCTGCCTGTTCGAGGTCGTAGTCGGTGCGCCGGAGCTCGACCGCGTCTCCGAGTAGAGCCCAGTAGGCGCCGGGCGAGCCTTCGTAGGGCATTCCGACGCTCCCCGCGTTGACGAACAGCACCTCCCCCACGCGCCGCTCGAACTGCATGTGAACGTGCCCGGCGACGACGCGACGCTGCTCGACGCCGGCGAGGATCTCCGCGAACCGCTCGTCGGAGGTGCGCTCCGTGACCACGGTCTCATCGTCCTGCGGAGTGGCGTGTACGTAAAGAGTGTCGTCGAGCACGGCCGAGAACGGCAGCTCGGCGAGCCAGGCGATCTCCTCCTCCTCGAGCTGGGCCTCGACCCAGCGCCGCGCCCGGTCCCACTCCGGATTCATGGCCGTCGAGTCGAGCCGGTCGGCGTTGCCGCGAACGAAGCGAGCCTGCGGCAGCGAGCGCGCGACGTCGATCGTCTCGCGCGGTAGAGGTCCTGAGGCGATGTCACCGCCGAAGACGATCGCGTCCACGCCTTCGCGCTGGACCTCGGCCAGAACGGCCTCGAGCGCCGGCAGGTTCCCGTGGATGTCGTAGAGCGCGGCGACGCGCAGCGTGTTACTCCATGATCTCGAGCAGCACGCGCTCTTCGCGACGGGCCCCCGCCGCGCGCACGATCGTCCGCAGCGCGCGGGCCATCCGGCCCTGGCGGCCGATCACCTTGCCGACGTCGTCTTTGGCAACTTGCAGCTGGATGACGGCCGCCCCGTCGCGCTCGATCTCCTCGACGCGGACCGCATCGGGATCGTCGACGAGCCGCCGGGCCAGGTACTCGACGATCTCCGTCACAGACCCTTGGCCTTCAGGAGGCGCTGCACGGTCTGCGAGGGCTGTGCGCCCTTGGCGAGCCAGTCGCGCACCTTCTGCTCGTCGATCTCGATCGTCGACGGCTCGGTCTGTGGGTTGTAACGGCCGACGATCTCGATGAACTTGCCATCGCGAGGCGAGCGGGAATCCGCAGCGACGACGCGGTAGACGGGGTTCTTCTTCGACCCGACGCGGGTCAACCTGAGCTTGACAGCCAAACTGTTACCTCCGTGATCTCGACTTCTTGCGCTTGCTCTTCCGCTTCTTCGTCGCGGAACGGCCAGGCCCATTCTGCCCGGTCGCCTGACCGGGGAGCGCCGGCATCTTCCCTTTGCCGAGCTGCTTCATCATCTTCGCCATCTGCTTGCGGGCCTCGAGTAGCTGGTTGACCTGCTGCACGTTCGTCCCGCTTCCCTGCGCGATGCGCCGTCGCCGTGAGCCGTCGATGACGTGCGGGAAGGCGCGTTCCTGGGGCGTCATCGAGAGCACGATCGCCTCGACCCGCCCGAGTTGCCGCTCGTCCACCTCGCCGAGGCCTTCGAGCTGGCTGCCCAGACCGGGAATCAGCTTCAGCACTCCCTGGAGCGGCCCCATCCGGCGGATCATCTTGTAGCTGCGGAGGAAGTCGTCGAAGGTGAACTCGCCCTGCATCAGACGCTTCTCCATCTCGGCCGCCTCGTCCTCCTCGACGGCCGCCTCGGCCTTCTCGACGAGCGTGAGGACGTCGCCCATACCGAGGATCCGCGAGGCCATTCTGTCCGGATGGAAGTAGTCGAGCTGGTCGAGGCGCTCCCCGATCGAGACGAGCTTGATCGGCTTGCCGGTGACCGCCTTGACCGAGAGCGCTGAGCCGCCTCGTGCGTCGCCGTCGAGCTTCGTCAACAGCACCCCGTCGAAGGCGACTCGCTCGGCGAATGCCTCCGCGACCCGCACAGCGTCCTGGCCAGTCATCGCGTCGAGCACGAGCAGGACGTTCGTCGGCCGCGTCGCGTCTCGGACGGCGGCGAGCTCGTCCATCAGCTCCTCGTCGACGTGGAGCCGGCCGGCGGTGTCGAGGATGACCGTGTCGAGCCCTCGCTCACCGGCCTGTTCGATTCCTTGCCGCGCTGCGCTTACCGGGTCGGCGCGCTCGTCGCTGAAGACCGGTACCTGGAGCTCGCGTCCGAGCTGCTCGAGCTGATCGATCGCGGCGGGACGTTGCAAATCCGCCGCGACGAGAGCGGAGCTCCGTCCTTCTTTGCGCAGGAGCAGCGCCAGCTTGGCCGCGGCCGTGGTCTTTCCCGAGCCCTGCAGGCCCGCGAGCAGCACGACCGTGGGCGGACGCCCGGCGAAGGCGAGCCGCGAGTCCCCGGCGCCCATCAGGTCGGTCAGCTCCTCGTGGACGATCTTCACGACCTGCTGGCCGGGCGTGACGCTCTTCGTGACCTCGGCGCCCTGCGCGCGCTCGCGGACACGCGCCACGAAATCCCTGACGACCTCGAAGTTGACGTCCGCCTCGAGCAGCGCGAGCCGGACCTCCCGCATCGCCGCGGAGATCGCCTCGTCGTCCAGTCGTCCGCGCTTGCGCAGGTCGCCGAGGGCTCCCTGAAGTCGGTCGGAAAGCGTTTCGAACACGCGCCCAGGGTACTCGCAACGCACGGACGAGCTCCTGCGCGAGGACGCAACCACAGGAGAGAATGGGGTTCTCCAGGTGTTATTCGGGAACTGGGTATCGACCCCGCGGTTTGCGGGAGGAAGGAGAGTCATGGCGGAAATCGCAAAGGTCATCACCATCATCGGCTCGTCGCCGGAGAGCTTCGCGAAGGCGGCCGACGCGGCCGTCCGGGAAGCGGCGAAGACGGTGCGAAACATCAGCGGCGCCCACGTCGCGTCGATGAGCGCCCAGGTCGAGAACGACCGCATCAGCGAGTACCGCACGACCGTCGACATCGCGTTCGGCGTGGAGCGCTAGGGAGGTCTAGGCGCGATAGGTGACGGGCTCTCGCCGGCTGCTTTCGGACGAGCGCACGATCGCCTCGAGCACTTCGGCGCAGCGATAGCCGTCGGCGAATGTCGCGCCGTGAGGTGCGACGGCGTGCTCGCCGGCAATCGTCTCGATGACGTGGGCGAGCTCGTGCACGACGCTCTCGCCCCAGCCGATGATGTGGCCGTGCGGCCACCAGTACCGCATGAACGGATGTGAGGGCTCGGTCACCAGCACCCGCCGGAAGCGCTTCGTGTCCGCGACCTCGAGCTCGTTCAGTCGCTCGAGGTCGAACACGACGGAGCCCTTGGAGCCGTTGATCTCGAACGCGTTCGAGTTCGCCCGCCCGCGCGCGAGCCGGGACGCCTCGAGCGTGCCCGCCACGCCGTTCTCGAACTCGACGGCGGCCACGAAGTGGTCGTCCACGCGACGGCCCGGAACGACCGTCCGGACGAGCGCGGATACCGAGGAGACCTCGCCTACGAGGTAGCGCGCGAGATCGACGACGTGTGAGCCGAGATCCCCCATTGCGCCCAGGCCCGCCTGGGCCGGGTCGAAGCGCCACCGGCTCTCATCCGCTTCCCAGCCCGACGACTGCAGGTAGCGCGCCCGGAAGTGCACGATCTCGCCGAGCTCGCCGGACTCGACCAGCTCACGCGCCAGGCGGACCGCCGGAACGAACCGGTAGTTGAAGCCGCAGAGGTGGACGACTCCTG
>JBARRQ010000072.1:0-38404 GCA_049644305.1 Gaiellaceae bacterium
GGAAGAGCAAGGTCTCGACGGCACCTTCGCTGAGCTCGAGCTCGTCGGCGATCTCCTTGTAGGAGAGCCCCTGCCACTCGCGCAGCAGAATCGCACGCTGCTGGTTCGGCGTGAGCTCTGCCAGCGCGTCGGCGAGGCCGGCCAGCTCATCGTGCGTCCGGTCCGGCGCGACTGCGAGAGTCGCCATGCCGTCGGGGTCATGCACGGTCTCGAGCCGGTTTCGACGCCAGGCCGATCGCCGGCGCTCACGGCAGACGTTCTCGGCGATCTTGAACAGCCATGCTGCCTCCGAGCGCGGCACGACACCCTGCCTCAGCCCGCGGAACGCATTCATGAAGGTGTGCTGGACCGCGTCCTCAGCCTCCTCACGGCTGGGCAGCCGGCGCAGGCAGTAGCCGAAGATCCGTTTCGAGTACTCCTCGTACAGCAGGCTGAGGTCGGCCTCGACGGGGGCGGCGTGGATGGAAGGAAGTGCGCTCATGACTGGGGGGAACGAGCGACGGCCTCACTCTCAGTGTGCGAGCGATGAGCGAAATTGCAAGAGGCTGTGCGGACGCCCTGCCGTCGAGGGCGTCCGCACTCCGCGCGCGCCTTCCGTGACCTCCTTTCTGTGTGGGTCAGTCGGGGACGCAAGTTCGAGCACCGCTTCGACGACGTCGTGAGACGAGCAACCCTTCGTCAGGAATGCGCCGGCGCCGGCGCGGCGTGCCCGCAGGGCGTCATCGGGCGCAGCTGACGCGGTCAGAACGGCAACCTGACACGCGGGGAGAGAACGACGCACGGAGCGCGTCGCCTCGACGCCGTCCACCACGGGCATCTCGAGGTCCATCAGGACGACGTCCGGTACCAGCGAGAGCGCCAGCTCGGCCGCCTCCTTTCCGTTGACGGCATAGCCGACGACCTCGAGTCGAGCATCGGCGGCGAGCGTCAGCCCGAGGGCTTCTGCGAAGAGGTGGTGGTCGTCTGCGATGAGGACTCGAATCGGCGGCGGGATCGCCATCACGGGCGCTCCTTCTGTCGGGGGGATGACGGAGAGAGGCTTGCCGCCGGCGAAACTTGCGTGAACATGGCGAAAATCCCCCTTTAGGGGCACCGACCCGGTGAGGTACGGTTGGGCCGAAGGGAGGCTGGAACATGCGAGTCTGCGCCGAGTGCGGCGGTGAGCTGGCGGCGGTGTTTCGCTTCTGTCCCTGGTGCGCCGCGCCGCAGCGGCGCAAGCTGGTCGAGTTCTTCCGCGCCCACCCCCGCGACAAGGGCAGGGCGCTCCGAGTCTCGCGCTACCTGACCGAGGACCCGCACGTCCGCTTCAGCGTCTGGAGCGCCGAAGGTGTCGCGGAAACGGCGGTCTCGCTGGAAGAACAAGAGGCGGAACGCCTGGCGGCTTTTCTGGCCGCTCCCCAGCCGCAGCGCGATTGGATCGAGCGTGTGCTCGGCCGGCGTGCGGCGGCGTATCTACGGTGATGCGCTCAGCGTCTCTCCTGCTCGCCGCTGCGGTCGTTGCCGGCTGCTCGCATCACGCTGCTGGAGACAGATCGGTCCTCACCCAGGGGACGCGGCCCGGGATAGGCGTCGTGTTTCACAGGGTCAGCGACAAGCAAGCGGTGGCGACAGCCCGTCAGATCCGCGCCTCTTGGAGAGCCCAGCTCCGAGCGCGCGCAGCGAGGTATCCGGGCGTGCGCTTCGACAATCCGAGCCTTGCGGCGCTGATGAGCGTGCTGCGCGACTCCGCGAGACAGGACGGCTTCGACGTGATTTCCGCGAAGGTACTTCGGCCGCGGCAGGACGCGCCGATGATCATCGTCCGGACAACGCACTATGTGGGCCTTGCCCGAGCGACCGCCGGGATCCTCAAGCAACTCGATCCGCGCTACCCGGCGAAGGATGATCGAAAAGGCTGGAGGTACGAAGGCTTCTACTGGGATGCGCGGGACGAGCTTGGAATCCCGTTCCTCATCGCGTCAACGCTCACGCGCGGGCAAGTGGAGGGCCAGCAGTGGGCCCGGAGCGAGCCGCTCTTTCCGTATCTACACGGTTAGCGGCGCGCCCTGCGTAGCGCTTTCGCGCTCCGCTCCAGCGTCTCGAGCTCGTCGAGGCTGCGGCCGGCGCCCTCAGCGACGCAGGTGAGCGGGGACTCGACCCGCTGTACGGGCAGCCCGATCTCGTGGCGGAGGCGCTCGTCGATCCCGCGAAGGAGCGAGCCGCCCCCGGCAAGGACGATCCCGCGCTCCCCGAGGTCGGCGGCCAGCTCGGGCGGTGTCCGCTCGAGCGTGTCCTTGACCGCTGTCACGATCCGGGCGACGGGCTGCTCCATCGCCCTGCGAACCTCCTCGGCGCTCAGCGTGACCCTCCGCAGCAGGCCGGTGAGGAGATCCCTGCCGGCAACCTGCGTGTCCGCGAGCTCGCCGTCCACCTCCCAGGCGGAGCCGTTGGCGATCTTCGCCGACTCCGCCGTCTCCAGCCCGATCAAGAGCTTGTGCACGTTCTTGACGTAGTCGACGATTGCCTCGTCCATCTCGTAGCCGCCGACGCGAATCGACTCCCAGACGACCATCCCGCCGAGCGCGATAACGGCGACCTCGGTCGTGCCGCCGCCGATGTCGATCACCATGCTCGCGACCGCGTCGGCAACGGGCAGGTTGGCGCCGATCGCTGCCGCGAGCGGCTCCTCGATCAGGTAGACGGCGCGGGCGCCCGCGGATCTCGTCGCTTCGTCGACGGCGCGCCGCTCGACGTCGGTGATCCCGCTCGGGACGCAGAGCACGATCCGTGCGAAGGCGAAGCGGCTTCCACCGGCCCGCGTGATGAAGTGGCGGAGCATCTGCTCCGTGATCTCGAAGTCCGCGATCACGCCGTGACGGAGCGGGCGCATCGCGCGGATCGTCGCCGGCGTCCGGCCGATCATGCGGCGCGCCTCGGCGCCGACCGCCTGCACCTCGCCGGTCTCTTCGGAGAACGCGACCACGGACGGCTCGAACAGCACGATTCCACGGCCCCTGATGAAGACGAGCGTGTTCGCGGTGCCGAGATCGACGGCCATGTCGCGCCCGGCGCTGAGTGACCCCAAGAAGCGCATCGGCGCAGGGGACCCTAGCCTGCCGTTCGTATGGGAGAACGAGAGAGGCCGCGCAAGGCGGCCTCTCTCGTCTGGTCAGCGGGAGGGGAGGAGTTAGGCGCCCGGCTCGTGATCGCCGACGTGGTTCGCGGGCGTGCCCTCCACCTGGGAGAGCGAAGAGTCACGCGGCGCGCGAATCCGAACCGAGATCTTGTCGCCGACCTTGAGCTGGCCGGCCGAGATCAACGTCGGGACGCGGCCCTGCCAGAGCACGAAGATCGTCCCGCTGTCGTAGCTGAACGTCTCGTCGAGAGGCTGTCCGAGCATTGCCCGCAGCCCAAGCAGGTTGCCGTTGGTGATGTGCAGGGCGAGGTGGCCGTTGGCGGCCGGCGCCTTAAGGGTGCCGACGAACAGCCAGAGCGGGCGGTGCGCGAAGCGTGCATTCGGCCCGCGGTCGGCTACGACCACGGCGGCCGTGGCCTCGATGTCCGCAAGCGAGGCGTCGTTTTGGGCCCGGACCTTGATGCTCACGCGATCGCCTGCGACGAGGTTCGACTCGGGGACGACGGTCGGGACGCCGTTCGTCCAGCGGAGGTACTCCGTGTTCGAGTCGACCGCGAACGGCTGGTTGTCGCCCTTGCCGATCAGCTTCCTGAGAGCGGCCGGGTTGCCGCCGTTGACGTCGAGGAACAGCGTCGAGGAGCTGCCGGCATCGGCGAGCAGGCGCCCGTTGAACACGTACATCCGCGACCCGGATCCGGCTGCGAAGGAGCTCGAGGCTCCGACCGCGAGCACCGCGAACGCCAGGAACGCGAGGTAGACGATGTGCTTTCTCATGCTGACTCCTTGTGACTCGAGGGACGCTCAGATCGTCCCCTCGCGGTGTCAGGCTGCGGTTATGCGCTCGTAAGAGTGTGGTTAGGCCCTGGTAAGAACTGCGTGAGCAGGCGAAGAGATGGGTGGACCTCCCGCAGGCCGTCGGTCGTAAGAAGGGCGATGGTCCGGTCGGTTCTCGCGGTCTCCGCGGCCGCCATGGTCGTACTGCCTGCGGCCGCGGCGCCGGCAATCGTGCGGGTCGAGGCGGCTCCCGGGATCAGCGTCGTCCTGCCGCCGGGCTGGCACCTGACGAGAGAGGTGATTTCGTCCTGCGACGAGCCGAGGCAGGTTTTGGCCGCCCGGGCTCGCGACGGATCGCTCGTGCTTCTGCTCGAAGACCACACGCCCTCCGTACGCTTGCCCTCACGACCCGCGCAGTTCCGTGTCCCCCGGCGCATGACGAGCTTCGAGGGCTGCTGCGACATGCCCACCGGCCCGGGCTACGACTTCGTCTTCCGGGACCGCGGACGTAACTTCCACGCCTTTGTGTACCCGCGCGGTCGCGGCGCCCGGCCTTCGGTCGACCTCCTGAGCAGCCTGCGCGTAGCTCGGATCTAATCCAGGCTCCGGCGTTGCCGCTTGCGCTCGGAGCGGCGGCGTTTCTGCTCCAGACGGCGCTCGACTGCGGCCTTGCTCGGCCGCGTCGGCCGGCGCTTGCGCGGAACGCGGAGCGCCTCGCGTAGCGCTTCGACCAGCCGCTCGGTCGCGAGCTCCCGGTTGCGCCACTGGCTCCGCTCGTCCTGGGCGACCGCGCGCAGCACCGGCCCGGCGCGAGCGACGACCCGCCGCTTCTGCGTGTCGGAGAGGGCTTTGGAGGCCTCGACGTCGAAGGTTGCCTCCACCCTCGTGTCGCTCTTCTGCGCGTGTTGCCCGCCGGGGCCGCTCGAGCGAGAGAACCGAAGCTCGATCTCCGAGCGGGGGATCGAGACCGAGCGGGTGACCCGAATGGAATCGGCTGCCATGAGGCGGATTGTGTACCTCGGTTGGCTCGGGCTGATCGCGCCCGCCGGCTAGAGGCCCGTTCGCTGCAGCCGTAGACTCGCCCCGATGGGCGCGATCCTGCTGGACGTCGACGGCGTCCTCCATGTCTCGGGCAACCCGATTCTCGGCGGCGCGAAGGCCGTCACCCGCCTGCGGCAGGCCGGCCACCGAATCCGTTTCGTCACCAACAACACGACGTACTCGCGCAAGGCGCTCGCGGAAGAGATCCGCTCGTTCGGGGTCGAGCTCGAGGACCAGGAGCTGCAGACGACACCACTCGCCGCGGCGCATGCCCTGAAGGGAAAGCGCGTGCTGGCATTGACGATGGCGGCCATCGTCGAGGATCTCGAGGGACTCGAGCTCGTCGGGGAAGGCGCGGAAGCAGTGCTCCTGGGGGGCGCGGACGAGACCCTCGAGACGAACCGCGTCTTCAGCTACTTCAACCTCGCGCGCGCGTTCGCGGAGCTCCAGGACGGTGCCGAGCTGTACTGCCTGCACAAGAATCGCTGGTGGCAGACCTCGCGCGGCGCGCTGCTCGACGCCGGGGCATTCGTAGCCGGCCTCGAGTACGCCGCGGAGATCGAGGCGACCGTGCTGGGCAAGCCCAGCGCGGCCTACTTCGGCGCCGCCCTCGACGCGCTCGAGTACGAGCCGGGCGAAACGTGGATGGTCGGCGACGACGTGGAAGCCGATGTTGGGGGTGCGGCGGCTTTCGGCCTGCGGACCGTCCTCGTCCGCACGGGGAAGTTCCGCGAAGAGGCCCTGGAGGAGGCAGCCGTGAAGCCCGACGGCATCGTCGACTCGATCGCGGCGCTCCCGGACTGGCTGGAGTCCTCGACCTAAACTCTTCGCGGTGCGCGTCGGCGTCGACCTGATCGAGATCCCACGGATCGCGCGGGCGCTCGCGCGCTATCCAGGCTTTCGCGAGCGGTGCTTCACACAGGCCGAGCGCGACTACTGCGACGGGCGGCCCAACCCGCCTCAGCATTACGCGGCTCGCTTCGCCGGCAAGGAGGCCGTCGGAAAGGCGCTCGGATCCGGTGTCCGCTTCACGTGGCGGGAGATCGAGATCGCAGGACGGCCAAAGCCCGGAGTGAAGCTCTCGGGGAAGACGAAGGCCTGGGCCGAGCGCGTCGGCGCCGGTCGGATCGAGCTCTCGATGACGCACTCGCGCGAGCTGGCGACGGCGGTTTGCGTCGTCTCCGATGTTTGAGCCTCTCTACACCTCTGCGGAGATGAAGTCCGCCGAGGCCGGGCACGACGTCGAAGAGCTGATGGCGCGGGCCGGCCGTGCCGTGGCCGAGGAGGCGATGCGGCGCTTTCCGCATGCTCGAAGGTTTGTCGCCGTCTGCGGCGGAGGAGCGAACGGCGGCGACGGCCGGATCGCGGTTGACGTCCTGCGCTCGGCCGGCCGGGACGCGGACGCCACTGACGACGTCGAGGCTGCGGACGTCATCCTCGACGCGCTCTTCGGGACCGGCTTCCACGGAGAGCCGCGGGAAGACGCCGCTCGCAAGATCGAGGCGATCAATGCGGCCGGCGTACCGGTCGTGGCCGTGGACCTGCCCTCCGGCGTGGACGCCTCGACCGGCGAGGTCGCCGGCGCCTGCGTCGAGGCGACGCTCACGGTGACGATGCACGCGCGCAAGGTCGGCCTCGAGGTTGCGCCGGGCCGCTTCCACGCCGGCGAGGTCGTAGTCGCGGACATCGGGCTCGATTCGCAGCCGACTGAGCATGCGCTCGTGACCGCCGCGATCCTGGAGCGGTTGCCACGGCGGCGGCCCGACCAGAACAAGTACACGGCCGGCTCGGTCCTCATCGTGGGCGGTTCCCGCGGGCTGACCGGCGCGCCCTCCCTCGCGGCGGAGTCTGCGTTTCGAGCGGATGCCGGCTACGTCGCTGTCGCGGTTCCCGACTCGACGTTGCCGGTGTTCGAGCAGCGGCTGCTCGAGGCGGTCAAGCTCCCGTGTCCCGAGGAAGAGGGGCAGATCTCGCCGCGTGCGATCGACCCGATCGTCGAGTTCGCCGGCAAGGCCGGGGCGGTCGCGCTCGGCCCCGGGCTCGGGCGAGGCGACGGGCCGCGAGAAGTCGTCGCGCGGCTGCTCGCGGAGCTCGACGTGCCGGTTGTCGTCGACGCGGACGGGCTCTTCGGCCTGGAGCCCTTCGACCGTTCCGGACAGACCGTCTTGACGCCGCACGAGGGCGAGCTCGCGCGCCTGCTCGGCGAGGAGTCGCGGTGGGTGGCCGCCCACCGGCTCGCGGCTGTGCGGCGAGGGGTCGAGCGGTTCGGCTGCGTCTGCCTGCTGAAAGGCGCAGACACGCTGGTCGCTGCGCCGGGCGAGGGGGTGCTCGTCTGCGCGCTCGGCACGCCCGCCCTGGCGACCGCCGGCAGCGGCGACGTGCTCACCGGGATCGTAGGCGCGTTCCTGGCGAAGGGCCTGGACGCCCGGCTCGCGGCCGCGGCGGCCGCGGCGGCCCAGCAGCTGGCGTCGAGGCAGATCCCGCAGGCGGGCGCAGTCGCGAGCGACGTGATCGGCGCGCTGCCGCTGGTGCTCGATGCACCGCTCTGAGCTGACGGTCGACCTCGGCGCCGTGCGGCGCAACGCGCGGACGGTGCTGAAGGCGCTCGACGGTGCACAGCTGTGGGCGGTCGTGAAGGCGAATGCCTACGGACACGGCGCGGTCGACGTGGCCGGGGCGGTGATGGACGAGGGGGCCGGCGCCCTCTGCGTCGCCACGGTCGCGGAGGGGCTCGGCCTACGGGCCGAATTCTCGTTGGCAAGGATCCTCGTGATGGGCCCCACCTCGTCGAGCCGCGAGATCGCCGAGGCGCGCGAGGCGCGGCTCGAGCTCGCGGTCTGGGACAACGAGCTGCCAGAGGGCGTGCGGGTCCACCTGAAGCTCGACACCGGCATGGGCCGCTGGGGTCTCTCCGAGCTGCCGACTCCTTCGGCCGAGGTCGTCGGCCTGATGACGCACCTCGCAACGGCGGACAGCGACCCAGCATTCGCCGAGCAGCAGATCAAGCGGTTCCGGGAGGCGACGGAGCCGTACAGCAACCTGATGCGCCATGCCGCCAACAGCGCGGCCGCGCTGCGGCTGCCGTCTTCTCGCTTCGACGCGGCCCGCTGCGGCGGCGGGCTCTACGGCCTCTCGCCCTTCGGAGAGGATCCCGCGAACGACGGGCTCGAGCCCGCGCTCTCGTGGCGCAGCCACCTCGCGCAGGTGAAGCGGCTCGAGCCTGGCCAGAGCACCGGCTACGGGCGGCAGTTTGTCGCGGATGCTCCCACCTGGATCGGCATCGTCCCGGTCGGCTACGGCGACGGTTTCCGGCGTGGTCTCACCGGAACGGAAGTACGGGTCGGAGGCGAGCGCCGCCGGGTCGTCGGGACGGTGTCGATGGATTCCTTCGCGGTCGAGCTCGAGCACGAGGAACCGGTCGGAGCGCCCGTGACGCTGCTCGGCCACGGCGTCCTCGCGGAGGACCATGCGCGGGTCGCAGCGACGATCAACTACGAGCTGACGTGCGGGATCACAAGCGACTCGCGACGGTCACGCAGGGTGGTCGTCGATGCTTAAGACAGCCGAGGAGGTCCTAAGCGGCCAGGAGGCGTGGGTCGTCGGCGGGGCGGTGCGGGACGAGCTGCTGGGCCGCGAGCTGGTCGATTTGGACATCGCCGTGCGAGAGCCCGAACGGGCAGCACGGGCGTATGCCAGGCGTTCGGGGGGTGCGCCCTTTCCACTCTCGGAGCGGCACGGCGCCTGGCGCGTCGCGCTCGAAGACGGACGCACGGTGGACTTCACGCTCCTACCCGCCTCGGTCGAGGACGATCTCGCGACGCGCGACTTCACGATCAATGCGATCGCGCGCCCGCTCGCCGGCGGCGACCCGGTCGACCCGTTCGGCGGTCGCGACGATCTCGGCGCCGGGCGTCTGCACGCGGTGAGGGAATCCATCTTCGAAGACGACCCTCTCCGTCTCTTACGCGCAGTTCGGCTCGAGGACGAGCTCGACCTGCGGCTTGATGCCGACACCGAGAGGTTGGTTCGCGAGCACACCGAGCTGGTCGACCGCCCTGCCGGCGAGCGCATCCTCGCCGAGCTGCGACGGCTCTCCTCAGGCGGCTATCGCCGTCTCGACGAGCTCGGCCTGCTCGGGCCGCTCGGCGGCGCGATCACCGACCGGCTGGACCGTCTCGACTCGGCCGACTACCGTCTGGTCGCGGTTTTCGGCCAAGGCCTCAGACGATTTCCGATCTCGAACGAGCTACGGCGGTACGCGCGCACGCTGCTCGAGTCCGAGCGCCCGGCAGACGACCCGCGGTCGATCCACCGCTTCCGCCGCGCGACTGAGCCGTGGGCGCTCGAGGCGCTCGCCTTCGCGGGCGCCTCCGAGCTGTCCGGTGCCGTCGAGGAGGCGCGTCGTGCAGAGCCGGCCGAGCCACTGCTACGCGGCGACGAGCTCGGCCTGCCGCCTGGGCCCGAGATCGGCCGGTTGCTCGCGGAGATCGAGGAGGAGCGGGCGGCGGGTACGATCGGCTCGAAGGAGGAGGCGCTCGACTATGCAAGACGCCACACGCGAGCGGTTCGCGAGGACGGCTGAGCGCGTCGCCGCGCACCAGGACGAGCAGGCCGCGGAGCTCGAGGAGCAGGTCGTCCGTTTCGTTTCGCCGAAAGGCGACGAGCGGGCGCTCGACTCCGGCACCGGCGCGGGCGCGCTGGCGTTCGCGCTGGCACCGCACGTCCGCGAGATCGTCGGGGTCGACCTCGTCCCGGAGCTGCTGGAGCAAGCGCGCAAGCGGGCAAAGCCCTTCCCCAACGTCACCTTCGTCGAGGGCGATGCCACGGTGCTGCCATTCGAGTACGGGTCGTTCGATCTTGCCGCCTGCCTGAGGACGCTCCATCACATCGCGCGCCCGGAGCTCGCGGTCGCCGAGCTCGCGCGCGTCACGCGGCCGTACGGGCGCGTTCTCGTCATCGACCAGATCGCGCCGGTCGATCCCCTCACTGCGGTCGAGCTCAACCGCTTCGAGCACGCCCGCGACCCCTCGCATGCGCGGGTGCTCGCCGACGTCGACCTGCGGTCCCTGTTCGAGGCGAACGGGCTCGTGCTCGTGGAGGCCGAATACGGGACCGAGCCGCGCGACCTGGACGCGTATCTCGACCTCGCCGGCTGCGAGGGGGAGGCGCGGGAGCGGGCCGCGACGCTTGCCCCGCCGGACTACGCGGCCGCTCTGGGCTGGTACCTGCTCGAAAAGCGCTAGCCCGCCAGGGCCGCCAGGACTTCACCGTCTTCTGGGAAACGCCCGGTCTCCGCTTTCGAGAAGACCGGCCGGCGGTCGGCGAGGACGTCGAACTGCCCCTTCCCGCCCGGGATCGCCTCGGCGTCGAAGCCCTCACCAGCCAGCTCGGCCGCGAGACTCGCGGCCCGCGTGTCGTAGCCACTTCAGGTCGGGCAGTAGTGGATCTCGACACGCACGAGCCGATCCTACGTCGCCAGAACGCGGCCTTCGAGGTGCTTGAACGCCTCGAGCAGCGCGCGGCGCTCGCTCTCGTTGCTCGTGAACGCCTGAGCCAGGCGGCGCTCGCCTTCGGGCGTGAGGCGAAGGTGGGCGATCCGTCCGTCGACCGAAGAGCGCTCCCGCTCGAGGAGCCCGTTCTCCTCTGCTCGGCTCACGAGCTCCGTCACCGTGCTCTGAGCGAGCTGGAGACGCTCTGCGAGCTCCGTCACCGTCGACTGCTCCGTGTGGTCGGCCGCGCCCTTGATCATCAGCAGAAGCAGGTAGCGCTGCGGCGTCAGGCGGGCCGCGCGGGCGTTGCGCTCGGAGATCCGAAGGAACCTGCGCAACGCGGCTCGGAACTCGGCAACCCGGGCAACCTCCTCGGCAGTGAGCGGCCCGGCCATGCCGGGAGTTTAGTCCTCTGCAGGCCGCATTCCCCACGCGCCCGCACGGGCGACCAGGCCCGGCACGAGGGCTTGTGCGAGCGCGGCTACCCGGTAGAAGCGTGGGACGAAGACCTCGCGGCGATCCCGTTCCAATGCCGTGAGGATTCGCCGCGCGACGAGCTCCGGCTCGACCACGAGCGCACCTACGAACGGGTTCGAGAAGCGCGTGCTCTGCGGGAAACCAGGAGTCTCGACGAGGCCGGGCAGGACGGCGTGGACGCTGACTCCGCGCCCCCGCAACTCGGTGCGGACGCTGCGCGAGAAAGCGAGCTGGGCGTGCTTCGACGCGGTGTAGGGGCCCGCCGCGCCGGCCGCGACAACTCCGACTACGGACACCACGTTCACCACATGCGACGGTGCGGCCGCCTCCAGCGCAGGCAAGAACGCGCGCACGCACCACACCCCGCCGAGGTAGTTCGTGCGCGCCACCTCCTCGATCAGCTCGGGGCTCGCGCGGAGAAAGCCTCCGCGGCCGGGGATGCCGGCGCCGTTGACGAGCAGGCCGATCTCGGGATGCCGCTCGCGTATCGCTGCGGCCGTCAGCTCGACCGCCCCGCGGTCGCCGACGTTGCAGACCTCCCATTCCGCGCCGAGCTCCTCTGCGACCGAGCGCAGCCGGTCCTCGCCCCGGGCGATGAGGATGCAGGTCCAGCCGCGCTCCGTCAGCGTCCGGGCGACGGCTTCGCCGATCCCGCTCGAGCCGCCCGTGACGACTGCTACCGGCACACGCGGACGACCCGGCTCGCGTGCTCGCGGGCCCCGCGGCGATCGGTCACGACGGCTCGCAGTACGTGCCGGCCGCCGGCGTCCTTGCCCGTCTCCCACACCGCCGTGTAGAGACCGGCGAGCCCGCTCGTCTTCTTCGCAATCCGGCGCCCACCGTCGAAGAACGCCACGGACCGCACGCCCTTGCCCGACCCGGCGGCAACGAACAACAGCTCTGACTTTGCGACGCACGCATCCCGCTTCGGCAGCAGCCACGTTACGGTCGGCCCGCTGACGGCTCGCAGCTTGAGACTCCGGAAGGTGGTGTTCGGAAGGATGTTCTCGCCGGCCTGGTCGACGTTCTTGGACTCCTGGTAATCGGATGCGACGATGTCCAGCGGCGTCTTCCCGGCCTTGATTCGAGGGGCTGAGTCGAGCAGCCAGACTGCGAGCCCGGACGCGGGGTCGTAGAGCGAAGCGAGCACCAGCGTCCGCTGGTAGCCGATCACGAGAGACAGCGGGTCGACCCCGGCGCCGCGGTCGGTGACGATCGCAGCCAGCAACGGGTGTCCCACGCTCACCCGGGGAGTCAGGAAGCGCAGCCTCGGCGGCGTGACGTCGTTCTGCCAGAAGTGGAGCAGGTACTGACCCCGCAGGGACGTGTCCGTGTAGGGATCGGCGCGCGAGTCGACCACGATGTAGTAGCGGCCCTCGGACGGGAACGGCATGCCCGCGGCGCCGTTGTCGAACTGGTACTCGAAGGTGATCGAGTTCACGTTCACGGGTGTGCCGGGAAAGCCCTGGACGTCGTCTTCGTTCAGCGAGCCGAGGAACCAGGGCTCGATGAGCGAGCCGGTGCTCGACGCGACGATTGCGGCGCCCACGTTGGTGGCGTGGCCGTTGACGTGGACGGCGTAGACGTGCTCGGCGCCGTCCTCGTGCATCCCGGGACCGGTGTAGGTCAGAGGCGGACCGAACGGGAAGGACGGGAAGCGGTAGACGTCGACGAAGTTGGTTCCGGTCCGCGTGTCGCCGATCTGGTCCGTCTTGATCGCGACTTGCGGCGCCCGGCCGATCTGCGGCAGTACGACAGTGAAGTAGTACGGGATCCGGATTCGGTCGGCACCCCGCTGGAGGATGATGAAGCCGTAGTTGTCGCCGCGCGGCGAGCCGGCCGTCGCAGAGGCGACGATGGGGACGTCGACGGTACCGCCGGGCGCGACCGCGATCATCGAGGCGCCGGGCGTGATCGAGGCGCCGGCGCTCGCGGCCTGGGCCTGGATCGACACGGTCCACGTTCCGCTGCCGCCGCCCGCGTCGGTCAGCGAGACGAGCAATGCCCGGCGCGCGTCGCGGTGATCCGTGTTCAGGAAGCCGTAGGAAAGCGAGACAGGGTTGACGAAGAGCTTTGGATCGTTCGCGGCCGCGACGTCGACGAGGCCACCACCCTCGAGCAGCACCGACGCCTCCTGCGTGCGCGCCGTGTCGGCCCAGGCCGGGCCTGCCGAGGAGACCAGCGCGGACTTGACCTGCGCCGGTGTCCAGCCCCGGTGTTGCTGGAGGAGCAGCGCAACCGCCCCGGAGACGTGCGGAGCCGCCATGCTCGTGCCGTCGAGGACGGTGAAGGGTGATCCCGCGTACTCCTTAAGCGTCGACGAGAGAACCTGGTAGCCGGGCGCGGCGACGTCCGGCTTCAGCTTGTGGTCGTAGTTGGTCGGCCCGGCAGAGGAGAAGCTCGTCACGACGCCGCTGCGCGCCGTCTGGGTCTCGCGAGGATCCGTTTCAGCCGAGGAACGGAAAGTAGCCCGGCCTCCATGCGCGGCCATGTAGGCGCGTAGGTTGGCGCCGTCGAGGTCGGAGATCATCCCGCCGCCGAACGGCATCAGGACGGTGATCGGATTCGCCTCGCCGGAGCGGTTGTCGACGAGGATCATCCCGACGCCGCCCGCTGTCTGGACTCGATAAGCCTTGGAGAGGAATGTGCAGCCGCCGCGCGAGACGAGCGCTACCTGGCCGGTGAGCGAGCCGGACGGGAGCGACGACTTCGACGGGTCGTTCGGGTCGAAGCCGGCCGGGGCGCAGAGGTGTCGCTCGACCGACTGGCCGTCGCTGCCGCTGATCGATCCCACGTCCACGATCGTCTGGTCGGCGTTCACCCACGTGGGGGGGACGTGGGCGTTGGCGACGAACGGGATGAGTTGCAGAGTCGCGGGAGCGCCGGCGTCGGTGACGGTCAGGTCCGGCCCGAAGACATGGAGGTTCGAGACAGCCGCAACAGAGATCGCATCGGGTGCATTGCTCGGCGACCCGATCGTGCCGAGGCCGAAGTCGTCGCGATCGTTCCCGGCGGAGATCACCGGCACGACGCCGGCAGCGGCGACGTTGTCGGTCGCCTGGATCAGCGCGTCGCTTGCAGGGTTGGGCTCGGCCCCCCCGCCTGAGAAGTTGATCACGTCCATCCCGTCGTTCACGGCCGCCTCGAAAGCGGACACGATCTGCGGCGTAAAGGCGTCGAAGCCGCCGGTCAGCACCGGTGTGTTGAACACGCGGTAGTTCCCGATCCAGGCGCGCGGCGCGATTCCCGACAGGCCGGTGACCTCCGGGTGGTCGGGACCGGCCGGGGCGACCGTTCCCTGGACACCTGCGGCGATTCCCGCCACGTGCGTGCCGTGGAACGAGGCTGGGCGCCAGAGCGGCAGTCGGCCCTGCTTTCCCGAGCCTGGGCCGGGGAAGGCCCGGGCGACGATCACCTTCGGCGTGGTGAACTGCTGCTGGCCCCGGGGGAAGCCGGCCGGATACGAGAGCCCCGTCGGGTTGAAGAATGCGTTGTTCATGTCGACGCCGTCGTCGACCACCCCGATCTTGATCCCCTGTCCCTGTCCGCCCGTCGAGGCCCAGAACGAGTCGGCGTGGATCACGGACGGGCTCTTGTTTGTGTCGAGGTGGTAGCGGAGGCTCGGGTAGATCTTCTGCACAGCCGAGATCCGGCCGAGCGCGGGCAGGTCGCGATAGGGAAGCCGCACGGCGAAGCCGTCGAGCACGATCCGGTAGTGGTTCTCGATCCGTGCCTTGGGGATCGCGCGCCGGATCTGCGCCGCCGCCAGGGCCTGTGCCGTCTCGAGCTGCGCGAGGTAGGCGCGAGAGCTCGAGCTCGAGGTATTCAGCTTGCGCCGAAGGCCGAACGCGAACCAGCCCCGGCCGTAGGCCGCCGCCAGCGGCGGCAGGCGCAGGCCGACGATGACCGTGACGCGGCCGGAGGCATGGCCCGCCGGGATGCGTATCACTCCGTGGCGGATCCGGGGCACGCTGTGCTCGCCGACGACCGGACGCCGGATCGGCATCAACTGGCCTGTTGCTGCCGCGGCGGTCGCGAGGACAAGCGCCGCCGCAAGCAGGAGAAGACCGAGTTGGCGGCGCAAGAGCCTCAGGGTAGCGCAGAAATCGGAGCGCGTAGGCCCGCTGTTGGCCGCGTCGTCTGGCGGACGGCGCCGTAGACTCGCTCCCCGTGGAGGGTGCGTTCGCAGGCAAGCGCGGTCTCGTCCTGGGCGTCGCGAACCGCCGCTCGATCGCCTGGGCGATCGCAAGCCGCCTTGCGCAAGGAGGCGCCGAGCTGGCCTTCACCTACCAGGGCGAGCGGATCGAGAAGAACGTACGTGAGCTGGCGGATTCCGTCGGCTCGCCGCTCATCACCGCGTGTGACGTCCGTTCGGACGATGATCTCGAGCGCGTCTTCACAGAGGTGGGCAAGACCTTCGAGGGCGGGCTCGATCTCCTCGTGCACTCGGTCGCGTTCGCGGTTTCCGAGGACCTCGAAGGCCGCTTCACGGACACGCCCCGAGACCGCTTCTGGCTCGCGCTCGACGTCTCCGCGTACTCGCTCGTCGCTTGCGCACGCCTCGCCGAGCCGCTCATGGAGGCGGGCGGGGGCGGCTCGATCCTGACGATGACCTACCTCGGCGGTGAGCGCGCTGTGCCGCACTACAACGTGATGGGCGTGGCGAAGGCGGCGCTGGACGCGTCCGTCCGCTACCTCGCCTGGGACCTCGGGCGCAAAAACATCCGCGTCAACGCGGTCTCGGCCGGCCCCGTGCGGACGCTCTCCGCGCGCTCGATTACAGGCTTCCTGACGATGGAGGCGATCGTCGAGGAACGCTCGCCGCTCCACCGGCTCATCGACGCAGGCGACGTCGGCGCCGCGGCCGCGTACCTCCTCTCCGACGACGCACGCAACGTCACCGCCACGACGCTGTACGTCGACTCCGGCTATCACTCGATGGGAATGTAGGGCGTCTCTAGCGGTGCACCGCGATCGCGGCGAGACGCAGCCCGCGGTCGGATCGCACTGAGTCGACACCGACGAGGTGCCAGCCGGGCCGACGAAGCGGCAGCCGGAGCGTGACGGGCCTGACCACTCGAGCCGAGCGGCTCGTGCCGTCAACGGAAATCGTCGTCCGGTCAGGGGCAAGAGTTGCCAGACGCACGACGAGCCGGCCGGAGCCTTTGATCCAGAACGCGCCGTGGCGGTAGCGCGGCGAGCGTTCGTTCCACTCCGGGCAGAAGACGAGAGGCGTGCGCGGCTCTGGCACGGACGGGGGCGACAGGCTGCCCTTGCGCCCGAAGGTCATGATGCCTCCGCCGCGCGACAGCTCGCGCCAGCCCCGGGCCGTCAGCGCGCGCCAGGCGAACCAGCCGCGGCCGAAGGAGAACAGCCCCGCATGGAAGGCCAGGTAGCGCACTCCGAAGTGGCGGAGCAGCGCCTCGGTTCCGGGACGCCATTCGCCGCAGTTGAGTGGCTCGAGGCGCAGCGCGAGCTGGGCCGCTGCCCTCGGCGCGACGGTCGAGTAGCCGCCCGGCCGCTGCCGGCGCGCCTGCATGTCGTAGTAGAGGTACACGCTGCCGTGGTCGAGGCTCGGATGCAGGACGGGCAGCTCGAGCAGCCGCCCGGGCGGCCGTGAGCCGAGAGCCGCGTAGGCCGCATTGCTCGGGTCGGCGCGCGCCGATCCGTACACCGTCACGCGCAAGTCGGCGAACAGCGCCAGTACCGCGACCGTATACAAGAGTGTTGCCCAAACGGTCAACGAGCGGCCGAGCCGCGCCACCGCAACCGCGGCGAGAGCGGCCAGAGCCAGGCAGGCGACGGGTAGCTCCCGTTCGGGCACACGCGGGTAGCGCAGCGGCGCGAAGTGATGCCAGATCCAGGCATAGGCCGGAAAGTGGGTCCCGAGCGCGAGCAGGATCGGGACGACGGCGCCTACTGCCAGCGCGGTCGCGAGCCCCAGCCGGCGCGTGCGCACGAGAAGCGCCAGCCCCGCGAGCGCGAGTAGCGGTGTCAGCCAGCCGAGGAAGACGTAGCTCTCGAGTCTTTGTCCGCGGTGACGGGTGACGAAGTCGGCCCCGTCCGCCGAATACTGCGTGACCTCCCGCAGCGTCCGGCCGCCGGCCGCGATCGATCCCGAGATCGCGAAGTGACGCACGAGCAGGCCGGCGCCGACGGCGGCGAGCACGCCCAACAGCGCACCCACGACGAGGCGTGGGCTCCGTGTCCGGCACACGGCATAGAAGAGGAAAAAGGGAACTGCTCCGAGTGCCAGGTGCACGTCCGAGAACGGGATCGACGCGAGCGCCGCACCTGCCCCCGCGAGCCACCAGCGGCTGCCTCGCCGGGAGCGCTCGAACGCGAAGAGCGCCAGGGGAAGTAACGCCGAGACCGGACCGCGGAGATGTCCGGCGCTCTGCACGACGCGGTAGGGCGCCAGCCCGAACGCAAGGCCGCCCGCGAGTGCAGCCCCACGTGGGAGCCCCAGCTCGAGCAGCCAGAGGCACGCGAACCCTCCGGCTGCCAGGTAGCTCAGCAGGAGAAGGAGGTTCCACGCCACCACAGAGCCGAAGGCGGCGGCGAGCGGCCAGTAGGGCAAGCCGAACGGCCAGCCGCCGAAGTTGACGCGGGGACTGCTCTCCGGCCGGAACGTGTACGGGTCGAGCCAGGGCGCGTGACCATGCTCGAGCTGATGGCCGACAAGCCACAGGTGGTAGACGGCCTGGAGGTGGTCGCCCGCGGCCGCTTCCCCCGGGACCGGCTCTGCAATCGCGGCGAACCTCGAGTCGAAGTGCTTCGGCGCCGGCCACATCGCCGCGACGCCGACCGCGACGTAGAGCGCGCAGGCGAGCGCTACAAAGCCCGGGCGGCCGAGAGAAGCTCGTCGAAGTCCGGCACCTCGGCCGTCTCGTAACGCCATGCGCCGCGCACCGTACCGCTCCGGTCGACGAGGAATGCCGAGCGCTCCGCGACGTCCCGGAAGCCACGGTACTCGTGGGCGATGCCGAAGCCGCGCACAGCCTCCGCATTCCAATCCGAGAGGAGCGGGAAGTTCAGGTCGAGGGCTTGCATCCAGGCGACGTGCGACCAGGGCGAGTCTCGCGAGATCCCCACCGTCCCCACGCCCGCTCCCTCGAACTCCTCGCTCCTGTCACGCAGGAGCTCCATCTCGTCCGTTCAGGTGGACGACCAGTCGAAGAGGTAGAAGAGGAGCAGGAGCGGCTTCTCGGCCGCCAGCTCCCGCAGGGACACGGGCTCCCGCGGAGCCATCCAGACGCGGACGTCCGGGATCTGGTCGCCCTCCGCCAGCACCGGCCGATCCTACGGGACCAGAGCTACGTCTCGAGCAGCGGGGGCCACGCGCTCGCTGAGCAGCAGGCGCCCACCCCGGAACGCGATCACTGTGCCACCGGTGAGCGACGAGGTTGCGACGAGGCCCTGGTCGACCGCGAGGTTGTAGGCGCCCGGCGAGGTCCTCAGCACGCGGGCGAGCTGCCGCCTGCGCCAGTCGAAGACCCGGAGCAGGGCGCCGTTCCCGCTCGTCACATACGCGTAGCGGCTGAAACGTGCGAGCCCCGCCGCGTCGTCGAAGCGAACGTGGGCGGGCGGGCTTCCGGCGTAGAGCGTCCGCAGCGGCCTTCCTGTGCGCGCGTCGAACGTCCGCAGGTACGGCCCGTCGTCGTAGGTCACCCAGACGTACCGCCCGTCGGGAGTGAAAGCAAGGTCGTGCGCTGCTCCATGCGGGTCGACGTGGCCGAGGAGTCTCGGATGCTCGGGGTTGTGCGTGTCGACGACGGCGATCGACCGGGCCCGTTCTCCGAGCGCGATCCAAAGCCGCCGCTGGTCGGGACTGAACGCCATGTGGTGAGCGCCGTAGCCGACGAAGATCTTCCGGACCACGCGGTTGAGGATCACGACGAGCTGCCCACGCGCGTCATCGGTGACGTAGAGATAGTCGCCACCCGGCGTGAAGGCGGCGATGTGCGGCGAGCCGAAGCCGCGCAGGACTCGCCAGACGCTCAGCGTGTGCGGGTTCAAGAGCGTGACGGCACCTCCCCGGGCGCTGACGACCGCGGCCTCCCCAGCGTAAGCCTCGACGTTTTCGGGATCGGCGGGCATCGCCAGCCGGCGGATGATTCGGCCCGAGTCGACGTCGATTGCCAGCAGCTGGTTTTGAGACTCGGCGGTCACGAGGGCGATCGGCCCGCGCCCTGCCGCCGCGCGGGACGCGGCTGGGAGAACCAGGAGCGCGAGCAGAAGCACGGCTCGCTTCATGCCTCCTCTACGGTGAGGCCGGGCGCCGGAGTCCCTCGGCGAGCGCGAGCACCGCGGCGGCGTGCCGGCGTGCGGTCGCGGCTGAGATCGGCCCGGCGCGGAACTCGACGACGAAGTGCGGCCCGCCCGGGAAGTGCTGGCGCTCCCAGCGAGTCGCAGCGCCGGGCAGAGCGGGCAGCCGTCGGTAGGGCCACCCGGTCAGCCGCGCGTAGCGCTTCAGCACCGCGACATGCGGGTCGGAGCCGTAGACGACGTCGAGCGGCTGGTGGTACCAGATCGTCAGCGCGGGCCGAACGCGCAGGATAAACGCCCGCATTGCCCGGCTCTCCGGCTCGGACATCGGCCGCGGCCCCGAGTAGTAGCCGTCCCAGGGCACGCCGTTGTGAACCCACGCGACGGGCCAGTTGCGGTTCAGGTCGACTCCGTGCGCATTCTGGCGGGTTCCCGCGGCGAGGCCGTCGGGGTTCACCGTCGGGACGAGCCAGAGGTGCACGCCGGCCGGCAGCGGCATCTTGCGCAGGTCTCGGATGACCGCGAGGCCCGCCGGCTCGTTGCCGTGGATGACTCCGACGACCAGCGTGACGGGCGCCGTGGGGTCGCCGCGCTCGTACGCGACCATCGCCCGGCCCTTGACCGAGTGGCCGACGACGAGCTCGGCCTGCTGCGGTTGCGCCGCCGCGACCCCAGCGGCGACGAGGGCGGCGATCAGCCCCCGCAGCACCACCCGCCGACCCGAGGGAAGCCGCCGAACTGCGACGAGATTTGCGATACGCCGACGATCTTGCGCGGCTGGATGCGGATGAAGACCCATTGGTCGGCCGTCGGCCACGTCACGAGCACCCAGCGCCCGTCCGGAGAGCGGACGACCTGGCTGAAGACACCGGTGCCCCGGAAGAGTACGCGGCCGCCGCTCACGACCTCGCTCTGTGCCGCACGCCGCCGAATCGTCGGGCCGCCGAGACGCAACGCGCCACGTCGCACCGGCGATTGCGTCGTGGTGTCGTAGGCGACGGCCCGGCGTCCTTTCGAGTAGAGGACGACCCGCCCCGGCAGCCAGACGGGGGGGACGCGTGCCGCGGGCCCGATCGTCACGTCGTTCGTCCCGTCGCCCGCGACGACATGGAGCCGCCCGCCGGCGACGTACGCGATGCGCGTGTCGGTGAACGTGCCGGTCCAGGCCGGGAACCTCGGCGAGCGGCGCGGGAGGGTCCAGCGCGCGTTCCCCTTCGGGTCGACGACGACAAGCTCGTTCGCCTTCGTCGCGGCAATGTAGAGGCCGTGCGGCGACCAGGCCGCGTCGCGGTAGGCGCCGATCCGGCGGCGCGAGCCGTCCGCGTTCACGACCCAGGTGCCGCCCTTCCCGGAGACGAGCAGACGGCCTCGCGCGGGCAGCGAAAAGAGCTCCGTCTGTGCATGCTGGACGCCGACCGCCTTTCGCAGCGAGTGGATCACCGACCTGCCGGCCGGGCTCAGAACGGCTGCGACGGCCGCGGCAACGAGGGCGCCGGCGACCAGCGGCCGCGCGTGGCGGCGCGGCCACGCCACCGGCTGGCGCGACTGGTACGCGGCGCGCACGACGTGCCAGGCGCGCTGGACCGCTTCTTGCTCGTCCGGTGCGCGGAAGGCCTTCACTCAATCCGCTCCTTGAGATGGTCGAGCCCGCGCCGCAGCCGCGAGTTCACGGTCCCGCGCGGCAGCTCGAGCAGCTCGGCGATCTCGCCCGGGGTGTAGTCGAGCAGGTAGCGGAGCACGATCACGGCTCGGTGCTCCGGCGTAAGGCGGTCCAGCTCCTGCAGGAGCTCGTCGTTGCGCCCCGGCTGCTGGGGGGCCGGGGCGTCGACCGGCTCGGCCTCCGGCCGCAGCGCGCGGGCACGGGCCCAGTCGATCGCGCGGTTGACGACGATTCGGTGCAACCAGGGCCCGAACGGCCGGCGCCGGTCGAAGCGGTCGAGGGCGCGCACGGCGGCGAGGAAGGCCTCCTGCGCGATGTCTTCCGCTGCGGCCGAGTCACGGACGACGAGATAGGCAGCCCGGTACGCAGGCCCCCAGTGCGCGCGGAAGAGCGTCTCGAAGTCCGAGACAGACCCGGCCTGGGCCCGCCGCACCCAGGCCCGCTCGTCGCGGCCGGAGCCCGCCATCCCGTGCCGACTATACGAGCGTGCTTCAGCAAGAGGTCCATCGGCTCTAGATACGGATGGACCCGCGCGCAAGGTCCCGGCGTACGTGTGTCGGACGAAGGAGGAGGGATGAGACGGGTACTAGTGCTGGTGGCCATCCTGGGAGCGGCCTGGGTCGCGGTGGCCCTCGCGGACGGGGGCGGGCCTTCGCCGGGCCTGGACTTCGGGAACGGGATCGTGGCTCCGGGAGGGAAGCTCCGCTACTCCGCGCTCTCAGACGGGCACGCGACGACGCTCGAGTCGGTCGTCGTCGGCACCGGCAGGGTCCAAGGCGTGACGTACTTCAAGGGCTCCTTCGGCATCCCCTTCGTGACCTTCAGCGGCGAGACGGGCGGGCTCTCCCGTGACGGCCAGGATCTCGTGCTCGCGACTTGGTCGGGCTTTCCGAGCACACGCTTCCTGCTCGTCGACGCGCACACGTTCCAGATCCGCGGCCGGGTGCGCCTTCGCGGCAGCTGGTCCTTCGACGCGATCTCACCGGACGGCTCGCTGATGTACCTGATCCACTACCTTGGCTCTCCCAACCAGGTCTATCAGCGCTACGAGGTGCGGGCCTTCAACTGGAACACGCTTACGCTCTACCCGGGAGCGATCGTCGATCGGCGGGAGCCGGACGAGAAGATGACCGGCGTTCCTTGGGCCCGCACGGGGAACCCGAGCGGTTGGGCGTACACGCTCTACTCGCGCCGCCGGAAGCCGGCGTTCGTGCACGCGCTCGACACGGTGCACCGGCGCGCGTTCTGCGTCGACCTTCCGTTCCGTCACTCCGAGAACTGGATGTCGACTACGCGGCTCCGCGTCCGGGTCGGCACGCTCGAGGTGCGCCGCGACGGCCGGACGATCGCTCGGATGGACACGAAGACGCTGGACGTGCGTTAGGCGGGAGCCAGCGCCGGCTCGGTGGCGTCCGCGATCTCGCGGACGACCTCGACGATGTCGCGGTTCGCGTTCCAGATGCGCCGCTGGCGGTCGGCGCCGTTGCCGTGCGCCAGGATCTCGCCGATTCCCTCGAGCTCTCGGTCGCAGCCGAGCTCGCGTGCGTGCGGCTCGAGCTCGCCCAGCGTGCGCCTGACCAGCTGAGCGACGGGAACGCGGTTGCGCCGGCCGGTCACCAGGTCCATCACCGGCGCCTCGAGCCCGTAGCGGGCGGCCAGCCACTTGTTCTCCGTCGTCAGGATCCGGTGGTAGGAGGGAATCTCGGCGCCGACGGCGTGGCGCTCCGAGTACAGCTTCACGAGGGACTGGCAGAAGGCCGCGAGCGCGACCGCGTCCTCGACCCGCGTCACCGCGTCGCAGACACGGATCTCGACGGTGCCGAAGCGTGGGTGCAGGCGGATGTCCCACCAGATGTGCGTGTAGTCCGCGATGCAGCCGGTCTTTTCCAGCTGTCCGACCACCTCCGCGTAGTCGGCGTAGTTGTGGAACCGAGGCGGCGGTCCGGAGCGCGGGAACGCCGCGAAGACCATCTGACGGCTCGAGGAGAGACCGGTCGGCTCCCCGCGCCAGAACGGGGAGCTCGCCGACAGCGCGAGAAGCGACGAGAGGTGCGTGAGCAGGCCGTTCACGACCTTGATCGCCCTCTCGGGATCGTCTACAGCGACGTGGATGTGGAGCCCGAAGATCAGCTCGCGCCGGGCGACGTACTGGAGCTGGTCGACGAGGTGGCGGTAGCGGTCTCGCGCGGTGATCCGCTGGCGCTCGAAGAGGCTGAACGGATGCGTGCCGGCGGAGCCGACCCGCATGCCGCGCTCCCGCGCAACCCCGGTGACGTACGCGCGAAGCTTTCTCAGCTCGCCCTCGACCTCTGCCGGCGTGCGGCAGACCGGCGTCGCGATCTCGAGCACCGATTGCATCAGCTCCGGGTTCACGCGCGTCTCGAACTCGCCTCCGTGGGTCGCCGCGAGCACCGCCTCGACGTGTTGGACGAGATCGAGCGTCTCGCCGTCAAGGAGCATGTACTCCTCCTCGACTCCGAGGGTGTACGGCTCGCCGACACCGAAGTTGTGGTCGAGCACGCTGCCGCCCGCGGCGAAGTCCGTGCTCATGATCGTCGGCGGGAAGATCTGCTTGTTCACTGGCAAGCCTTACGATGGAGCGCGGCCGCACGCCTCAAGCGCGCGTCGAGCGAAGGATCCGCGTACGCGTTGTAGGTCGAGACGATGACATTGCAGACGCGAATGCTCTCAAAGTTTCGAAGCTCGAAGCCGCGCGGGAGCGCATCGCCGTATCCCTTGTGACGAAGATCGGCCACTGCAGCCTTTACCGCCTGGCGGCTGTAACCGACTTCGTAAATCTTCTTGGCGCGTGAGCTCGACGAGAAGCGAACTGCCTGCACGGGCGCGAAGCTCTTCAAGCGTCCTTTCCGTGCGATGACGTCGTATCCCTTGCCGGGGTGGATCACCAGGCGATGAAACCCGGCGGACCTCAGCGAGTCGGCGGTTGCGTGCGTTGAGATGTTTTTTCCGCCTCCGTTACACGCCGCAACCGTCAATCCGAGCAAGGCCAGAACCGAGAATCCGGCTGTCGTTCTCATTGCACGAAAGCCTCAAGCTCAATCTCAAGCAGCCAGCGCGGATCCAGCAGGGCGGCGACGACGTAGCTCGTGTTGACGGGCCGAACGTCGTGGAAAACCTCGCCATGGGCGCGCGCGATCTCGGGGAAGTCCTCGGCGCGCGTGAGGGCGATGCGCGTCCGGACGACGTCTGCGGCCGATGCTTCGACCTCGGCCAGCGCGCCGACCGCGATCTCGAGGCAGCGGTGGGTCTGGCCGTAGGCGTCTGTCGGCGGGTCGGCGTCGTCGGGCATGATCGGCGCGGTCCCGGCGACGTACGCGTGGCGTCCGACGCGGACGACCCGCGAGTAGCCGGCTGACTCGGCAAACGGGGAGACGGCCGGGATGATCTGCCGTTTCACGGGCCCTAGTATCTCCCGCCGTGTGCGCTCTCAAGCAGGTCGACGGCTGGCCAGCCGAGAGGGCCGCGGCCGGGGTCTTACGAAGCGGCGAGGAGGTCGCTGCGCACGGGCCGCGTGACCGTGTGTTCCGCTGGGCCTCGGTGACAAAGCTCGCCACGGCGCTTGCGGCCCTTGTTGCGGCCGAGGAGGGCACCGTCGACCTCGACGAGCCCGCTGGACCGCCCGGCTCCACCGTCCGGCATCTCCTGGCGCACGCGTCGGGACTGCCGTTCGAGGCCGGAGCGCCGATCGCGAAGCCGGGGCAGCGGCGGATCTACTCCAATGCGGGCTTCGAGGTGCTCGCGCAGACGATCGCGGAGGCGGCGGAGATGCCGTTTGCGGACTACCTCGCCGGGGCCGTTCTCAGTCCACTTGGCCTGAGCGCCGAGCTGCGCGGCTCTCCGGCCGCCGGGCTGCACGGAACGCTCGACGATCTCCTCCGGCTGGGCTCCGAGCTCCAGCGGCCGAGGCTGGTCGCGCCGGAGACGTTCGCAGAGGCGACGACCGTGCAGTTCCCAGGGCTCGCCGGCGTCCTCCCGGACGTCGGGCGGATGGACCCGAACGACTGGGGGCTCGGCTTCGAGCTGCGCGACGCGAAGTCGCCGCACTGGACCGGGAGGCGGAACTCCCCTCGCACGTTCGGCCACTTCGGCGGCAGCGGCACGTTTCTCTGGGTCGATCCCGAAGCCGACGTGGCCCTGGCGTGCCTCAGCGACCTCGATTTCGGCCCTTGGGCGCTCGAGGCGTGGCCCGCGCTCTCGGACGCGGTTCTAGCGCAGGATCCCGGTGTGGCCTAGCGAGTAGCGGCCCGGCTGCGGCCAAACGCAGAGGCCGTGCGGGCTGGCGCCGACGCTGATCTTTGCGAGCAGCTTGCCACTGCGGGTGTCGATCGCGTACACCACGTCGTTCCAGCGTCCGGAGACCCAGAGCACGCGCCCGCTTGCTGAGACGTTGCCCATATCCGGGCTCCCGCCGCCGGGAATCCGCCACTTGTTCACGAGTTTGCCGCTCGCGAGATCCAGGATCGAGATCGAGCCCTCGCCGCGGTTCGTGATGTAGAGGTCGCGCGCGTCGCGGCTGACGTAGAGCCCATGCGTGCCGGCGCCCGTCCGGATGAACCCGACGACACGGAACGGTGATCCGCTGACCTTCCAAACGCCGCCGCGCCCCATGTCGGCGACGTAGTAGGTCGTTCCGTCAGGCGAGAGCTTCACGTCCTGCGGGATCGCGACGGGAGGCATGGAGAGCACCCCCATGATCCGCTCGGCCTGGACGTCCACCTTGATCAGCTGCCCCGAAAACTCGCAGCTGGCGATCAGGTAACGCCCGTCGGCCGAGAAGTCCATGTGGTCGACGCCGCGGCACGGCACATGGAGCGAGTGGTGCAGGCGGAAGCTGTGAGGGAAGCGGAAGTCCAGACGCCCGAGCCGTTCGGCGACGACGATCGCGTAGCGCCCGTCAGGGGTGAAGTACAGGTTGTACGGATCGTCGACCCGGATGGGACGGCCCGGCAGGCCGTTCCGCGGATTGATCGGCGTCAGGCTGTTGCCGAGGTCGTTGAGCACGTAGAGCGTCTTCAGGTCGTAGGACGGGGTCACGTGCTGGGGCAGGGTGCCCACCGAGAAGTGCCGGACCACCTTGAAGGTTCGCGGGTCGATCTCGTCGACGGTGTCGCTCTGGCTGTTCGGGACGTACACGAGGGGGCGGGCGCTCTTGGCGGCGAGGCTCAGGTCACCGGCGCGGTCCGCGGCGTAGATGTTCGTCGAGGAGGCGGCCGCCGTCGAAGACTTGGTCGCGCGCGCGCCGGCCGGGACGAGCTCCCCGATCGTCGAGCTGGTTCCGCCGGCGGCGCGCCCGCCGACGATGAGGATCCCGCCGTGAATGGCGATCGCCGCAAGGTCGGACCGCGCCTCCCCAAGCGCTCCGGCTGGGCGGATCCTGCCCGAGACCGGATCGATCGCGGAGATTCGCCTCGTCGGGGTGCCCGCGGCCGGGCCGCGCCCGCCGATCACGTAGACGGTGCCGCCCAGCGCCGCGGCGGCTGCGTGCGTGGTGCGAGCAGGCAGCTCGGCGATCTTGCGAACGCGTCGGCGTGTCGGGTCGAAGGCGAGCACCGACCTGCTCGCGGTCCCGCTCGGGATGGATCCGCCGGCGATCACGAGCCTGCCGTCCGCCACCGTCACCGCTGCATACCGGAGCGCGACCGGCAGCCGCGCCGCGACGTGCGGTCGCTCACCCGGCTTCCACGCGACGATTGTGTCGAGCCAGCGACTGCCGGTGAAGCCGCCGACGATGTAGGCGGTTCCCGAGACAACCGCCGCGCCGACGTCTGATGCAGGCTGGAGGAGCCGGCCGACCACGCTCTTTCGTCCAAGCGAGTCGACCTTCACGATCTGGTCGAGCTGATGTGTCGCGTCGCCGCCGCCGAACACGTACGTCGCGGCGCCGAGCTCGACGGCAGCCGCGTCGTGTCGCGCGCTGGGAAGCGAGCCCCACAGCGCGTCGTGGTGGCCGGAGACGAACCGGATGTCGCCGATCGACGTGTCTGCGGCGGTCAGTCCGCCGAGCAGCAGCGCGCCTGAGCCGCTCGGCGCGGCGGCCGCGTCCTGCACCGGCTGGGCGAGCGAGCCGATGCTTCGCTCCACAAGCCGGAGGAAGCTGGACGGACGCGTCGTGACGGCCTGCGTCGTGTTCCGATTACCGTCGCCGGGCGCTTGCGTCGCGTGCCTGGCCGACGAGGAGCACCCGACCACGAAGGCCAGCGTTCCGACAGCAGCAAGAGCGAGCACGGAGGATCGGGCCGAGGGCACGACTGCCTGCAGGATGCCTGACGGCTCCTGACGGAGACCTGATCAACCGTCTTCGTCCGCGAACAACGGGCGAAGGAGCTCGTCGAATGTCGCGCGGTCGCAGCTCGCGACGACCGAATGCGTGAGTGCGCGCACGGAGGCCGTACGAGGCACGTTCATCGCGAGCGAAACCTCGCCGAAGTAGTTGCCGGGTTGGAGGACCCGGCGTGGCCCGAGGTCCTGCTGGCTCACCGTGAAGAGCCCCGAGAGGACGACGTAGAAGCGCTCTCCGGTGTCGCCCTCCCGCACGACCTGCCGCCCCGGCGGAACTTCCTCACGCTCCATCCGCGCGGCGATCGTTCGGAGGGTCTCGCCCGGCAGGCCGGCCAGCAGCTCGATCCGCGAGAGCTCGGTGATCGTTGCCGGTACAAAGCGGGGCACGCCTCTATTGTTGCCTTCGTGGGTGAGCTGGCGGGGTGGCGTTGGTGTCCGCGCTGTCAAACGGCGCTGCGCGGGGACGAGTCTCGCGTCGAGTGTCCCGCCTGCGGCTTCGTCTCCTACGCGAGCTCGAAGCCGACCGCAGGCGCGCTCGTCGGCGACGAGCAGGGGCGTGTCCTGCTTGCCCGCCGCCGCGCGGAGCCCTTTGCCGGGAGCTGGGACATCCCGGGTGGCTTCCTCGACGAAGGCGAGCATCCACTCGACGGCCTGCGCCGCGAGTTGCGCGAAGAGACCGGTCTCGAGGTCGAGCCGCTCGAGTTCCTCGGTGTCTGGATGGACCGTTACGGCGGCGACTCCACCGCCGAGGCGACCCTGAATCTCTACTGGACGGCGCGCGTGGTCGGCGGGGAGCCCGAGCCGGCCGACGACGTCACCGAGCTCCGGTGGTTTGCAGCCGACGAGCTCCCGGCCCCGGAGGAGCTCGCATTCGAGAACGTTCCGCTCGTGCTCTCAGCCTGGCGCGCGAGGCAGCAAAACCCGTAAAGCCTGCGGCTCGGCGGCACAGGCTATAGGCGCCGCGGCTTCCGAAGTTAGGCCGTTCGGCCCATTGATGCCGCCCGTGCCCGTGCCGATCATTTGAACATGAACGAGGTTGAGCTGCACCGCATCGAGGACGAGCTCGGCGAAGGCTGGCTCGAAAGCTGGCTCGAGACGGGGCTGGAGAAGATCGAGGCATATCTCGCCAAGCACGCGGCTTTCGTCGCGTACCTCGACGCCGCCGAGCAGCGCTAGCTCGAGTCGCCGCTGCGATCTCGGCGTCGTAGAATCCGGGGCCGATGAAGCTCAGCTATCTCTGGAGAGGGCTTCCCGGCCACCCGATTCACCCGCCGCTCACGGACGTGACCATCGGCGCATACACGGCCGCGACGGTGATGGCCGTCGCGAGTGTCCTCGGCGTTGCGAAGCATGCCGCCGCGCATGGCTGGTGGCTCGCCCTCGTGATCGGGTTGATCTCGACGGGGCTCACCGCCACGACGGGCTTTCTCGACTGGCTGACGATCGAGTGGGGTTCGAATCTGTGGTGGACCGTCACGTGGCATCTGCTCTCGATGCTCACCGCGACCGGGTTCTTCCTCGTCGCGGCGTTGATCGGCCACGCCGGCTACGCGCATGGAGCGGTACACAGCGGGCCCTTCGTCCTCACGCTCGTCGGCTTCGGCTTCCTCACGCTCGGCGGCTGGCTCGGCGGAGCCATCGTCTACGTGCACGGGATGCGCGTTCTCAGCCTCACGGATGAGCCCCCGGGCCGCGCAACGTCGCCGGTCGCGCACCCTGAGAAGGAAGGCGCGGAAGGCCCATAAGGCGCCGTGCCGGCTTTTGCCGGCGCGGCCGTTTTATGCTGCCGCCTCGGCTAGGCCCAGGCGCTGCTCGAGCATCGACTTGGGCATGGCCCCCACCGCGGCGGCCGCGGGCTCGCCGTCCTTGAACAGGATCAGCGTCGGAATCGACATCACGCCGTAGCGCTGCGCGACCCCTGGCTCTTCGTCGATGTTGAGCTTGACGATCTTGATGTCGGTGCGCTCCGCCGCGATCTCGTCGAGGACCGGCGCGATTGCGTGGCAGGGCCCGCACCATTCCGCCCAGAAGTCGACTAGCACCGGCTGGTCGCTGCTGAGCACTTCGCTCTCGAAGGTCTGTTCGGTAACTGGTTCTGGCATGTCTGTCCTTTCTACCTCATGCATCGGACTATCCAAACGCGCGAGCCAGAGCCGGTGTTCCCGGTCGTTAGGATCGAAAGGATGGAGCAGGTCTTCTCGCCGCTGCCGAATGTTCCGGACCATCCCGCTCTCGAGCGCGACGTGCTGGAGCGCTGGGAGCGCGACCACACGTTTGAGCGCCTGCGGGAGCAGAACCGCGGCAACCCGCGCTGGAGCTTCATCGACGGCCCGATCACTGCCAACAACCCGATGGGGGTGCACCATGCCTGGGGCCGCGCGCTCAAGGACCTGTTCCAGCGCTACCGGGCGTTGCGAGGCTTCGACGAGCACTACCAGAACGGGTTCGACTGCCAGGGCCTCTGGGTCGAGGTCGAGGTCGAGAAGGAGCTCGGGCTCAACTCGAAGCGGGAGATCGAGAGCTACGGCCTCGCCGAGTTCGCCGAACGCTGCAAGGAGCGGGTGGCGAAGTACGTCGGAGTGATGACCGCCCAGTCGAAGCGCCTCGGCCAGTGGATGGATTGGGGCAACGACTACCTGACGTTCTCGGACACGAACATCGAGTACATCTGGCGCTTCCTGAAGGAGTGCCATCGCCGCGGCTGGCTCTACAAGGGTCACCGCTCGACGCAGTGGTGCCCGCGCTGCGGCACCTCGCTCTCACAGCACGAGCAGGCGGGCGAGGAGAACTACCGCGAGCTGGAGCACCCGTCGCTGTACGTCCGCTTTCCGCTGCGAGAGCGCGAGGGAGAGTCTCTGGTGATCTGGACGACGACGCCCTGGACGCTCCCGGCCAACGTCGCCGCTGCAGTGAAGCCGGATGCGGAGTACGTGCTGAGCGCAGAGGGTGAATGGCGCGCCCGAGAGCTTGCCGGCGATGTCGAGGCAGTCCGGACGGCGCGCGGCCAGGAGCTCGTGGGCCTGGAGTACGAGGGGCCGTTCGACGACCTGCCGGCGCAGGAGGGCGTCGTCCACCGGGTGATTCCCTGGGACGAGGTCGCGCTGGACGAGGGCACCGGGATCGTCCACATCGCGACCGGCGCCGGAGCCGAGGACTTCGAGCTCGGTCGCGTCCACGACCTGCCGGTGCTCGCTCCCATCGACGAGTCGGGTCGCTTCCTTCCCGGCTATGGGCCGCTCGAGGGCAAGAGCACAGAAGAGGTTGCAAAGCCCGTGACGGAGGCGCTACGGGAGCGGGGCCTGCTCGTCCAGGCGGGCACGATCGTTCACCGCTACCCGGTCTGCTGGCGCTGCAAGACGCCGCTTGTCTTCCGCGTCGTCGACGACTGGTTCATCAGCTGCGACGAGATCCGGCAGCCGCTGCTCGACGCCAACCAGGAGGTCGAGTGGACGCCGCCGCAGTACTCGAAGCGCATGGACGACTGGCTCCGCAACATGGGCGACTGGAACATCTCGCGAAAGCGGTACTTCGGCCTGCCGCTGCCGCTCTACCCGTGCTCGTGCGGGGAGCTGAACGTGATCGGCTCGCGCGCGGAGCTCGAGGAGCGAGCGACGGGCGGGCTCGAGCAGCTGCAAGAGCTCCACCGGCCGTGGATCGACGCGGTGCCGATCAGCTGCGAAAGCTGCGGCGAGGAGGTCCGCCGCATTCCCGAGGTGGGCGATGCCTGGCTCGACGCCGGCATCGTGCCGCTCTCGACGCTCGGCTGGCAGAACCCGAAGTGGATCGAGCACGGCTACGCGACGGGCGCTGCGAAGGGCCTGACGGGGGCCGATCTCCCGGACCACGCGTACTGGGAACAGTGGTTTCCGGCGGACTGGGTGTCCGAGAGCCGGGAGCAGATCCGGCTCTGGTTCTACTCGATCTCGTTCATGTCGATGACGCTCGTCGGCCGGCTTCCCTACCGCGCGGTGCTCGCGTACGAGCGCGTCCGCGACGAGACGGGCCGCGAGATGCACAAGTCCACGGGCAACGCGATCGAGGCGAACGAGGCGTTCGAGCGCATGGGTGCCGACATCGTCCGCTGGCTCTTCTGCGGCCAGCCTCCAAGTCAGAACATCAACTTCGGCTACGGGCCCGCCGACGAGGTCAAGCGGCGCCTCCTGACGCTCTGGAACTCGGTCGGCTTCCTCGTCACCTACGCGAACATCGCGGCCTGGCGGCCGGAGTGGGGAGAGCAGCCGGCGCCAGAGCACACCCTCGACCGCTGGCTCGTAGCTCGGACGGGGCAACTCGTTCGCGAGAGCGAGGACGCCTACGAGGGCTACCGGACGCCTCCGGTCACCCGCTCGTTCGAGAGCTTCGTCGACGATCTTTCCAACTGGTACATCCGCCGCTCCCGGCGGCGATTCTGGGACGGCGAGCCCGCCGCCCTGGCGACGCTCTGGTGGTCGATCGTCCAGGCCCTGCGAGTGGTCTCTCCCGCGATGCCGTTCCTCGCGGACAGCCTTTGGCGGAACCTCGTCGCGGAGGCGTGCGAGGGCGCCCCGGATTCCGTCCACCTGGCCGGCTGGCCGGACGTGCCACAGCCGGACGAGGCGCTGCTGGAGGAGCTCGCCGCGGTTCGCCGTGTCGTCGAGCTCGGCCGCCAGGCCCGCGCGCTGTCCGGGATCAAGCTGCGCCAGCCCTTGCGGCGCCTGGTCGTCCAGGGCGCGGACGGCGTCTCCCCTCACGCCGACCAGATCGCCGAGGAGCTGAGCGTGAAGCAGGTCGAGTTCGGCCCGGTCGAGGCGAGCGAGCTGCGAGTGAAGCCCAACCTGCCGGTCCTAGGCCCCAAGCTCGGAAAGGAGCTCGCCGGCGTTCGAGCGGCGCTCGAGGCCGGCAAGTTCGAGGAGCTCGAAGGGGGCCGTTTCCGCGTCGACGGGCACGAGCTCGGACCGGAGGAGGTGCTCGTCGAGCGAAGGGGCAAGGAAGGCTGGGCCGTGGCGGCCGAAGACGGTCTCACGGTCGCGCTCGACATGACGCTCGACCCCGAGCTCGAGCTCGAGGGCCGTGTACGCGACCTCACGCACGAGCTCAACCGGATGCGCAAGGAGGCCGGTCTCGAGCTGACCGACCGTATCGTCGTCACGCTCCCGGAGTCCGACTCGGAGCTACTCCGCCACGAAGACTGGATCAAGCAGGAGACGCTGGCGGTGCGCGTCAAGACCGACACCGGCTCCGAGGCGCCGACGATCGCCAAAGCCCAGGACGGCTAGATAGGCCAACTCCGAGCGGGTAAGAAGCCCGTCGCTCGGGGGGTGGTGGCGACGGGCTTCTCCCCATTGCTCACCGCGGGCCTCAAGGCCAGGTGCAGGGCGCCGCGGCTCGCATCGCCCAGTAACGGCACGGTATCCCGCCCGCCGCCTCATTCCAATAGGCCGTCTGGCCCATCTTTCGAACCCGCAAAGAGCAGACTTTGGGCGGGGAAGCAGCTCATCGCCCGGCGCGCTCGACTCGGTGAAACGCGCTCCGTATTATCAGGGAGCCCAGTGACCCCCGAAGACCAGGCTGTCTACTTCAACGCGGTCCCGCTGCTCGTGCTCGCGGCCACGTACATCCTGGTCGCCGGCGTTCTCGGGCCCACTTTGTGGAGGGAACGGCGGCACCTCACCGTGGCCGGCCTCGCGCTGGGGCTTGTGTTCCCGGGAATCGCGATCGCCGCCGGGACCTTCGGGGTCGTCGTCCTTCACGACCGGAGAGCCGTCGGGGGGCAGGTTTGGCCGTCCTTCGCAGCGACTCTTGTGGCTCTCGTGCCGGCGCTTGTGATCCTCGTGCGCCGAGGCGGTCGGCTCGACGCGGGGGTCCCTGGTTACACACGCGCGCGCGAAGACGACGAGCTGGTGTCGCTTCGGGACCGCGAGCTGGACACCGTCGCCGGACTCGTGGGCTCCCTCGCGCGGACGCAGGACCCGGTCGCGGCAGGGCGAGCGCTGCTCGACCAGGTCGTGACGCTGTTGAATGTCGAGTTCGCGGCGCTCGCGCTGGTGAGCGAGGAGGGCCGGGAGGCGCACGGTGTCGTCGCCCGCTCCGGCGGCGAGGACGTCGCGTGGTGGGCCGAGGTGCGTCTCGACCTCCAAAACGAGCCGTCCGGGATCGCGAGCGCCTACTTCCAGGCCGCGCCGCTCACGGTCTACGACGTCGAGTCTTCCCCGCTCGTCAGCCGGCGGCTGGCAAACGAAGTGGGCGCCAGGAGCGCCGCATTCACGCCGCTGACCGTGGACGAGCGTGTAATCGGGGTGCTCGTCGCCGCTTCGACGCACGAGCGGCGCGCGTTCTCGCCCGAGGAGTTGAGACTGATGCAGGCGCTCGCCGCCGAGGCTGCGCTCGCGCTCGACCGAACCCGCTCGGCCGCGGAGCTCGACGAGGCGCTCGCCAGAGAGCGGCTCGTGGCGGAAATCTCACGCCGCGTCCGCTCGGCGCACGACCTCGACACGGTCACGCGCGTTGCAGTCACGGAGACTGGACGAGCGCTTCGTGCATCGCGCTGCTTCATCCGGCTCGGCGAGCCGGATGAGCGCCTGCCCATGCGCGCGGAGTGGTGGACAGAGGGTCTCTCCCAGATTGGCGACGCAGTCGAGCGGCTGCCGGTCTCGAACCTCGTCGTACGGGAGCGAACGGTGAGCGTGGCGGACATCAGAGCCGCGCCCGAGATAGACGATCCGTTGCTCGGCGGGCGTGAGACACTCGAGAGCCTCGGCACACGTGCGGTCCTGGCGACGCCGATCCTCGTGTTCGACCGCATGATCGGGGTCCTGGGTCTCCACCGCGCCGAGCCCGGCCCGTGGTCAGCCGGGGACGTCTCCGTCGCCGAGGCCGTCGCGCGTGAGATCGGGCTCGCGGTCCATGTGGCCGGCCTCTTGGAGGAGAACCAGCGTCGGCTCGGAGAGCAGAGTGCCCTTCTCAAGGCGGCGCAGGTCGTGACGAGCGAGCTGGAGCTGAACGCGGTTCTGCAGCGCCTCGTGGACGAGGTAGCCGGCCTGCTGCGCGCGGAGGCCGTCGACTGCTACCTACTTGACGCCGATCGCGGGGTTCTGCGGTGCGCCGCGGTGCACGGCCTGCCCGAAGAGGTCATCGGGTTCGAGTTTGCCTCCGACAGAGGCCTTGCCGGCCGGGCGATCGCGCGAGGGCGATGGGCGCTCGCGGACGAGTACTCGCAGGTGCCGGGAGGTGTTCCGCATGAGGCCTACGAAGGGTTTCAGAGCGCGATCGTCGCCCCGATGCGCTGGTCCGGAGAGGTGAAAGGCGTCCTCGGGGTCGGCACGCTCGACGCACGACGGAGATTCGCGCGTACCGAGGCGGATCTGCTCGAGGCCTTCGCGAACCTCGCCGCGCTCGCCCTCCGCAACGCGGAGAGCTTCGAGGAGCGCTCTCGCCAAGCGCAGGTCCAGCGCGGCTTCTACCGAATCGCATCCGTGCTCGGTGAGTCGATCTCGCTCGAGGAGACCTTGGATGCTCTCGCCCAGGCGGCCGCTGAGGCACTCGGCGGCTCGAGCGCCGCCGTGCTGACGGCCGGAGTGGAGGACCTTCGGCTCGCCGGTATGCACGGGCTGCCGGCGCCGCTGGTGCGCTTCCTCGAGGACGGTCTAGGCGACCCGGCCGATCCCCTCCGCTCGTGCGCCCGCCGCGGTCGGGTGCTCGCAGCGCCGCGTCTCGCAGACGACGACCGCTTCGGCCTCGAATGGCGGCGAGTCGCAGCGGAATGCGGCTACCGCTCGCTGCTGGCCGCGCCGGTCGAGACGCCGCGCAGCGAGGAAGGCGCGCTCGTGCTCGTCTTCTTCACCGACGACCGTCGCTTCGCGGACGACGACCTCGAGCTTGCACGCAACCTCACGGGTGCGGCGCGAGGCGCGCTGGAGCGCAGCGAGCTCTTCGAGGCCGAGCGCCGCTCGCGGGCGCTGGCGCAGCAGCTCGCCCGGACCAGCAGCCTCCTCGCCCCCGAGCTCGATCCCGCCGCCGTGCTCGAGGAGGTCGTTCGCCGGGCGCCCGAGCTGCTGTCGGCGGACGCGGCCGTCGTGAGGCTGCTCGAAGGTGACGAGCTCTTCGTCGGAGCCGTGAGCGGCGAGTCGCCGACAGAGGCCCTCCAAGTGCCTCTTCCCTCGACCGCGCGGCTCGCGGGCGACGCGGTCCAATCGCGTGCGCCGGTTGCCGTCGCCGACGCGCGGAAGGACCCGCGCCTGCTCCAGGCCGATCCGGCGTTTGCCGGCGGCTACGCGGGCTACCTCGGGGTCCCGCTGATCGGCCCTGAGGGGACCGTCCACGGCGTCCTTTCGGTGTTCACGAAGGAGCCCCGCCAGTGGGCGGAGGAAGAGATCGAGGCGCTTGCAGCCTTTGCCGGCAACGCGTCAGCTGCGCTCTCGAGCGCCGAGCTGTACCAGAGCGTCGCGCTCGAAAAGGAGCGGAGCGTCGCCATTCTCTCGAACATCGCCGACGGGATCGTGGCCGTCGACCGCGACGGGAGAGTCGTGCTCTGGAACGCGGCTGCCGAGCTGATCACGGGCGTTCCCGCAGAGGAGGCGCTCTGGAGAAGTCCGAGCGAGGTGCTCCAGCGCGACCTCGAGTCGCCCGGCGACGCGCGCGTGGGCGAACGGCTCGTCTCCATCAGGCGCGGCGGCGAGGAGATCTGGCTCTCGCTGACGGAAGCCGTCATGCGCGATCCGGCGGGGGCCGTAGCCGGCCGCATCTTCGCCTTCCGCGACATCTCGGCCGAGCGCGTCGTCGAGCAGATGAAGTCGGAGTTTGTCTCCAACGTCTCCCGGGAGCTGCGCTCGCCGCTGACCTCGATCTACGGCTTTGCCGAGACGTTGCTCCGGGACGACGTGCTGTTCGGGGAAGAGGAGCGTTCGACCTTCCTCGGGTACATCGCCTCCGAGGCCGGCCGGCTGACGGCCATCGTCGACCGGCTCCTGGCCGTCGCGCGGCTTGAGTCGGGCGACCTCCAGGTCAACCTCGCGCCGACAGACGTGGGAGCGGTCGTCACCGAGGTCGTGAATGCGGCGGAGAGTGCGCTCGCCACAGGCGGCCACCGTTTTGTGCTCGACCTGCCGCCCGAGCCGCTCGAGGCCGAGGCCGACCGCGAGAAGCTGCGCCAGATCGTCGTGGACCTGGTCGAGAACGCGGTCAAGTACTCGCCCGGCGGCGGCACGGTGACGGTCTCTGCGTACCTCCGCGACGACAACGTGGAGGTCAGGGTCGACGACGAGGGAATCGGGATCCCGGAGTCCGAGCGGGCGCGGATCTTCGTCAAGTTCTACCGGGCCGAGTCGGAGGGGCGCGATCTGGCGAGCGGCGGCTCTGGGCTCGGGCTCTTCATCGCCAAGGAGCTGCTCGCGGCGATGCGCGGCCGGATCTGGGTACGCCCCCGCGAGGGGCAGGGATCGAGCTTCGTCTTCACGTTGCCTCTGGCGCGCCGGCCGGTCTTGACGGAGCGGGAGTAAGCGGTGGGACAGCGGGTATAAGGATCGGTCCGGGTGGAGGCGAAGACAAACGTGCTGGTGATCGACGACGAGGCCCCGATCAGGCTGCTCTGCCGCGTCAACCTCGAGGCCGAGGGGATGAAGGTGCACGAGGCGAGTGACGGGCCCACCGGGCTCGAGAAAGCCCGTCACGAGGAGCCGGACGTGATCCTCCTGGACGTGATGATGCCGGGGCTCGACGGCTGGCAGGTTGCCGAGGAGCTCCTCGACGACCAGCGCACCCGGTCGATTCCGATCATCTTCCTGACGGCCCGTGCGGAGGTCCGCGACCGTGCCCGCGGCCTCGATCTGGGCGGAATCGACTACGTGACGAAGCCGTTCAACCCGGTCGAGCTTGCGCCGCGAGTGCTAGAGCTGATTCACCGGGTCGACCGCGGCGAGCGCGAAGACGTGCGGCGCGAGAAGATCGCCGAGCTACGCGACCTGATCGATCCGGAGTAGCGGCGCACTAGCAGGAGGGCTTGACGAAACCACGGCTGTGCCGTCGGGCCGCACTACTCGCCCCGAGGCGGCGTCCTTAGTCGCACCGATAGCTGTCCACTATCGGCACTCCCTGCGTCCTTGCCTCGGAACGAGCAGCGCACCCCGACGACGAGCGAGGTTCCGCCAAACCCTCCTAGCGCCCGGCGAAGTCGGTCGTGATCATCAGCGCGCCGCGGTAGCCGGCGAAGCTCCCTCTCAGCGCGCCGACACCGACGGTGCGATAACCGGGGCGAAGGAGGTTCGCGCGGTGTTCGGGACTGGCGAGCCACATGTTGACGATCACCCGTGCGCGGGACAGGGAGCCGACTCCCCAGGCGAGGTTCTCGCCGACAGTCGGCGCGCGGACGCCGGCGCCGCGAATGCGTGCTGCAAACGCGCCGTGGGAGAACTGCCCGCTGCGGAGCATCTCTCCGGAGTGAGCCCGCGCTGCATGCTCGAGGCGCGAGTCGAGGCTCAGCGGCGCGAGGCCGTGCGCCGAACGGGCCTCGTTCATCACCGTCAGCAAGGACCACTCGGAACGCGTCAGCGTTGCCGCCTGCGCCTGCGCTCCAAGGATCACTGCGGCGGTGGCGGCCGCCGCCAATGTGAAGACTCGCCTGGCCACGAGCGGGGCCATGTAAGCACACATTCCCGACGGAATCCCGCTCGAAACGTCACGAATATCACTTTTAAGACACAAAACTTGCCGCTAAGAGCGGAAATTTCGCGAAGCCTCCACGGAATCTACTCGGCGAGGGCCGAAGCTAGACTGACCCGTTCCGGGACGTAGCGCAGCCTGGTTAGCGCGCCTGCTTTGGGAGCAGGAGGCCGGCGGTTCGAATCCGCCCGTCCCGACTGAGAGAGGCGCTGGAAACGGCGCCTTTCTCGTTTTCACGGTTGACGACGTTCAGAGCGGCTGCCAGCGGTTTTGCCAGCACGGCTCCGCCGAGCCTTGTCCTCGCACGCGCCGGTGTGGAAGCGGCGCGTCGGTCGGAAGGGGAACAGCCTGAGCGGCTCGGCGCAGCCGCAGTCGCAGAGGCCCCCGCCTAGAATCTGATCGAAGAGGGGACGCTTCTCCCGCTTGAGCCGGCCCAGCTCATGGACGCGGTGGAGGAAGTCGCGCCAGTCGTCACCGCTTCGCTGCTCGATCCCGGGATGCCACTCCTTCAGCATGGCGACCACCGTCGGCGCGTTGCCGAACTGCTGAAGTCGCTCGGCCGTGCGCGTCAGGCTCCATCGCTGATAGGCCGAAAGCGTCGGCCAGCGGTGGACGAAATCGGGATACGAAACTGGCTTAGTCATGGGG
>JBARRQ010000073.1:0-6283 GCA_049644305.1 Gaiellaceae bacterium
GAGCGTGAATGTCGGGTAGTTGATCGTGAACCCAAGCTGGCCGAAGCCACCGCTTGGGCCTTGGTGCGCTGAGACGTCGAAGTGGGCGAAGTGCTTTGGAGTGGCCGGTTGAAAGGAAACCCAGCCGGCGCCGGTGGCGTGGATGTCCCCCGCCGCCGCGCCTGTCGCGTTTGCGCCAAAGAACCCAAGAAGCGCAACGACGGCCAAAGATAGAATCAGCTTACGCATGTCCCTCCCCCTTTGAAGGCCACAGAGCTCTCTTTCGAAGAGCCAAGGGCGGCACGGGAAGCGGGGCGTATTGAGGACCTCCTCTCGGAGCACGACGTGTGGGCGACCGCTCGTCCGCTTCTCGCTGCGCGCCTTGTGCAGGGAAAACGGAATTCGAAGCAGTAAAGATACGAGTTACGACTCGGAAAAGTTTGCTCGGAGCGTGCTTTTTCGTCGCCGCGGCCCGGCAAAATGCTGAGACCGGCTCTCGGAGATAACGAATCGAGCGGAAGTCGTTTTGGGCGCCGAAGGCCGTCGGCGCCTACCGCTCGAGAGTGGGCCCACAACTCCCGATCTCCGTAAGCCTTACCTCCGCGATGTCCGCGTGAGATCGATGGGAATCACTGAGCCGTCGCCCCGAGGCTCGCAGCGATCTCTTCGATGGCGGCGTGCTCGGCGGCGCTGACGCTCTCTCCACCCTCGCGATGCGCGTTGGCGACCTTGTCTGCGAGATTGAGGACGAAGCGCTTGTACTCGTCGACCTCTTCCGGCGTCGCCTTGCGCTCGAGCAGGGAGACCGCATCGCGAAGATGCTGGAGGCCGCGCTCTTTCAGCTCCTCGGCGGAGCGATACCGCGTGTGATCGATCTCGGGCTTCGCCGACACGATCTCGTCGAGCAGTTCGCTCTCGCCGTGATGCTTGCGCGCCTCCACATACGCCTTCGCGATCGCGAACGTCTCGCGCAAGGTTCCCCCGCGCTGAGCGGTGACGACGATCATGCCGGCGCTCGGCGGTCCCTCGAGCACAAGCCGCCACTCGTCCTCTGTGAAGTCGGCCTTTCCAGTCATACCCATCGTTCCTCCCACTAATGGGGTCTGAGGAGGAGGCAGCGAACGGCCCCCGATCGGCGAGCTACCTCCTCTTTCTGAAGTACCGCTTGATCCGCAGAATTTGCAGCAGCCTCTTGAACATCTCCGCTCCCAGCTCGGGTGGGGAGAGGATACGCCGCACTCGGTGTGCGCGGGGACCACGTGAGAGTGGCGGCTCAAGCAGCCCTGAACACACGTGCGTCACAGGAGCATCGGCCTTTCGCTGCTCCTGCTCGGCGTCACCTGCTCAGAGGCGCACAGGCAACCAGAGCTGCGGCAGTGAGCCCGGCCGAAGGGCTATGTCTTTTCAACCGATGCGTGCGGGAAGCCGACCTTGGATTGTTTCTGCGCAGCAGCCGCCTGACTCTTCGTCCGGAAGCCGGTGATCGCCACCTCGTAGTCTTTCCGGCCGTCCCGCTCGATCACTGCCTTCAGCCCTTTCGCCCGCGACTGCTTCTGAACCAGAGCGAGCGTGGCCTTCGCCGCTGCCTGCGTACGCGAATGGTTGAGGGCGACCTCCCATCCGCGGTCGCCGGCCGCCGCGAACGTCGACGGAACGGCGACCAAGCCAACGGTGAGCACCGCGCCGGCAATCGTTGAGATTCGTCTTGGCATCGACCCTCCTTCCATCACCTCGAACACCCGGACAGCTTGCCGGATCTTGCCGCCGCGCGCGTCGACTGTGAAAACGGTGTCGGACACCTCGCTGCGTCAAGGGAATCTCGTGTCGAATTGGATCAGGCTCGATTCCGGTCAAGACAGTCAAGCCGCCGACCAGAACTGAGACCTTCAGCGTCCCGTCCTCGGCAATGGAACCGACGCTGCATTGCGCCCAATCTTTGCAGGGGTGCTTGGCAGGCGCTCCAGATCGGATCGTCGGCCGAGAGCCGGTAACAAATCCGCAGCGCGGCGAAGTCCTTGTCTTTCGGGCGCGAGATGCCGCGCAGGACCATGAAACGGGAGCGTGGCCGGTGCCCATGGGGCGGTACTTCTTCATGGGCGACAACGCAAGGAGTCCTGCGACTCCCGCCGCTGGGGTTCAGTCTCCGGGCCGAGTCTGATCGGAAAGGTGGTGCAGATCGAGCGACAGGGCTAGCTAGGCCGTCTCTTCGACCACCAGGACCGGGGCCTGGTCCGCGTCATCGTCGATGACGTGAACGACGCGCAAAGTCCTGTGACCGAGCGGAATCGTGTCGCCGGCGTTCCAGTTCGGGAACGGCGCTACTAAGTGTGGGCGGTTCAGCAGGTGCGCCCTCGATGACTAATAGAGGTACGGCACGAGCCTGAACCGGACCCTGCGGCGGTAACGGCGGTAATGGGGGTCGGCGCAGAGGCACTTCTCCTCCTCGCCGATCCGGATCACCTGCGCGGCCGTTGCGGCGCCGAGAATGACAATGTTCCGAACCGAAGGGTTCTCGAGCAAATAGCCGGCCATCGTCACCAGGTACGCGGCATAGAGCGGATGACGCACGATGCTGTACGGGCCGGTCGTCTTCAGGCCGCGATTCGCGGCGACGATGCCGAACGATCGGCCGAGCGACAGCAGCGTCAGCAGCGCCGCAGCGGCGCCGCCGATCTGAAGCAGGAAGTAGAGCGGCTCGAGGCCACCGACAGGCGCGTACGCGGGGCGGGCGAAGAGCATTCCGGTGACCGCCACCGCCGCGGTGCCCCAGGCGAGTGGGGTGCGACTGACGACGATCGGCTGGCGCCGGACGATGTAGAGGATCGCGATCGCGAGCTCGAGCTCCATCGGGCCCAGGCCGACGGGGTGCCCGGTCGGTTCCCAGGCGCGAAGATTGTCGACGAAGAAGTAGGCCCAGAGCGTGGCGAAGACGCTCGTCGAGCACATCCAACCCCACCCCGCGCGGCGGCGGCCCGGGTACATAAGCGCAGCATCGGCGGGATGCTCGTTCTTGTTGATGCAGCGCCCCCCCGCACGAGTGATGTACCAGAGCCGCTGATGAGCGAGTGTTGCCGCTATAGGAGCACTCGCACGTCGACCCGCAGACGCGCCGAGGGTGAGGCGTCGGCAGAAGGCTCGCGAATCTGCTTCTGGAGCCGACTCTCAGCCGACGACCTCGGAGCCGGAATCGTCGCCGACTGGCTCGACACACAGGTCGTAATCTGAGTGGGCGGGTGCCAGAATCCGACCATGGGGAGGATCGCTCTACTGCTGACGGTCTTGGCGCTCGGCGTCTCGGCGTCTGCGCTTGCGGAAGACCAGCCGACTCTCTGAGAACGCCTTACGGCCGCTAGGTTCCGGCTAGGCTACTCCTGGAGCAGGCTGGCCTCTTTAGCCCGTGCAGCCGGGGATGGTTCCGGGGGGGAAGCAGTTGTCGGGGGTGTTCTCGTCCACCTCGCTGTCGTTCAAAGTGACCGTGCCGGGGGTGACGCCCGGCTCGCCGGCGAAGCCGTTCAGGATCCCGCCGCCGGCACCCGAGACCGAATTCTCGGTCACCTGACTGTGGTTGAGGGTGAGCGTCCCGCTGTTGGGGGGGCCGAAGTTGGCGTTGGCGATGCCGCCGCCCCCGCCGCGATCGCCGACGCCGTCGTCGGGAGCGGTGTTCTCGGTCACTTCGCTCTTGGTGAGCGTGAGCGTGCCGTGGTTGATGATGCCACCGCCGAGACCGCCGGGGGAGGTGTTGTTGTTCACCTCGCTGTTGTTGATGGTGGCCGTGCCGCCGTTGGCGATCCCACCACCGGCTGCGAATCCGCCGCCGCCGTTCGCCGTGTTGTTGTTTACCTGGCTCTTGTTCAGGGTGAGCACGCTGCCGCCGACGTCGCCACCGTTACCGGGGGCGCTGGCGATGCCGCCGCCGCCCGCGAGTGCGCTGTTGCCGGCAACCCGACTGTGATTGAGGGTGAGCGTGCCGGCGTGGTTGAGGATGCCACCACCGCCGCCGTTCGGGGCCGTGTTCTCTGTCACCCGGCTGTGATTGAGGGTGAGCGTGCCGACTGGGCCGGTGCCCATCGTGCCGCTGGCGATCCCGCCCCCGCCCGGGCCAGTGCTCGTATTGCCACTCACGCGGCTTTGGTTGAGGGTGAGCGTGCCGGCGAGGTTGAGGAGGCCGCCGCCGAAGGAGCCGCTTGCCCCGCCGGTGATCGTCAGGCCGTTGACAGTCAGGTTCCCGTTCGGACCATTGATCTCGAGGATGCGGAAATCACTGCTGTTCCCGCGATCGTGCTCTCGTCGCCGTTCAGGGTGATCTCGGTCTTGACCACGGGCAGGCCGTTGCCACCGGCAGTGTTGTTATCGCGAGCGGTCAGGGTGTGTGTATGTGCATTCCTCGGCGAGGTTGATCGTGCCGCCGCCGCTGCCGTTCGCGGCCTTGATCGCCGCGATCAATCCGCTCGAGCCGCCTCCGGGCCCCGAACAGGGCACGTTCACAACTATCGACGCATAACCGGCCGACGCCAACCCGAACAGAGATGCTCCGACGACGACGCCTGCACTGCGCCCAGCAGACCGCGCATGCCAATCCACATCCTCTCGGGAAAGGGCCGCAGAACGCTCCGATCCTACTACTGCAGAAACGCAGCGAGCAAACCAGCCCCTCGCCCGTCAACCGACGCCCTAGCCCTTCGGCTTGTGACTCCGACTCGACTCGAGCCCGCGCGGGGGTACCCCTCCCCAGTGGGCCTTTCAGCGTGTGGAGGGAAGCGCGCGATGCTCGGCGTCTCGCCGATCGTCAGGGAGCTGAACGCGTAGCCGATGCTGACGCGATCCCCGTGTCCTCCTCACTGGGTTCCTGATCTTCTTCGCGCTGGATCGGGCCGCCAGCGGGTAGAAACGACGCCGTCTTCGCCGAGTCGACGCGGCGCCGTGTCGCACTCCATACGGAAGCCGACGAAGGCAACCGACAACCGGCGGCCGGACGATGCGGTTGGTATCGGTCCGGTGTCACCGCCTTGTTACTCCCTGCGGGGCGGAGTAGGGTCGCCGAGTTCCCTCTAACCCAGAAAGGAGGTCAAGACCCCCTCTTAGCCCGGAAGGAGACATCATGGATGACGGCTCATCAGTGGGGACCGTCGTTCTCGTTCACGGCGGTTTCGTAGACGGCTCCGGCTGGCAGGGCGTCTACCACCAGCTGACGAAGGACGGCTACAGCGTCAGCGTCGTCCAGAATCCCACGCTCTCACTTGCAGGCGACGCCGACGCGACCAGGCGCGTCATCGACGCGCAAAGCGAGCCCGTAATTCTCGTTGGCCACTCCTACGGCGGAGCGGTGATCAGCGAGGCGGGTACCGATCCCAATGTGAAGGCGCTCGTCTACATCGCGGCCTTCATGCCGGATGCGGGCGAGTCGGTGCAAACGCTCATCGCCGACCTGCCGCCCGAGACCGCCCCGCCGCTTCTGCCGCCGCAGGACGGCTTTCTGTTGCTCGACCGGGGCAAGTTCCACCAGGCGTTTGCAGGCGACGTGGACGACGACCTGGCCGAGTTCATGGCCGACTCGCAGGTCCCGTGGGGCCTTGACGCTGCCGGCGGCACGATCAGCGAGCCCGCATGGCGGAGCAAGCCAAGTTGGTATCTCGTCACAACCGATGACCGGATGATTCCCCCATCGCTACAGCGCCAGATGTCGAAGCGCGCCGGTTCGACGGTTGTCGAGACCCCAGGCAGCCATTCGATTTATGTGTCACAGCCGGCCGTTGTGGCTGACCTCGTCGAGAGGGCTGCTTCCGAAGTGGGATCACCGGCGATCGCCTAGAGCCGAGCTAACCACCGGCCCGCCGCCAACGAGGTCAGGACGGCGGGCCGGTTTCGATGGAAGAGGGACATCCGCTTGTCGTGGAGTTGCTCGAGCGGCCGGAGGTAAACCGCCTCGAGCGTTCGAGCTGCGGTGGCCCGGATGCGACTCCGACTCGCGATTCTGCCGCCGTTGGGGGTGCCCCGTCCGGGGAGGGGGTCAGCTCAGGTCGAGGCTGGCGCGAGCGAGGGTTCAGGGCTCGCGATTCGCTCGACCGCAACTCGACCACGCTCCGCGGAGCCGCATGAGCAGCCGGCTCCGAGCGTGACCGCCAACCTATCCAGTTGGCGTTGGGGCCTCTTCTCTTCGCCCAACCGCTTGGCTGAGCGATGGGCGGTACTGGGCTCGAACCAGTGACCCCCAGCTTGTCGAGCTGGTGCTCTCCCAACTGAGCTAACCGCCCTGGCGCGATGAGTGTAGCCGAGTCGTCCCGCCGACTGGGCTAGATTCCGGTCC
>JBARRQ010000074.1:0-8847 GCA_049644305.1 Gaiellaceae bacterium
GGAGTGGACGACGACACGCTCGGCTGTCTCGAGCACGTCCGGCCAGACAGGCAGCGCGCGCGGACGCCGCGGCAGGACGTCGTGCGCGGTCAGGACGACGGGACGCTCGGCGGCGATCCGGCGGAGCCAGCGCAGGTCGACCTCGGGCCGGGGCAGCCACTGGACGTGGACCACGTCCGGGTCCAGCTGCGCGACCCTACGGAGAATCCGGGCGACGCTGGGCGCGTACTCGAGGCCCTTTGCCGGCAGCCGCAGCGGCGAGCGGCGGAAGAGCCGCGTCGAGACTGGAGCGAACAGCTCCTCGCGGGCGTAGCCGTCGGGCGCAGGCGCCTCGCCGTACGGGAAGCGCGAGGTCAGGAGCGTGACCGCGTGGCCCTGTTTCGCGAGCGCCGAGGCGAGCGCGTGGTCGTAGGGCGGCGTGTAGGAGAGCGGGTCGACCAGCGCGATCCGCATCAGACGCGTGAGCGGAGGTAGCCGAGGCTCGCGACTGCCGGCGCGGGATCATCGGCGGCGAAGACGGCGCGCACCTTCTTGCGGCGCAGGTAGTGGCGCAGGAACTCACGCGGGGGCAGCTCGCGCCGGCGCGCCATCTGCGCCGAGACCCAGACATCCTTGGCGAGGTAGATCCAGGTCAGCCGGTCTGTCAGCGTCTGCTCGTCGGGAAGCGGCCGGCCGCACAGGTCGTCGTAGGCGATTCGCGCGATCCGAAGCTCCGGTCCCGTCGCGATCCCTGCCCAGACGGGCGGGCGCGTGTTCACCTCGATCACCTTCAGCAGGCCGTCGCGCGGGTCGCGGACGAGCTCGACGTGCGCGAGCCCGCGGTAGCCGGCGGCTGCGAGCAGGCGCTGGCCGAGCTCGTGCACCTCGTGGTCATGGCCGGCGGCGAAGACCGCACTCGTCCCGAAGCGCAGCGGCCCCTGGCGCACCTTGCGCCCGACGACGCTTGCCAGCGGCCGGCCCTCGCGGCCGACGTAGGTGAAGAGGGAGAAGACCTGCTCGTGCGAGTCGGGGATCAGCTCTTGGATGACCGTCTCGAAACCGCGCTCATACGCACGCTTCCAGGCTGCGACGGCCTCGTCGACATTGCCGGCGACGAAGGCCTTCTCCCCGAAGCTCAGGGCGAACTCCTGCCCTTCGAGCGGCTTCAGCAGCAGCGGCGGCTTGAGCTGCGCCTCGCGGATCGCCTCGGGGCTCTCGGCCCGCAGCGTGTACGGCGAAGGGACGCCGGCCTCGGCCGCGACCTGCGGCAGGAGATCCTTGCGGCGCAGGCGGCGGACAGCCTCCGGGTCGTCGGGCAACGGCACGTCCGCGAGCTCACGCACCTCGTCCCAGCGGCGCAGAACGGTGTCGACGTTCTCGTCCCGCTCCAGGAAGAGCACCGGCCGCTCGCCCCCCGCCGCGGCGTGGCGGAGCGCCTCCAGCACGTCGTCGTCGCCGGCTGCGAGGGTGCGCCGCCGCAGGAAGCGCGACCTTAGGCCGAACTCGTAACGCTGCAGGGCGATCCCCTCGACGGGAATCCCCTCCCGGCCGAGGCTTCGAACCAGCGCCAGCCCGGCGTGGAGGAGCCCGAAGACGACGGCGGGCCTCAAGCGAGGGCCTCGCCGTAAGCCGCGATCGTCGCATCGGTCACGGCGGGCCAGGCGAAGTGGTCGCGGATGCGCTCGCGTGCCGCGGCACCGAGCCGCCGCCGCAGGTCGCGGTCACCCAGCAGCCGCTCGAGCGCGGCGCGCAGCGCACCTACGTCGCGGGGCGGCACGAGCAAGCCCGTCTCGCCGTCGACTACGAGGTCGAGCAGCCCGCCCACGGCTCCCGCGACTACAGGCCGGCCGTAGGCCATCGCCTCTGCGCAGACGACGCCGAATCCTTCCCGGTGCGAGGGGCACGCCACCACCGCGGCTCGCTCGTACAGCGGTCCGAGCGCGTCGTGCGGGACGAAGCCGAGCGCGCCCGGCACCCGCTCGCGAAGCGGCCCGTCGCCGGCGACGACGAGCTTCATCCCGCGCGCGGCCTCGACCAGCTCGAGGATCCCCTTCTCGGCTGAGAGCCGGCCTGCGAACAACACCTCGGCCGGCTCGGCCTCGTCGCGCACGTACGGCGGGACCTCCACCCCGCTCGGGATGACACGCACCTCTCGGGCGCCAAGCTCTCTCGCTGCGTCGGCAAGAGCGTTCGACGGGCAAATCACGAGCCGTGCCCGCTGCAGCAGCGCGCGCGCGAGAGGGCGCGCCCGCCGCGCGAGCTCGACATCCGTTCCCCAGAGCTGGACGACGAACGGCTTGCCGCAGGTCGCGGCGATCGCGCCTGCGGGCAGCCAGTGCGCGTGGATCAGGTCTACGTCTCTGGCACCCCGGCGCGCCGCCCGCCGGAAGCTCAGCAGCATCGCCGGCAGCAGCGCCGCTCGCCACGGTTGCCGGCGCAGGTTGCCGACCACGCCCGACCCGTACGCGATCCCGAAGTGCCTGAAGGTCGCGGGCGAGACGACGTCGACCTCGACCCCGCGCTCCCGCAGGCGCGCAACCGCCTCGCCGACGAAATTCCCGGCGGGGTCGCCCTCGTAGCGCGGGTACGAGGTGGTCAAAACGAGGACTTTCATCGGCGCCCGCGCCCAAACACAGCCGGCGTCACGAGAACCAGCATCGCGAAGACGTAGAAGTAGAGGAACGACATGGTCAGGTAGAAGACGTTCGCCGCCATCGTCGCCACCAGCGCCGCGGTCAGGCCCCATGCGAGCGGCCTCAGCCGAGCCGCGAGCGGGTCGCGTGCCGCGGCAAGGGCCCGGCCGAGCCGCCGCGCCGCGCCGAGCTTCGCGAACACGTACCAGAGAAAGACCGCGAACAGAGCCGTCCCCACGAGCCCGCCCTCGACGAGCAGCGCGACGTAGTAGGAGTGCGGCCCCCAGTTCGTCTTGCCGGTCACGAACTCGTAGTAGACCGAGAAGTTGTTGAACCCGAGCCCGAAAAACGGGTGTATGTGCAGGATCTGAGGGATGAACTTGTAGACGTCGAGGTGAGTCGTGGCGCCGGTGCCGTGCGACAGCCGCGACTGGATCACGACGCTGAAGAAGTGCCGCCGCCGGTAGACGGCGTAGGCGACCGGGATCAGGACCAGCGCCAGCGGGAAGAGCGCGAGGCGCGAGAAGAGCAGGTGCCGGTACGGGTAGAGGAGCACGAGGGCGCCGACGGTCAACCCGAGCGCTCCGCTGCGCGAGAGCGTCGCCAGCTCGGCCACGAGCAGGAAGGCGATCAGCGCGCCGAGCCAGAGCCGCCGCCGGCCGCGCTCCATACGCAGGTAGAGCGGCGTCAGGATCAGCAGCGGCATCAGGAGCTCGATTCCGAGGTGGTTCGGATCGCCGGTGAGCGCGTTCGGCCGGTAGACGTTCGAGCCGTTGACGGCGCCGTAGATGTTGATCTGGCTGGCGCCGCGCGTAAGCGGCTGGAGCACGAGCGAGTCGAGGTTGTGCCCGGCCTGCGCGCTCAGGAGCTGCAGGATCCCGTAGCCGGCGTCGAAGACGATTCCGCCCAGGAACCACGCGAGCGTGCGCCAGTAGAAGCGCATTGAGCGCCCCATGAGGTAGACGACGCCGCAGATCAGGAACGCAAAGTGGATCAGCCACTTGACGATCCCCTTGCCGAACTGGTCGAGGGCCTGGGTCGTCTCGAGGTTGAAGAAGCCGATCAGGTAGACGAGCAGGAAGGCCCCGAGGAACACGACCAGCACCGCGGCCGTGCGCGGCAGGCGGCCAGTCGAGCGGCGCCCGAGCCGGTCGAGCGCGAAGAAGACCAGGAACCCGATCGCCGTCAGGTCGGCCAGGAAGACCGAGCCGGCGACGTTCCAGTGCACCTTCTCGAAGCTGGCGCAGAAGGCCGAGGCCAGGAAGAAGAACGTGACGGCGGAGCTCTCGCGCCTGCTCACAGGGCGCGCTGCGGCCGGCACCACAAGCGAAGCACTCATTGCAGGCTCCAGAGCAGGTCGGCCAGCTCCTCGACTCGGCTCCTCCGCGAGAGCCGCCGGCGCTGCTCCTCCGAGAGGTAGCCGTCACGGAGCTGACCCGCCTGCCAGCGCGCGTGCAGGCCGATCAGCGCCTCGCGAAGCCCTCGCTCGTCGTCGGGCGCGACGACGATGCCTGCGCCCGTCTCGCGGACGAGCTCTGCGGCGGCTCCGTCCGGGGGCACCGCCGCGAGAATCGGCCGCTCGGCCGCGAGGTACTCGAAGATCTTCCCCGACGGGACTACGCGTCCCCTGCCGGCAGCCTCCGGCAGGAGGAGCAGGTTCGCTTCAGAGTCGCGCTGCAGCTCGAGTGCGCGGTGATGTGGGAGGTACGGGAGCAGCTCGAGCCGGTCGCCGAGATCCAGGTTCCGGACCCAATCGCGGTCGGCCGCCCGAAAGTCGCCTGCGAAGCGCGCAACGACGTCGTCGAGGCCCGACCCGGCCAGCGCGGCCAGGAACGGCCTGGGGTTGCGCTTGCCGAAGAAGCTCCCCGTGTGGCTGATGCGGAAGCGCTCGCCCGGCCGGTACTCGAGGCCCACGAAGTCGTCGAAGTCGCAGCCGTTCGGAATCACCCGTACCTCGCCCGCCGGCTCGAAGGCGCGGACCTCCTCGGCGATGGGCTCCGACACCGCTACGACCGCGTCGGCGGAGCGCGCGACGAGACGGACGACGCCCTCGAGCGCCTTCTCCTTCGCGCGCACGGCCTGCCGCTCGAAGCGCCGGTCGGCGTTCGAGAGCATGGCGTCGCGCAGGTCGGCGATCCACGGGATCCCAGTCAGCCGCTTGATGGAAGCGCCGATCAGGTTCAGCGAGAGCGGCGGGCTCGTCGTGATCACCGCGTCGATTCCCTCGCGCTTGACGAGCCGGACGGCCGCGGGAACGGCCGTCGGCAGCCAGGTCACGCTCGCGTCGGGCAGGAGCACGCGCCGGTAGGCGAGCCTGGCCTGGGCCAGCATCAGGTCGGCGCCCGCAAGGCCGTGGAGCTCCTCCGAGGGCATCCGCGCACGCGGCCCGAGATAGCGGGCGCGGTGTACGAAAGCCTGCGTCGGCGGGCGCAGATCCTCGTCGCGGTGGAGCCACTTCGGGTCGTCGGGCGCGAGGACGTGCGTCTCGATCCCGAGCGAGGGGAGATGCGTCGCCGTCTTCAGCGGGCGCTGGACGCCGCCCCCGCCCGCCGGCGGGAAATACATCGTCACGAGTAGAACCTTCATCGCAGCCGATAGAGAACGTACCGGCCGTCCGCGTAGACCTGCGGCAGCGCGAAGCGCCGGCGGACGCGCGTGCGGTCGATCAGCAGCCAGCCGGCGCCGTACCGGCGCGGGACCGACATCGGCCCGCCGTCACGGAAGAAGCGCATCTCGTCGCGGACTCGGACTGCAGGGTGATTTGCGCGCGTGTCGCTGCTGTGGGTCGGCGGCGTCGCATTCACGTAGACCGGGACGAAGGCCGCCACGTCGTAGGCGGTCTGGGCGTCGGAGAAGATGACGGCACCCGTCGGCACGTGCTCTCGGAGCACGCGCACGATCTCGTCGGGAGGCGCCGGCCGCGCGGCGGGCATCGGGCTCCACCGGGAGAAGCCGTGCACGACCACAGGCAGGAGGAATAGAGCCACCGCCGCGACGGCCACCGGGCCGTCTCGCTCCAGCCGCGGCAGCCGGCGTCCGACGAGCGCCCCGGCAAGCAGCGCTGCCCCCGCCGCTCCGAACGAGACCCATGTCAACCAGCCGGGCCCGCCGTCCCCCGGCCGGTAGGGGAGCCCGAAATCGCCCGGGAAGCGCCACTGGAGCAGGATCCCCACACCGAGGGCGACGGGAAGCACCAGCGCCCCCAGCAGCCGGGACAGGACGAGAGCACCGCCGGCGAGGACGAAGGCACGCGGCGAGAAGCCGGCGATCTTGCGCGCCTGCGAGATCGAGAGGGCGTCCGCCAGGTGCGGGAAGACGAACGGCAGCAGCGCGACGAAAAACGTCACGAGCATCCCGCCGAGGGCGAGGGCCGCCCAGAGGCGCCGGCGCGCGAAGACGGCGAGCGGCAGCAACACGAGCGCCCCGATCGCAATAACCCCGGCGCGGCCGAAGAGCTCGGGCGTCAAGCGGTACGAGTGCAGCCCGAAGACGTCGAGCTCGTTCGCGTACGAGGTGAACGCCCGGCGCAGCTCGCCGGAGCCGGGATTGTGCGAGGCCGTCGAGCGGACAATCGGAAGGAGCCAGAAGGCGACCAGCGAGGTCGGCACGATGACCGCCCCGAGCGCGGCCCCGATCGCCGCGACATCCGCTCGGGCGAGCAGTGCCCGGGCAACGAGAAAACCCGCCAGCACGACGACGACGAGGGCCGTGTGAGGTGGATGGATCAGCGTCATGGCCCCGGCCGCGGCGGCAACGGACAGGAGCAGCGGCCATGACGGCGATCGGACGTAGGCGAACACGAGCGCGAGCAGGGCCGGGAGCACGAGCATCCGGCTCGCGTTTCCGGCAAGGGAGAGCGAGACCAGCGCGCCGCCGTGGCCCGGGGCGAGGCCGAGCAGCGTGAACTGGGCAATGACTGTTGCGAGGGCCGCCCAGCGGGAGCGGAAGAGGGCCAGGCCCGATTCGAACGTCAGCAGGAACGAGAGCGGCAGCAACGGTGTCGGCCCGTGCAGGACGACCCCGGTGGGATCGACCCCGGCCAGCTTCGCGACGAGCGCCAGGAAGCCGTGCCAGAGGGGAAAGGCATATCCAGGATGGAGACCCCCGTCCCGGTACTCGTCGAGACTGCGGAGCGAGATCGAGTCGAGGGCGAGCAGCTTGCGCACGCGAGCGAGGTGGAAGAAGGCATCGCCGTCGAAGGCCGCGACCCACCAGAGCGCAATTCCCATGCCGATTCCGAGCACGAGCACGCCCAGCGCCCAGGGCGAGATGCGTAAGGCAGGACGCCCCCGCAGCCCGAAAGGAACCGCGCAGGCGCCGATCGCCGCCATCAGCACAAGGGCCAGCCAGAGCGGGCCGTGAACCGCGAGCATCACCGCGAGGCCCGCGAACAGCGCCGCGAGACTCCAGACGAAGGCCGGCGCGAGCCCGTCCAGCCGGAGCGCCCGCGCCACCAGCGCGCCGGGAAGCAACAAGCAGGCCGTCGCGGCCGTCAGCCGGAGCCCAAGACCGACGCCGCTCGCCGGGGCCAGCCGCGAGAGACCCAGCAGCGCAGGGGCGGCGAGCCAGGCGAGAGGAAGAGCCCGTGGCCTGAGTAGACGCAGGCCGAGATCGGCTGTCAGCGAGGTCAATGCTGGGGCTCCAGCAGCGCCTTCGCCCTCGATCCCGCGAGCCAGCGCGCCGCGGCGGCGGAGGTCCCGCGCCTGTCTCCCCGAAAGGCGGCTGAGCGCAGCACCATCGACGCAAGAAGCAGCCGACGCGCGCGCTCTGCCTCGCGCAAGCCCCGATGCTTGGCAAGGAAGCGGAGGTGGCCCCGAAGCTGCTCGCGGTACATCGGCCCCCAGTTTTGCGAGGTCGTGGCGCCGCCGACGTGGACGAACTCAGCCCCCGGGTAGAAGAGCACTTTCCAGCCCGCTTGCCAGAAGCGGTAGCACCAGTCCGTCTCCTCGCTGAACATGAAGAAGTCCTCGTCGAAGAGGCCTACGGTATCGGCGGCCTGCCGCCGCACGAGCAGACAGGCGCCCATCAGGAACTCCGCCTCTCGGGCCTCGTCGTGGCGGAACCGTGCGCCGTAGAACGCGTTCACGGCGCGCGAGCGAGGCGCCAGCTTTCGAAGGAAGAAGTATTCGGTCGCAAGGCGCCAGAGCGTCGGAAAGCCACGCACCGATGGCTGCATCGAGCCGTCGGGGTTGAGCAGGCGGGGGCCGACGACCGCCGCCTCCGGGTGCTCGTCGGCAAAGGCAGCGAGCCGGTCGACGGCGTCATCCACCGCCCACGCGTCCGAGTTGAGGAGCAGGTAGTAGTCGCCGGACGCAAGGCGCATGCCGAGGTTCAGGCCGGCGCCGAGCCCCTTGTTCTCCTGCTCGAGCAGCCGAGCCTCGGGAAACCGCTCCGGCACGCGCTCGAGCGTCCCGTCAGTCGAGCCGTGGTCGACCACGATCGTCTCGTAGCCGCGAACGCTCTCGAGACATCGCTCGATCCAGGGGAGGGCGTTGTACGTCACCACTACGACGGACACTCGTTGATCAGCCATGGCGGAGCCCGCGGAGGCTCTGCCAGGCGAGGAGCACCGCCCCGGGCAGCGAGAGCCCGAGCGTGACGACGAAGAAGAGGAACCCTGTCGCGAAGGCCTTGTCGGCGTCCACGTGCAGGCGACCGAGGAAGCTGACGAAGAAGGACTCCCGGACCGCGATCCCGTTGATCGTGAACGGCACGAGCAGCACCAGGAAGAGCAAAGGCCCCATCACGTAGTAGGGGCGAGGCGAGAGCGGCACGCCGACCGCCTTGCCCGCCAGCCAGATCGCGAGCACCCTGACGGCCTGCACGACGAGTGTCAGCGAGAAGACGCCGAAGAGGAGCCCAGGGTGGTCTCGGTACGAGTGGATTCCCTCGTACGCCGCACGAACCGGACGCTCGAGCCAGATCCGGCGCAGGAGAGGGACGGTGCGGGCGAGCAGCGGGCGAACACGCCTGGAGAAGAGCGCCACTGCCAGGACGATCGTCGCGACGACGAACGCGAGCTCGATCCAGAGGTAGGCGCCGACGTTGTAGCGCCCGACAGCGAGCACGAAGCCGACTCCGGCAAGCGTCAGCGTGGCGGCCCCGCCCAGCGCGCGCTCCAGAAGCACCGAGCCCGCCACCTGCCCGCCGCGCCCTGGATGACGGCGGGCGGTCTCGTAGATCCGCACGGCATCTCCACCGACGGCGGTCGGCAGGACCTGGCCGGCCGTGTAGG
>JBARRQ010000075.1:0-2208 GCA_049644305.1 Gaiellaceae bacterium
TGGACCCAATCGACACCGTTCGCCTTGAAGAGGCTCGCGACGCCCTGCGTCATCTGCTTGACGACCGCCGCTTTCCACTCGTTTGCGGTGGCGAAGTCGAGCTCGGGGACGCCGACGCGGACGCCGACCTTCGCGAAGGTCTCCTCGGCTTCCTTGAGTGAGAACGCGGTCTGGACCCAGGCCTTGGTGGGGATGCAGCCGATCCGCAGGCAGGTGCCTCCGAGCTCCGGCTCCTGCTCGATGCAGACGGTCTTGGCGCCGAGCTGCGCAGTGCGGATCGCGGCCGTGTAGCCGCCCGGGCCGCCCCCGAGGACGGCAACGTCACATTCCATCGTCTTTGGGCTCCTCGCTTGGGTTCGGGGGCGATCCTAGCGGCGACCTGCGGTTCGGCGCGGTGCCGCTCAACGGCACGGTTTCGGTGCCGTCCCATCGTCACGCTTTCGGCACGGTCGCGTTACAGACGCGTGACGATTTCCTCGTTACGCTCATCGCGGGTGGTGGTCTGGGGTGGCCCCAGGGCAGGGGTCGCTGGGGCGGGCAAGCCGCGCGCCGCAGGCCGGCTAGGAGCCGCGAAGGTCTGCGCGCATCGTGTAGGCGCCGTCATCCTCGCCCACGCGCGCGAACCCGTGCCGCTCGTACAGCGCGACCGCCGGGTTGTCCTTCTCTACGCTCAGGCTGATCGCGTCGTAACCATCGGCCCGCGCCCGCTCCGTCAGGGCTGTGAGGAGCTCCGACCCGAGACCCGAGCCCCGGCGGCTCGGCACGACGGCAATCGAAAGCTCAGGCGTCTCCTCGTCGATGAAGCCGTAGCCGGGGTTGTCGGCCTTGAAGAGCCGATACCAGGCTGCACCGACCCGCTGGAAGTCGTGGATGGCGATCAGAGCCGTGTCACCCGGCCGTCCCCAGCGCTCGACGTAGCGCTGCACAGGCGGCTCGCCCGACTCCGGCACGGTCGTCGCACGCCAGTAGTACGCGTGCCGGAGCATGTCCTTCAGGAAAGGCACGTCCTGGGGTCCGGCCTCCCTGATCACCTGACCTCCTCCGCGAGCTGGATCCGGTTGCCGTCGGGGTCGAAGACGTCGAGCAGCCGCATTGAGCCGTGCACCTCGACGACCGTTCCGACCTCGACGCCGGCGCGTTCCAGGCGCTCACGCTCGGCCTTCACGTCCTCGACGTCAATCGTTGCGACACCGCCCTCCTCCCCGGACTCCGGGACGCCCTCCGTAAGCGCGATCTCGCTCGGGCTACGTTCGAGCGCAGCCCAGCGACCGTCATCGTCGAGGAAGGCCTCGGTGAAGCCGAGTTGCTCGCAGTAGAAGGCACGCGCGGCGGTGAGGTCGCGGACGCGGTACCAGATCTTCACCCGCCCACCGCCTGCCGGCCTGCGCATCGACCGGTCATCTCAGACGGACGCACGAGCCAAGCTCGCGCGTCCTGACATCGGCATCGCAAGCGACGCCTCACTGGCCCACCCGCTGCCAGCCTGCGCGTCGACCGGTCCGACGCCTCACCGGACCGCCTGCCGGCCTGCGCATCGACCGGTCATCTCAGACGGACGCACGAGCCAAGCTCGCGCGTCCTGACATCGGCATCGCAAGCGACGCCTCACAGCATCAGGCCCGGCTCCTCCAGGAACCCCTTGACCGTCCGGAGGAAGTCGGATGCGGTCGCCCCGTCGAGGGCGCGGTGGTCGCACGTCAGGGTCATCGTCATCAACGGGCGGGCAAGGATCTCGCCGTTCGCGACGACCGGTCGCTCCTCGACGGCCCCCACCGCGAGGATCGACGCCTGCGGCGGATTGAGCACTGCCACGAATTGCTCGACCCCGAACATGCCGAGGTTCGAGATCGTGAACGTTCCGCCTTCGAGGTCGGCCTGTTTCAGCTTGCCGCCGCGTGCGCGTCCGACGATGTCGGCTCGGGCCGCCGCGATCTCGGCGATCGTCCGCCGGTCCGCGGCACGGATGATCGGCACGACGAGGCCGTCGGGAATCGCGACGGCGATCCCGATGTCGGCGGCGGGGTAACGCTCAATGGCGTCTCCGACGAAGCGCGCATTGACCGCTCTGTGCCGCATCAGCGCGGCGGCGCAGGCTTTCGTAAGGATGTCCGTGAGCGTCGGCTTCGGGCCCTCGTCGCCGATGACCTCGACGAGGCGGGCGCGGAGTTCGCTCGCACGGGTCATGTCGGCCGACATCGAGATCTGGAA